>NZ_JBSYXP010000050.1:0-1208 GCF_054172105.1 Methylolobus aquaticus
ACCGCGCCAACGGCAGGCCATCAACGTATTTGGTGGTGAGCAACAGGGCCAAGAGGTCGTTGCTGGCGTTGCTCTTCGGCAAGACCTGCGGCGGTGCCGGCGCCGTCACCGGGGCGGTGTGCCGCTGGGGACAGCCGTAACGCTTACGAATATGGCGCAGCACCCGGACCTGCAGCGGGATGATATCCAGTTGTTCACTGACCTCTTCACCGATCTCCACCAGCGGCGTCCCGCAGGCGCAGGTCCGTTCGGCCGCGGGGATGTCGTGGATGACGTCGACGCGCGGCAGTTCGGCCGGCAGGGGCTGGCGCTTGCCGCGGCGCCGGGGGAGCGCTGGTTGTCGCGGCCGGGGCGCCGGTAACTCGACCATATCGCTGGCCTCGGGCGCGGCGGCGCACTCGGCTTCAGCCTCGTCGAACAATCCCAGTTGTCCCGGATGGGCTTCACTGCGCCGGCCGAACTGGCGCTGGCGGGCTAAGCGAATCTGCTCGTACAGTTCGAGCAGGCGGGCATTGAAGGCTTTTTGGTCGGCGGCGCGCTGCGCCCCGAAGGCCTGTTCTGCCGCCGCACGTTCGACCTGCAGCTGTCGCAGAAACGCGGCTTGCTGGACCTGCAACAGCGCTTTCAGCGCTGCCGGATCATCCGGGAGGGGCTCCGGCAAGACCCCTTGGAGGGGTTCGGCAACGAGGGGAACAGCGGCACCTGACATGCCGCTATTATACCCCAAGCGCTTAGGTAACCGACTGGTATTGCAATGTTTTATGCGGGCGATGGGCCCACAGATCGAAACCCTCCAGCAGCCATTCCAGTTCCTGCAGGCTGATCTCCACCGGGCCCGTCGCGGCGCCCACCACCGGCCAGGCAAACCGCTCCGCTTCCAGCCGCTTGTACCATAGGCAAAACCCGTTGCGGTGCCAGTACAACGCTTTCAGCTTGTCCCGCCGCCGGTTGATGAACACGTACAGCCCAGCGCCGAACGGATTCAACCCCAACTCCCGCTCGACCACCGCCGATAAGCCGTCGATCGACTTCCGAAAGTCAATCGCCGGCCGATACAAGTACACCGCGCCGATCCGGCTCCCCGGATGCATCAGCCCAACGCCTCGTGCACGCTGGCCAACCACGCGGCGCTCGGGAGGGTGGTCAGCTCCAACGTCACCCCGCCGCCCAGCCGCAGTCGGCACGCCACCGCGTCCCGGCTACCCCCA
>NZ_JBSYXP010000051.1:0-1050 GCF_054172105.1 Methylolobus aquaticus
CAACCGAATTGTCAGCAGGGTACGCCACCCGCTCAAGCCATCACCCCACGCTCGTACACCACTTCCGACTTTAGCTCGTCCTCAGTTTAAAACGGAAACACTGGGAGTAGCGTAAGGCCATCCCCCCGAGTTCGACAAATTCTTGAGTAAGCTTTTGTTTTACTGTAATGACAGTATTTAGTCGCCCCTGCAGAATCGCTGGAAGGCGCATGGCACGCGGAGCTTTGCCGTTTCGTGGGGTATCGGAATCCCGCGGATTTTGCGGGATTAGGCGGCAATGCCTGAGGGATTCTGGGGCGCATCGATGACTGACGACTTCTTCCGGGCCCGCTTGGAGCAGATGATCGACCTGCGGCATCCGCTGGCGGTGTTGGCCAAGCGGATTCCCTGGGCACAACTGGAAGCGGCGCTGGCACCAAGCTTTGAACGGCGGGATCGCGCCGGGCGGGTGGTGGCGGTTGATTACCTGTTCGGTCCGAGTCTGCAGACGGTCGGTGGTGACGTCAGTGCGGCGGGTCGGCCGCGGTTACCGATCCGGCTGATGGCCTCGCTCTTGTACCTGAAGCACGCCTTCAATCTCAGCGACGAAGCGGTGGTGGAACGCTGGTCGGAGAATGTGGTGTGGCAGTACTTCAGTGGCCGGGAGTACTACGAGGCGCGCCTGCCGTGCGATGCGACGCAGGTGGGTCGGTTTCGGAAAGCGATCGGTGAAGCGGGTGTGGAAGAGTTGCTCCGCGCCACCGTGGATACGGCGGTAGTGACGAAGGCGGTGCGGCCACACGAGTTCGAGCGGATCATCGTGGATACGACGGTACAGGAGAAGGCCATCGCGCATCCGGTGGACAGTCGCTTGCTGGAGATCGCCCGGGCCAAGGTGGTCCAGGCGGCGAAAGCGGTGGGGATTTCGTTGAAGCAGACCTACGCCCGCGAGGGTGCGTTACTGCGCCGCAAGGCCGGCGGTTACGCCCATGCCCGCCAGTTCAAGCGCTTGCGGCGGGTGGTCAAGCGGCAGCGGACGATCCTGGGGATTGTGCTGCGAGCGGTGCAACG
>NZ_JBSYXP010000052.1:0-1020 GCF_054172105.1 Methylolobus aquaticus
GAGCTAAAGTCGGAACTGGTGTACGAGCGTGGGGTGATGGCTTGAGCGGGTGGCGTACCCTGCTGACAATTCGGTTGTCGAGACTGAAGCGCAGCATTGAGGTGAGTACGCCATGAGCAAGGTTACGCAGGACGAGGAGAGAAAGGCAACGGAGTTGGGTCTGGGCCTGGAGGAACTGATCCGACGGGGTGCTCGCGAGCTGATCCAGAAGGCCATCGAGACGGAGTTGGGGGAGTTGTTGAGCCGGTACGGGAACGTGAGCACGTTGGGCGGTCAGCGGGCCATTGTCCGCAACGGTTATTTGCCGGAGCGCGAGGTGCTGACGGCGGTCGGACCGGTGTCGGTGCGGGTGCCGAAGGTCCGGGACCGTTCGGGGCGCGGGGTGAAGTTCAACTCGGCCTTGGTCCCGCCGTATGTGCGCCGTTCCGGTCGTATCGCCGCGGCCTTGCCGTGGCTCTACCTGAAAGGGATCTCGACCGGCGATCTCCAGGGTGCCCTGACGGTCCTGGTTGGTGACCAAGCCAAAGGCTTGTCCGCGAATGTGGTGAGTCGCTTGAAGGCCGATTGGGCGCGGGAGTATCAGGCGTGGGCGCGGCGGGATCTGTCCGCGCAGCGCTACGTGTACTGGTGGGCCGATGGGGTCCATACCGGTGTCCGTGAAGAGGATGATCCGCGGCTGTGTCTGCTGGTGATTATCGGCGTACGGGGCGACGGCAGGAAGGAACTCGTCGCCTTGGCCGATGGCTTCCGTGAAGCGAAGTCGTCCTGGCTCGATGTCCTGCGGGATCTCCACGCGCGCGGCCTGACCGAGGGGCCACGCCTGGCCGTCGGGGACGGGGCGCTGGGTTTCTGGGCCGCGATGGACGAGATCTACGCCGAGACCCGCCACCAGCGCTGCTGGTTTCACAAGATGGGCAATGTCCTGAGTAGCCTCCCGAAAGCCTTACAGAGCCAAGCCAAGGCGGCACTGCAGGCGATCTGGATGGCGCCCACCCGGCGTGAGGCGGAGCAGGCGTTTGA
>NZ_JBSYXP010000053.1:0-986 GCF_054172105.1 Methylolobus aquaticus
TGAATACGTGCTCGGGCGGGCCGGTGTGCTGGTGCCACGCCAGACCCTGGCGCGCTGGGTCATCGGCACCGCCCAAGCGCTGCAGCCGCTGGCCAACCTGCTGCGCGACACCGTGCTCGGCGCGGATCTCATCCATATGGACGAAACCCCGGTCCAGGTGCTGAAGGAACCCGGCCGCGCCGCCTCGGCCAAGAGTTACATGTGGGTGCAGCGCGGCGGGCCACTGGGCCGCCCGGTACTCCTGTTCGACTACGACCCGAGTCGGTCCGGGCAGGTCCCGCTGCGCTTGCTCGCCGGCTGGCAGGGTTACCTGATGACCGATGGCTGGGAGGCCTATGCCGCGGTCGTCGCGCAACAAGGCCTGACGCATCTCGGCTGCTGGGTCCACGCCCGACGCTACTTCGTCGACGCCGCCAAGGTGGTGCCGCCCGGGCAGTCGGGTCATGCCCGCAAGGCCCTGGACACCATCGCCCGGCTCTACGCGATCGAAAAGGCCCACCGTGACAGCGGCTCTGCAGAACGGTTCGCGGCACGGCAAACGCACAGTCGCCCGGTGTTGGCGGAACTGCGCCAGTGGCTCGACACCGTTCGCCCCACGGTACCGCCCACCACGCTGCTGGGCCAAGCCTTGCACTATCTCCATCAGCAGTGGCCGCGCCTGATCCGCTTCCTCGAGCGCGGTGATCTGCCCCTCGACAACAACCCGGCCGAGAATGCCATCCGTCCCTTCGTCGTCGGCCGCAAAGCCTGGCTGTTTGCCGACACCCCGGCCGGCGCCCACGCCAGCGCGCTGATCTACTCCTTGGTCGAAACCGCCAAGGCCAACGGCCTCGAACCGTACCTGTGGCTGCGCCATGTCTTGCGCCGCTTGCCGACCGCTACCACTGTCGAACACTTCGAAGCCCTCTTGCCCTGGAACTGCCCACCCGCGGATTTGATCACCACCTGATCCGCACCGCATAGCCTGGGGTTTGTGGAGCGCTTAC
>NZ_JBSYXP010000054.1:0-894 GCF_054172105.1 Methylolobus aquaticus
CGGCGATGCGGCCACCCTGGCGGAGGCGATCGGCGAGACGGCGTCGTCGCCGTGGGTGATCGCGAACACGGTGTCGTTGACGTATGCGGCGACGGTGACGGTGTCGCGGGATCCGCGGGCGTCGACCTGGCCGGTGACGGCGGTGTCGTGGCGGATCGAGGCGAAGATCGACGGGGCGGTGGCGCTGAACGCGCAGACCGGGACGATCAACGACGGGGGCAAGATCCAGTCGGACCCGATCGAACTGAGCCTGAACGCGCCGTTCGGCGGCAACACGATCATCTGGTCGATCGTGCTGCTGGATGCCGACGGCAATCAGGTGGCGACCGGGGTGTCGGCGCCGCTGGCCAACAATGACGCCGACAATCCGCCATCCAGCGTGAGCTTCGCGATCGTCGAGCTGCCGGCGACGATCAGCGCGACGACGGTGTTCCAGCGCAAGGACACGACCACCTACAGCGCAAGCGCGGGGGGTTATACCTGGGATGCGGCCATCACCGATACCGGGACCCTGGCCAACAGCGGGATCCAGGAGATCACCGGAGTGACGATCTCCACTCGCTTGGGCGTGGCGGGGATCGTCTGGAAGCAGAACGACCAATACTGGCTGCGGGGCGTGCCGATTGCCGAGAACGGCAACACCATCGCGCTCGGCGGCGCGACCACACAGGGTTATGCCCGTCGCCCCTTCCTGTTGTTCGACGCCTTCGTGGGAGAGGGCGACGTGGGCAATCACGTGCTGCTGGAACCGGACGACACTGAACCGGGCTATCACGTGCGGGCGCTGAGCATCGATGCGACGACCGGTGCCTTGAGCTGGGATCCGACGACCTCGCTGGGCGAGTTCCTGCTGCCGGTGTCGGCGGCGGCCCTGCACTCGTCCGGGCGGGTGGT
>NZ_JBSYXP010000055.1:0-854 GCF_054172105.1 Methylolobus aquaticus
CAGTTCAAGCGCTTGCGGCGGGTGGTCAAGCGGCAGCGGACGATCCTGGGGATTGTGCTGCGAGCGGTGCAACGCCAACGGGCCCAGGTCAGTGGCGTCGCCACGGCGACCGCGCTGTCACATTTGGAGACGCTGTGGGAGCGCGCCGAACGGATTCGAACCCAGCAGCCGAAGGACAAAAACAAACTCTACGCCCTCCATGCCCCGGAAGTGGAATGCATCGGCAAGGGCAAAGCCCGCAAGCCGTATGAATTTGGGGTGAAAACCTGCGTGGCAGTGACCTATGCGCAGGGGCTGATAGTCGGCGCGCGGACCTTTCCCGGCAATCCCTACGATGGTCATCTGCTCCACTCCCAACGGGAGCAGACGACGATCCTGCTGGAGCCGTACGCGGTTGCGCCGCAGCAGGTGCTGGTCGACCTGGGCTTTCGCGGCGTCGATGCGGATAACCCCAAGGTGGAACTCATTCACCGCGGCCAGTACCGCTCGCTCAGCGCCAAGCAACGCCGCTGGCTGAAGCGGCGGCAGGCCATCGAGCCCGCCATCGGTCATCTCAAACACGACCACCGCATGGATCGCTGCTGGTTGCCGGGCGCCTTGGGCGATGCCTTGCACGCCGTGCTGTGCGCGGCCGGCTACAACCTGCGCTGGCTGATCCGCGCGGTCCTGCGCGGCCGCATCAAGCCCCTTTTTTGGCCGTTTTGGTTATGCGCCTGGATCCGTTGCGCGTTACTCGCGACCACCGCAGACCGTTCATGCGCCGCATTCGCGCGTCTCGACCTCCGCTTGCCGCTACCTCCCTGGAACGGCCAGACGCTGCCGAATGTCGCTTAAAGGAATTTTGCAGGGCCGAC
>NZ_JBSYXP010000056.1:0-753 GCF_054172105.1 Methylolobus aquaticus
TTCCCCGATCAGCAGATTTTCACCACCAGCACCTCGAAAACCCTCACGCTGAAAAATACCAGCACCAAAACGGAAAGTATTTTTACCATCAGCGAAAAGGACGAAAACTATACGATGACGATGAATTCCTGCGGCGCCTCGCTGTCGCCAGGCCAGAGCTGCGCCGTCAGCTTCGCCTTCGCCCCGCTGTCGACCGGCAACCTCCCAGCCAACCTGTATATCGGAACCTCGCTAACGAAGAACAATATCGCGATCACCGGCAAGGGCGTCGACCCCGTCGCCACCAAAATCGGCCCCAAGAAATGGCATCCGGGACACTACGTCCAACTGCCCAACAAAGTGACCCTGGCCGATGTCAAGGTCATCCTGCCGCAGATCCCGCCGGAGATTAAGGGCGTCATGGTCCCGGTCATCTGGAGCAAGGTCGAAACCTCAAAGGGCGTCTACGACTTCTCGACCATCAAGGCCGAATTCAACGTCATCAAGGGTCGTGGCAAACGCATGGTCGTGCTGTTCGAGGACATGTGGTTCGATAACGCCACCCCGCAGTGCGTGCCAAAATATATGTTGAGCGATCCGGTCTATGAAGGCGGCCAGCAGGTCGGCTTGAACGCCGAGGGCCAACCCGCCGGCTGCGAGACCAAGCGCTGGGTACCGGCGGTCATGGACCGCATCATCGCGGCGCACCAGGCGCTGGGTAAGGCACTCGACCAGGACCCGCTGTTCGAGGGCGTCACCACTGAAGAAAGCGCC
>NZ_JBSYXP010000057.1:0-573 GCF_054172105.1 Methylolobus aquaticus
GGACTTCTCTGAACCCCGGATGGTGGACGCTGGACCGGCGGCTCCCAGACAAGGATCCAGGCCGATACCGAGCCGCCCATGATGAACTCGTTGTTCGACTCCGGGAACCAGGCTTCGTCATCGACGACGCTTGCCTGCGTCACCACGAAGCCGATCGCGCCGGTCTTGAACGAGATGAACGGGCGTACTTCATCGATAGCGATCGTGAAGATGAAATCGGTGGTCGCAGCGAGCTGGCGAAACATCGCGGTGGCGGAGATCTGCGTGTTCTCGACATACCAGTCGTAGAAACGCTGGTCATAGCCGGCGATGACATAGGCTGTCTCGAACTCGACTTCGAAGCGTGAGTTGCTGCCGTAAAGGCCGCGCTCTTTCACGCCGGGTATCCTGCAGTGCAGGTGCACGAGCGTGTTCGCCGGCTCGGGTCCGGTAGCGGGGAGCCGGATTATGCGCGTCTCGGCGGTCTCTGGATGGGGGATGCGCTCCAGCATCACCGCACCGGCGCGAAGCGGGCTACGGCGAAGTCCACCCCACTCGCATCGGGAGCAAGGTTGGTCAGCGTGACCGGACGCG
>NZ_JBSYXP010000058.1:0-498 GCF_054172105.1 Methylolobus aquaticus
GAGCATGGCCCCCCAGAAGGCGGCTTCTTGGCGCAGGGCTGCGCTGGCAGCGTAGATTTCGAGGTGCCGGGCCCAGGTCTGGAACGAGGCGGTCTTCGGCGGCAGCACGATCGGCTGTCCCGCCACCCGCTGGCGGTAGGCGGTGTGGAGATCCTCCAGCAGGATCCGCCACGACACCCCGTCCACCACCAGGTGGTGGATCACCAGCAGCAGCCGCGCGCTGCCGTCCGCCACCGGCATATACACCGCCCGCAGCACGGGGCCTTGCGCCAGATCGAGGCTGCGTTGTGCCGCCTCGGCCTCGGCTGCGAGCGCCGCCCGGTCGGCGACCGGGCGGTGCCACAGCAGCTCGGCGGCCGGCTCGGGCTCGGCGTACGCCTGCTGCCACACCCCGTCGACCTGTCGGTAGCGCAGCCGCAGACTGTCGTGCTGCGCCAGCAGCGCGCGCAGCGCTGCTGCCAGTGCGTCGGTGTCGAGTGGTCCAGGGCTCGCCAGCAG
>NZ_JBSYXP010000059.1:0-464 GCF_054172105.1 Methylolobus aquaticus
CTGTCGTGCTGCGCCAGCAGCGCGCGCAGCGCTGCTGCCAGTGCGTCGGTGTCGAGTGGTCCAGGGCTCGCCAGCAGTACCGACTGGTTCCAGTGATGGCGCGCCGGGATGTCGGTGGCAAAGAACTCGGCCTGGATCGGCGTCAGCGGCACCGCTCCGGTCACCGGACCGGGGTCGAAGGCGGTGGTCGCCAGCGGCTGCGCCACCGCGGCCAGCGCGGCCAGTGTCTGGTGCCGGAACAGGTCCTTCGGACTCAGCGCGTACCCCACTGCACGCGCGCGACTGACCACTTGCAAGGACAGGATGGAGTCGCCGCCGAGTGCGAAGAAGTTGTCGCTGACGCCGACGCTGTCGAGGCCGAGGACTTCCTGCCAGATCGCCGCCAGCTGCGCTTCGGTCGGGGTCCGGGGGGCCAGCGTCGCCGTGCTCGCCCGTTCCGGCGCCGGCAAGGCCCGCCGGTCCAG
>NZ_JBSYXP010000005.1:0-353448 GCF_054172105.1 Methylolobus aquaticus
TCGCGCCAAGCCCAAGGCCCCCCGATCCTTCGGGTGGAGCGCAGTCTAGTCAGCACCCCCGTGGGTGTCAAGAAAAAAGTGCGACAGAATGCCGCAGGTGTGAGCTGGGTGCGTAAAGGGACGAAAGCCCGTTGCAGGAACACCAAAGAATCGCGATTGAGGACACACGGACGCGCGGCGTCACGGCCCCTTGAGCCCGCGGGAAGCGACGGCGCGAAGTCGGCGAAAGTGGGTTCGGAGCGGAGGACGGACCGCGATGGCGAACGCTGTCGTGAGGCTATTGGACGATGAGGATCTCGCCTTTGCCGTTGGCAGCGAGGTCTCCGGCATACCGCTGGACACGCTGGCAGATTCCGAACGCGCTGGAGCCGAGCCCGACAAAGCTGCGCAGCAGCAGCGGCAGGAATCCGAGCGTGTGAAGACCGCAGTCATTGAACGTGGGTGGCACGCTGCCCGGAGCACTGAAGAGCAGCAGGGTGCCTCGTTTCATCGCGTAGCCGGGGTGAGCGCCGACGCGCCCCTTGACGGCGATTGTGCCCGCCACCATGCGCGAGCCCAGATATTCGCCGGCGTCGCCCTCGATCAGGATCACGCCACGGCGCATGTGATCGCCGACCCGCGCGCCGGCACACCCCCTGACGATGACTGAACCGCCCGCCATACCCTTGCGATTGCCCGGCAATGCGCCGCCGAGCCAATCCCCGGCATTGCCCTCGACCAGGATCGCGCCGCGTCGCATCTCGGCCGCGCAGAAGAGGCCCACACTGCCCGTCACACTGAGCCTACCGCCCTTCATCTGCAGACCGACATAGGCACCGGCGGGACCTTCGACACGGATCTCGCCCTGGGTCATACCTCTTCCGACATAATCCAGCTTCTCGGAACCGCCGCGGAAGATCACGCCGGGATCGCCCTGACCCACCTCGAAATCGAACAACTCCTCCACGGCAAGCGTTCGGTTCCCGTAGTGCAGCGGGATCGCACCGATCTGGTCCGGCCCCAGCGGAGCGAGCGCCTCGGGAATCAGCGGCGACACGTCGAGGCGCTGCCGGAGAGCGGCCTTCAAGACAAAAGTGACGGCACTCATCTGCTGCATCCTGAAAGACAAGGTTTGCGACCGGCGGACGTCGGGCTAGGCCATGATTTCCCGAAGGGGAAACAGGAACGGACCGAGCTTGCCGCCGTAGTTGCCCGCACTGATGCGCCGCACGCCGTTCGCGGCACCCAGCGCGCAGACCGCCTCGATACCCAGGCGCATCGCGCGCCGGATATCCTGGTCGGACAAGCCGTCGATGACGATCTCCATCACCGACTCGATCTCCGGCGACAGGGCCGTTACGGTCTGGCCCTTCAAGGTCGGACAGAACGCATCGTTGGTCGACGCGTTGAGCGCCTTGTAGCGTGAACCGACCTTGGAGCCGGACCGGACGACACCGCCCGGAAAGGGCATGATCACGTTGGGGACGGTCTTCATCGCGGCGATGGCCGCCTCGCAGGCCGCCAGGGCCTGGGCCTGCGATTCGGCCAGGATGAGGAAATTACCTCCTCCGACGGCAGGCACAACACCGGTGGTTTCGTCGCACAGAAACTCGCCGTCCATGACGGGGATACGCCAGTAGCGGCGCCCTCCGATCCGCTTCGATATCTGGAAGCCATCGCCGAAGAAGCGGAGGTTCTTGCCCAGAGGGATCTTGTCGCCGTCGTGGATGCCTGCAAACAAGGCCGATGTCGGAGAGGTCAGGACACACTGCCCGGCTCGCGTTTCGACCTGTTTCGCGAGACCCTTGCCGCCCATCGCGAAGATCAGGGCCGACACCCCCGGCCGGCCGTCCGGCGTGTCCGCGGGGTCCAGTTCGCGCTCGATTCCGGCCTCGCAGCCGCAGGCAATGACGGAGGTGGCAAAGCCGGTCATCGCGTTGGCTGCGTGGTAGGCCCAGCGTTGATTGAGCGCGGTGATGATGACGCGCGTGGCCTTCATCGGAAAGGCTTCCGCGAAGGTGTCGTCGATGGCGACGCCATTGATGATCATGAGCGCCCCCCCGTCCGACAGGGGTGGATAAGGATCTTGCTGCGACCGTCGCCCTCGAGCTCCCAGTCGCTAATCGGGAAATTGTCGACATGCATCGTGAGGTACCGGTCGAAGTAGTCCTTCAGCCGCCCTTCGATGCTTCGATCGTATTCCGGCCGGATGGTATGGACGTTGCCCCAGACGACGTTGACGATCATGCCGTGATCGACCACCAATTCACCATCCTTGAACACATAGTCCGGCGCTTCGAACATCTTTTCGACATCATCCTGCGGCCTGTACACGGTGATGTCCGCACCAGCCCCGGCACCGAGGTGACCACGGTCCGACAGCCCCAGGAGTCGCGCGGCACCGGCCCGCGTCATGATGGCGATTTCGTACAGGCTGTATTCACGCTGGAGCGAGCCGAGGTTGCTCAAAGCCGCCGCGTCGGGATTGATCGTCGCCAGCGTGTCGTTGCGGAAACTGCGATCCATCAGCAGCTTGATCAGATGCGGGTAACTCGTGAACGGTGCACCATTCGGGTGATCGGTGGTCAGGAATACTCGCCACGGATCCTCGACCATCAGGAACACTTCGAGCCCGATGCACCATTGCAGCGCATTGACGAAGTTCTGGTCGCGGTATTTGAAGGGCACGACGCCGCAACCGGCATCGCACTCGATGTCCATGCACACCCATTTGGCGGGATTCGCGTGGCCCGCGTTCGCGTGCTGGCGCATCGAATCGCCGGAAGCGGTGACGGTGGCACCGAACAGAATCTGCCCGACGTCGACGGTGATGTTCTTGTTGGCGTTGACGGCCTCGGCAATCCGCGCGGCCCCAGACGAGAATTTGCGATCGCCTTCGGTGCCGTAACTGTGAAACTGCACATGCGTCAGATGCATCGGCAACCCTTCGATGCCGGCGATCGTGTTGAGGGTCGTGTCGACGTTCCCCGGCACGCCGAGATTGCAGCCGTGGACATGCAGCGGATGAGGCACGCCGAGTTCGTGTACGGCACGCGCCAGCGACTGCAAGATCTGTCGCGGCGTCACGCCGTAATAGGTGTGATCCTCGTCCAGGTCCAGCTTGCGCTGATTGAACTTGAAGGCGCTGATGCCGCCGGGGTTTACGACTTTGACACCGATGCACTGACTGGATCGGATCGTCCAGGCGACGTAGTCGTTGATCAGGCGCTGATCGGCCCCGGACGACAGCAGACGCAGGAAGAAATCGTCACTGCCCAGCATCACGTAGCCGCCGACGTCCATCAGCGGCACGTCGGCCATCTCCATATGCGCCTGACGGGCATTGATCGGCAGCACCGCGGGCTCGAACCCGGCGGTATAGCCCATCTCCGCGTAGCGGTAACCGGTGGTCAGCGTGGACGGAGCGGCATGTCCGCAGCCACCGCGCATGAGTCCTTCGCGCATCGCCGGATCTCCGCGATGATCCTCCGGCAGCAGCGTGCGCGCGATCGTGACCTTACCGCCACCGATATGGGTGTGCATGTCGATCGCGCCGGCCATGACGATCCGGCCGCTGAGGTCATAGACCTTGTCGGGGGTGTCACCGCCCGGTCCGTCGACGATGCGGCCATCGCGGATGAAGATGTCGCGCACCACCCCGTCCTGCCCGTGTGCCGGATCGTAAACCTTGCCGCCGGCCAGCTTTGTCAACATGTTATCGGCCCTCTCCGGTCACAACGCATCGAGCGCGTTTTCGATGCCCTGCAGTACCGCCTGCGCAGACGGCAACCCGGACTCCCGCAGCTTATATAAAGGCATGGCTACGACGCTGTCGCAGCGATAAGCGTGCCCGACATGGTCGATGCCGGGCGTGCCGACCGGAATGAAGACCTCCGGTTCGCGTTCGCAGCGCATGCCCGAACGGGCGATCACGATCGTGGGGACGTCGGTCACCGGAAGCGGCAGAGTCGACAGGCTGGCCACCCAGACCAGCAGATCCGCTTCACCGGAGGCCAGCAACCGATCCGTGCCGAACAGGAAGGGATCGAACTCGGGGTAACCTCGCGCAAAGCTGACGCGCGTCGGATAACCGGTTTGCCAGGCGCAAACCTGGGCGGCCGTCTTGTCGCCGTTTTGGCCACCCAGCGGAAGCACACCGCTGCGGGTCGTTTCATTCAACACCACGACCAACTGACACAGTTGCTGCACCGTCAGATCGGCATTGGGAAAATCGAGTTGACCCGCCGCCCAGGTGACCACGCTGTAACTGGCATTCTTCAGCCGCTCCACGACCTTTTGCAGGTCGCCGATAGCCAGGCCTCCGATCTCGCTCGCCTGCAAGCGCGCACCGCGCGCGAGGGCGGATAGGGCCGCTGCCACGTCCGGCCAGCTTTCGGACGGGCAGGGCAGCACCCAGGGGGCCCGGCCATCCGGGGCATAAGCCGCGCGGCCGCTGGGTTCCCGGCCTATATAGATGACTTCGCGCGTCGCGGGATCCTGCCCGAACAGGGTTTCGCTATTCCAGACGAAGCGCTCGAAAAAGCGGGGAAAACCGTCCTCGATGTCGGTACCGAACACGACCAGCACATCGGCACGATTCTTGACTTCGCCCAGCGTAGTCGCCATCCAGCCCGAATCGGCCACCACGAGCAGGTTGCGCAAGCTCGGTTCGGAGCGCTTCTGATCGAACACACCGCGGCAACGATCGATCAGCGACAAGGCAGCACGCGTGTCGTTGACATCGGTTCCGAAGCCGCTGAAGACGGGGTAATGACTCCGGCTGATCAGTTCGGCGGCACGGGCACACGCCTCGTCCAGGGAACACTCGACTCCCGCCACACGGGGCTTCAACGCCTCGACGGGGAGTTCGAACGCCGGCGTGGTGACCGCGTCACCGTTCGCGACGACCCGCACGTCCAGCCCGGACACCTGGATCTGTAGATCGTCAGACGCGATACCACAGAAGGGGCTCGGCACGTTCGACCGAATTTCCACGCTGACCTGATCGCTCATCACCTACCTCAGAATGGATCTACCGGCGGCTGATCGTCGTCCGGGCGGCGCCGGAAGACCCACTGGCCCCGTCGGACTGCGCGCGCCCCGCCGCAGCGGCGGAAGTGTTGGACGGCGCGATATAAACGGCGCAAGCATAGGGGAAACGGCGGTGAACTTTCAACTTGCGCACCGGCACCCGACCGAAGACGCGGGCCGCTGCAGGTCGACAAATCCAGCCACAATCGACTAGCATCGCGGGCCTTACTTTTTTCGCGCCAGCAACCCCACTGCCATGCGCCCCGACCTCGATGCCTGATCCGTGACCACGGCACCCCACCGCAATTGGCCACCGAGCGAAGTCTCGATCCGGGCCCCCGCGCGCCTGCACATGGGATTTCTCGACCCCAGTGGAGCCGCCGGACGCGTGTTCGGCAGCATCGGCGTCAGCCTGAACGAGGTCGCGACCTGCATCACGCTCCGCCCGTCCGATCACCTGGCAACCCCACCGGCCTATCGCGAGCGGTGCCTGGCCATCGCGCGACGGGTTTCGGACGCACTGGGCCTGGCGGTCGCTGCGGAGATCGCCATCGATGCCGCAATACCGGAACACGTCGGTCTCGGGTCGGGCACACAGTTCGCGCTCGCGCTCGCACTGGGACTGCATCGCCTCTACGGAGCCGAGCCTACGGTGCGCGAGGTCGCTCACCTGATTGGCCGCGGACGCCGTTCCGGGGTTGGCATCGCCGCCTTCGAAAACGGCGGCTTCATTGTCGACGGCGGGCACGGCGCGCACACCGTCACGCCGCCCCTCCTCGCTCGCTTCGATTTCCCCGAGGACTGGCGCTTCATCCTCGTATTCGATCGCCGCGGAGGCGGCCTCCACGGTGAAGCGGAACTGGCAGCGTTCAGAACCCTGCCGCCATTCCCGGCAACCGAGGCCGCCCGGATCTGCCATCACGTCCTGCTGCGCGCCTTGCCGGCGCTGTGTGAACGCGATCTCGCCGCATTTGGCGGCGTCATCAGCGATGTTCAGCGCTCGATCGGCGACTATTTCAGTCCGGCCCAAGGCGGCCGGTTCACCAGCCCGGACGTGGCCGAAGCGCTGGATTGGCTGCAATCCCGACAGGCCGTGGGCATCGGCCAGACATCCTGGGGCCCGACCGGCTTCTGCCTCGCGGCGAGTCCGGAGCGGGCACGGCATCTGGCGGACGAGGCGCGACAGCACTTCCGGGAGCGACCGCACCTGGAGTTCCTGGTCGCCAGCGCAAGAAATCAGGGCGCGGAAATTCGGGTCGAGCCATTGCCGGACGGCGAGCCTAACCGCCGCGACCGTGTTTCGGCGTCGCAAGCAGCGGAACCCGGCGAAGTGAGCGGCGCAACGAACGCCGTCTGCGACCGCTGATGATCCCTGCCGTCCGATTCCCTGACGCGACGAGCGACGTCTCTGAACACCTATCCCGCAGCGGTCTTGCTGGTGGGCGTCTCGGTGCGGATGCTGGCGCAGTCCTGCTCGCGGGCCGGCATCGATGCCCTGGCACTGGACTGGTTCGCCGACACCGACACCATCGCCTGCAGCCGGGCCTGCGCCGCCATCGGTGCTGCCGACCGGCCCGACTTCGACCCGGAGCGGCTCCTTGCCGAGAGTGAGCGCCTCGCACCCTGCGGTTCCGGCACCCCGCTGGTGACCGCGGGCGGCTTCGACAGCCGTCCCGAACTGCTGGAAGCCCTGATCGTCGGACGCCGCCTGTACGGCAATGCGCCCGATACGCTGCGCCGCATCAAGACACCAGGGCATTTCTTCGGACTGCTAGACGAGCTGGGCATTCCCTATCCTGCGACCCAGCTCGACGCGGCGACCACTACCACCGCACCCGACCCAGGCCCGGGCCGCTGGCTCATCAAGCATCGAGCCAGCGAGGGCGGGATCGGCGTGCAGTTCTTCACTCCCGCGCGGGCCATCCCTCCCGACTGCTATCTTCAGCAACACCTCGAGGCGCCGGCCCACTCGCTATTGTTCCTGGCCAACGGCACCGACATCGCGCCCGTGGGCTTCAATCGGCTGCTGACCGCCGGGCACCGCCGGGACCGCCCCATGCTGTTCGGCGGCGCCCTGACCCCGACCACGCTGCCGCCCACGCAACGGCGAGCGGTCTGCCGATACGCGCGGGACCTGACGCGGGCCCTGGGGCTGGTCGGTCTGAACAGCCTTGACTTCATCCACCATGGGGGGCAATGCCACGTGCTCGAGCTCAACCCCCGCCCTAGCGCCACGCTATGCCTTCATGACCCGAGTTTTCGCCAGGGTCTGCTTGCAGCGCACCTCGACGCCTGCCGCGGGTCACTGCCCGCCGCTTCCGTTACGCACGCCTCTCCGCGCGGCTTCCGGATCGTGTATGCCGAGCGGCAAGGCCGCATCCCGCCCGGAATCAACTGGCCGGACTGGGCTGCCGACCGACCCTCCCCCGGCAACGTACTGTCTGTCGGCGACCCGCTCTGCAGCGTGTCGGCCTCGGCGGCCTCGCTACCCGTCCTGGAAAGACGGCTTTTCACCCGCGAACGGCTTATCCGCGCGGCGCTGATGCTTTAATATCGCGCCCATTCGACCGCCCGGCGCCGCTGCCCAGGCGCAAGACTCAGCCCAATCGAGGACCATCATGCCAAACACACCCAGCGTCAATGCCTATGCATTGCCGATCGTCAAATACCTGATCACCCGTGCCGACATGCTTCGGCTGGGCATCGAACGCTTCGCCAACGGCAGCACCTTGATCGATGCGGGCATCGGTGCGCGCGGCGGCCTCGAAGCCGGCCGACTGATCACCGAAATCTGCATGGGCGGCCTGGGGCGGGTCACACTGAGCCACGCCAGTGCCACACCGAACTGGCCGTTGACCGTGCATGTACACAGCACGAATCCCGTCATCGCCTGCCTCGGCAGCCAGTACGCCGGCTGGAGCTTGTCGCACGGCCAGGGCAAGGGCAAGGGCGCATTCTTCGCGCTCGGCTCCGGACCGGCGCGGGCGATGGCGACGAAGACCAAAGAAGGTCGTGAAGAGTCGGTCGAGGAGCTCTACAAGGAGCTCGGCTATCGCGATCGCGCCGAAGAGACGACGATCGTCATGGAAGTCGACAAACTGCCGCCGGTCGAAGTCATCGACAAGATCGCCGCCGCCTGCAAGGTCGAGCCGCAGAACCTGACCGTCATCCTGACGCCGACCAGCAGCCTCGCCGGTGGCATGCAGGTCGTCGGGCGCGTACTGGAAGTGGCACTGCACAAGGCTCATGCGCTGCATTTTCCACTGGAAAACATCGTCGACGGCGCTGCCTCGGCGCCGGTCCCTCCGCCCCATCCGAATTTCATCAAGGCGATGGGACGCACCAATGACGCCATCCTGTTCGGCGGGCAGGCGCATTTGTTCGTCCGCGGCGACGACACGGCGGCCGAGGCACTGGCCAACGAGCTGCCAAGCTCCGTGTCGCGCGATTACGGCAAACCGTTTGCCGAGGTATTCAAGGAATACAACTACGACTTCTTCAAGGTCGACCCGATGCTGTTCAGCCCAGCCAGCGTGATCGTCACGGCGATCGAAACCGGGCGCAGCTTCCACGCGGGACGCATCGACGAGGAACTGCTCGAACGCTCGTTCGGAGACTGACGGGTGCCGCGTCGCGTCGCGATCTTCACCGAAGATCCCGGTTGGCATGGAGCGCGGATCCGGAAGGCCCTCGCGCAGCGCGGCTGCGAAGGGCTCTATGCCTCGCTGACCGGCTGCCGGCTCGCACTCGGCGAAGACCCACTGCCGATCGTCGTGTCGGGCTTCGAAGACCGCCTGCCGGAGGCCGTCTTCGTTCGGGGCGTGCCGGGCGGCTCCTTGGAGGAAGTGACCTTTTTCCTGGATGTGCTGCACGCGCTGAAACTGCTCGGCATCCCGGTGTACAACGATGCCGGCGCCATCGAACGGACCGTGGACAAGGCCATGACGAGCTTTCGCCTGCACCGCGGCGGCATCCCGACGCCGCCGACCTGGACCGTCCGCGACCGCGCACAGGCGGAGGCGATCGCCCGGGCCGAACTCGCCGCAGGCCACGAGGTTGTGTCGAAGCCGCTGTTCGGATCCCAGGGCGAGGGCCTGCGCCGCTATGCGGCAGCCGACGAACTCGGCGAACTCAGCGACAGCAACGGCATCTTTTATTTGCAGCGTTTCGTGGACTCGACGCCGGACGCGCCGCACGACTGGCGCGTGTTCGTGGTCCGCAACAAGGCCGTCGCCGCGATGCGCCGCTGCGGCGTGACCTGGCTCAACAACATCGCCCAGGGCGCTCGCTGCGAGCCCGCGCGCCTCGACGACCTGTTGCTGTGCCGGCTTGCCGAAGACGCCGTGAGGTTGCTGGACATGAACTACGCGGGGGTGGACATCATCCGCGACCGCCACGGCCGTTACTCCGTGCTGGAGGTCAACAGCATTCCCGCGTGGAAGGGCCTGCAGACGGTATCGGACGTCGACATCGCCGGCCTGCTGGTCGATGACCTGCTGGGCCTGTGTGCACCGATGACAGAGCGGGAGGCGACGGCGGTTTGAGAGCGGACGGCACCGTCCTGACGCCCGCAGCCTGCGCAGCCGCCTATCGGGATGCCTGCGAACTCGACCTGCAGGCTTTCAAGCCGGGGAATGTCAGCATCTACGCGGCCGGACACGACATGACCGTCGCCGACTTCCGGCGCAGCGCCGAGGCCAGTGCGCCGCCGCTGGCCGATCCGGCCCTGAGTCTGGGAGAAAGGATCTTCTACGCCATCGAGGCGACCCGGGCAGCCGTCGGCTGCAACACCAACCTGGGGATCGTACTGCTCGCAGCGCCATTGATGCTGGCCGCGCAGACCGTTCGCCCGCGGGAAACACTGCGTGCAGCCGTGATCCGTATCCTGGCCGGAACGACGCGTAACGATGCCGACTGGGCTTTTCGCGCCATCGCGCTGGCGCAGCCCGGAGGGCTGGGACAGGCCGAAATACAGGATGTTCGGGAGCCTCCGACCGTCACCTTGCGGGCGGCGATGGAACTCGCCGCCGGACGCGATCTGATCGCCCGGCAATATGCCAACGGGTATGCAGAGGTTTTTGATTTCGCAATTCCCAGTTATCATACGTGGCTAAGCCGCTGGGGCGATGAAGCCTGGGCAGCGGCGGCTGTCTTTCTGCGGCTTCTGCAACGCCTACCGGACAGCCACATCGAGCGGAAATTTGGAACCCGCCATACCAGGATGGTAGCCGCCAGGATGGCGGAACTCGAAAATGCGTTGTCGGCAGCGGCTTCTCCCGCAGAGGCAGTGGCTTCATTCCAGGCCGTCGATAGCGAATTCAAGGCGAACGGTATCAATCCGGGCACCACAGCCGATCTCACGGTCGCCTGCGTGCTTGCCGTGAAGCTCGGGTGCGCGCAGGCCTTCGCGAATGGGACGGACGATTCGGTCCACCCGCAGTGCGAGGGCACGAAGAAGCCGTGAGACGGGGGTCCCCGGACCCGGACTGGGAGGAGGACCAGGGTGTCGTTTAGTGTGAAAACCATAAGAGGAAATTGAGATGGCGAAGATTAATAAAGTGTTGGTGGGCGAGTCTCTGTTCGGTGGCGGTAACGAAATCGCGCACATCGACCTGATCATGGGACCGCGTGGCAGCGCCGCCGAATCCGCATTCTGCAACTGCATCACCAACAACAAGGACGGCTTCTCGAGCCTCCTCGCCGTGGTCGCACCGAACCTGGCTGCGAAGCCGAGCACGGTCATGTTCAACAAGGTGACCATCAAGAACGGCAAGCAAGCCACGCAGATGTTCGGGCCCGCACAGCGCGGCGTCGCGATGGCCGTCATGGACTGCGTCGAAGACGGCACCATTCCTGCCGACGAAGCGGACGACATCTTCATCTGCGTCGGTGTCTTCATTCACTGGCTGGCCGAAGACGACGCCAAGATCCAGGACTACAACTATGAAGCCACCAAGGAGTCCATCAAGCGCGCCGTAGCCGGCGAGCCGAAGGCTGCCGAGGTCGTTGCGAAGAAGGGCTCCACCGAGCATCCGTTCGCCGCGCACAAGTAAGCGGCCCAGGCCTCTTCCGGAAAGCGTTGCCGCGAGGCTTGCCTCGCGGCAACGCTTTTTGCGTTAGAGGCACCACCATTCCAGGCGCCCCGTGCCGACCGGGCACGCAGCCTGCCTCACAGCTACCGCAACGACGACCCGAACCCTCATCTGAGCACCCCATCGCAATACCATGCCGCGAGCCGCCTCCATCCGCGGCAGCGATGTACCGCGACGAGCGGAACGAACATACCGTGCGCATCCTGCTCCTGGAATACGTGACCGGCGGTGGGCTGACCCCCACACCCTCCATCGCATCGCTGATCGCCGAAGGGCGGTTGATGCGCGACGCGCTACTGACCGACCTCGCCGAGATCCCCGGCACTGCCGTCAGATTCATGCAGCACGCCAGCTTTGAAGATCCCCCCCTCTCGGGTGAATACCCCATCCAACGGGTCAGGGTGGCAGCGGAACAGGTGTTCGAGGACTGCTGGCAAGCCGAGCTGGCGCTGTGCGATGCCGTCTGGCCGATCGCCCCCGAAACCGACGGGCTCCTCGCCCGCCTGTGCCGCGATGCCGAAGCGGCCGGCCGCGTACTGCTGACGGCGCCGGCGGATGCGGTCACCCTGACCGCCAGCAAACTGCGGACCGTCACAGCCTTGCGCGAAGCGGGCATACCGGCCGTCCCGACCGAGGCTGCCGACCCGAGCTTACCCCCGAATCTGCCGTTTCCGATCGTCGTCAAACCGGACGACGGCGCCGGCTGCGCAGGAATCCGGATACTCCGCACCGAGGCCGAATGGTGGGACTGGTCCACATCGACAGGAACAGCCGGCTGGGTCGTACAGCCGCTGGTTGCGGGTGAACACCGCAGCCTTTCGGCCCTTTTCTCTGCTGGACGAGCACAATTGCTCAGCTGCAATGGCCAGCACCTGCGAATGACTGACGGCGGCCTTGAACTCGAAGCCTGCACCGTCAATCTGAAGGAAATCGATTGGGACGCCGCGCAGCGGTTGGCCGCAGCGGTGGCGGCGGCGATCCCGAAACTCTGGGGTTACGCCGGCATCGATTTCATTCAGACCCGAAGAGGGCCCATGGTCCTGGAAGTTAACCCGCGCCTGACCACCTCGTACGTCGGTCTGCGCCCAGCGCTCGGAATCAACGTCGCAAGCCATGTGATCCAACTCTCGCGCACGGGCCGGCTGCCCGCGCCAACGCGGCCGGATGGGCGTAGCGTGCGCATCGAGATCCCCGTACACCATGCGAATTGACAGCGTCGGCTGGGACATCGGCGGCGCCCATCTGAAGGCCGTGGCACTGGACGGCGACGGCCGCATCGCCGGTATCGTGCAGCGCGCGTGCCCGCTCTGGCTGGGACTCGACCAGCTCGAAGCGGCCGTGCTATCGATCGGCGCGGAGTGGCCGCTGACGACGGCACGGGCCCATGCCGTGACGATGACCGGCGAACTGGCCGACAACTTCCCCGACCGGGCGACGGGCGTGCGCGCGGTGCTCGAACGGATGGCAGGCCTTTTCGAGCAACCGTTGCGCGTCTTCGCCGGCACGCCCGAACTGCTCGACAGCCGCACGGTCTCGGCACGGCAACTGCCGCTGATCGCCTCCGCCAACTGGATGGCCAGCGCGATCTGGCTGGCGCAGCGCTACCGGGACGGATTCCTGATCGACATCGGCAGCACGACGACCGATGTGGTCCCGCTGGCAAACGGAGCCGTTCGCAACCGGGGGTATACCGACCACGAACGCTTGCGCTACGATGAATTGGTCTATTTCGGCATCGTGCGCACACCGTTGATGGCTTTTGCGCCCAAGGTACCGTTCGGAGGAGGGTGGGTCGCCCTGATGAATGAGCATTTCGCGACGGCAGCCGACGTGTTTCGGCTCTGCGGGGAACTCCCTGCGCACGCCGACCAATGGCCGGCCGCCGATCAAGGTCCGAAGGATGCCGTCGGCAGCGCCCGCCGCCTCGCCCGGATGGTCGGCTGCGATCTGGATGCCGCTCCGCTGGCCGCATGGGTTAAGTTGGCGGGCTATTTCCGCGAGCGATTGATCGACCGGGTGAAGGCCGCCGTGGAACATCAACCCCTGGCCATGGGCGCCGACGACGAGACCTGGCCGTTGATCGGCGCCGGCACCGGCCGCTTTCTCGTCCGCGCCGTGGCCGAACGCCTGAATCGGCCCTACCGGGACCTCGACACCGAGCTACCCATCAACAGCGGCACATCGCAGTTTGCACTGGCCGATTGCCTGCCCGCCGCGGCCGTCGCGCATCTGGCCCGGGGCCCGGTATGACCGTGCTCCGCCCCCTTATCGAAGCCCTGCCGTATTTCGAGGACAGCGCCGCACTGTTCCTGCCCTGGGCCGACCGCCGCTGGGCCGCCTTTCTCGACAGCGGCTTCCCGCATAGTCACCTCGGCCGCTACGACATCATCACGGCGGAGCCTTATTGCACGCTGGTGACACGCGGAGCGCTGACCGAAATCCGCCAGGGTGCCGAGATCCTGTTGTCGCGCGACGATCCGTTCACGCTGGTGCGGGAACGCCTGACCGGACCGGCCTCCACCGAAACCGCCGGCCTCCCGTTCAGTGGCGGCGCGCTGGGCTATTTCGGCTATGACCTGGGCCGGCGCATCGAACGCCTGCCGGACCGCGCCGCGGACCGGGAGAACATACCCGAGATGGTAATCGGGCTCTACGACTGGGCCGTCGTGGTCGACCATCTGCAGCGACAGAGCTGGCTGGTGGCGCAGGGACGCGACCCCGCCACGACGACGCGGTGGCCCCACTTGCTCCGCAGTTTCAGTCAGATCCAGACGCTGGGCTGGCAGCAGGCAGGCTTCGCCGTCACGGGCCCCGTCGAGGCCGAAATGACGCAGCAGCGCTACCGGTCCGCGTTTGACCGCATCCAGCGCTACATCCGCGAAGGCGACTGCTATCAGGTCAACCTGACCCAGCGGTTCGCGGCGCAATGTCGCGGCAATCCCTGGGCGGCATATCAGGCCCTGCGGCAGATCAATCCGGCCCCGTTCAGTGCCTTTCTGAACCTGCCGCAAGTGCAGGTGCTCAGCTCCTCGCCCGAGCGGTTTCTGAAGGTTTCCGGCGGCACGATCGAGACGAAGCCGATCAAGGGTACGCGGCCCCGCGGGCGCACCCCCGAAGCGGATCAGGCCGAACGGGAGCAACTGCAGTGGAGCCTCAAGGACCGCGCCGAAAACCTGATGATCGTCGATCTTCTGCGCAACGACCTCGGCAAGGCCTGCCTGCCCGGTACCGTGCGCGTGCCGCGGCTGTTCGAGATCGAAAGCTACGCGACGGTGCATCATCTCGTCAGTACGATCACCGGACAGATGCGGCCGGATCAACATGCGCTGGATCTGTTGCGGGGCTCCTTCCCTGGTGGCTCCATCACCGGCGCGCCGAAGATTCGGGCCATGGAGATCATCGAGGAACTCGAACCCTGCCGCCGCGGCATCTACTGCGGCGCGATCGGCTACGTCGGCTTCGATGGCAACATGGACACGAACATCGCAATCCGCACACTGGTACATTCCGAGCACACGATCCGGTTCTGGGCCGGCGGCGGCATCGTCGCAGACTCGGACCCCGGCCTCGAGTATCAGGAATGCTTCCACAAGGCGGCGGCGCTGCTGCAGCTGCTCGAACACTTCCAGATCCGCCAGGCCGGCGGCGGCCGTGCGTGTCGTTAAGCTCGGCGGAAGTCTCGCCGACTGGCCGGAATTGCCCACCTGCCTGAAGGGCCTCGCGGACCACGGCTGCGTCATCGTACCGGGGGGCGGTCCGTTTGCCGACCAGGTCCGCGAGGCCCAGCACCGGTGGCGATTCGACAACCGGACAGCACATGACATGGCGCTGCTGGCCATGGCGCAGTTCGGACGGATGCTGGCCGGACTGGAGCCGCGACTGGCGACCGCCAGCGTCCCTCCCGACCTTCTGCCCGCCATCGCCCAGGGGCGCAGCGTCATCTGGCTGCCCGACCCGGCGGCCGAAGATCTCCAGGCACTGCCCGCTTCCTGGGACGTCACCTCGGACACGCTCGCGGCATGGCTGGCGCGGCGCATCGGCGCGACCGAACTGGTACTGGTGAAATCGGCGGCGGTTCCGCCGGGCGAATCCGACCTCGCCCGACTGTCGGCCGCCGGGCTGGTGGACCGGGCTTTTCCCGACTTCGCCGCCGACAGCGCCTGTGCGTCATGGATCTGCCACCGCGAGCACTACCAACGCCTGAGGGACCCGTTGCGCGATGCGCCTGGGCTTTGGCGTGTCGGGCCGACGGCCCGGAACTGAAGCGCGACATCACCGCAGGGAAGCCATGACCGGAACAGAATCTCCCGACTACCGGCAACTGCTGGAAAACCTCGGCGACGCATTCGTCGCCACCGACCTGTCGGGGCACATACAGCGCTACAACGCGAACTATCGGCAAATGCTCGGCTATTCGGACGACGAACTGGCCAACCTGAGTTGCCGCGAGATCACCCCCGACCACTGGCATGCGCTGGAAGCCGAGATCATTCAGTCTCAAGTCCTGACCCGCGGCTATTCCAACGTCTACCAGAAAGAATATCGCCGCAAGGATGGCACGGTCTTTCCGGTGGAACTGCGCGCGCTGCTGAGCCGCGACGAAGCCGGACAGCCCACTGGCATGTGGGCCATCGTCCGCGACATCTCGGACCGCAAACGCGCGGAACGTGAACTGAACGATGCCCTCCGCTTCTTCCGGGCAGTCATCGCCTCGCTGCAGGATGGGTTTTCGCTGATCGACCCCCACGGCATCCATCTCGACGTCAACGAGGCCCTGTGCCGGATGACCGGTTTCGCGCGCGAGGAATTGATCGGCACCGGCCCGCCGCACCCCTATTGGCCGCCGGAATGTTACGAGGAGATCGGCCGCGCCCTCCGTCAGACCCTGGAACGGCAGCCGCGCGAATTCGAACTGACCTTCATGCGGAAGAGCGGCGAGCGCTTTCCGGTGATCGTGACCCCGTCCGCGCTGCTGGATGAGGCGGGGGAAATCAGCGCCTACCCCAGCACGATCAAGGACATCAGCGAGCGGAAGCGGGTCGAGGCCGCGCTGCATGAAAGGACGCGCGAACTCGAACACTATTTCACCCATGCCGAAGACCTGCTGCTGATCACCGACACCGACGGCTGCATCCGACGACTCAATCCCCAGTGGGAAAAGACGCTCGGCTATCGTCTCGACGAACTCGTCGCACACCACTTCCTTGATCTGGTCCATCCCGATGACGTCGCCGCAACCCTGGAGGCAGCGGCAACCCTGGATGCCACGGGATCCGTCTACCAGTTCAGGAACCGATGCCGCCACAAGGACGGCAGCTATCGGTGTTTCGAATGGACCGGAACCGCGCGCGAGAGCGAACTGATCATTGCAACCGCCCGCGACGTGACGGCCCGCCTTCAGACCGAGCAGGCCCTGCTGCAGGCCGCTGCGGTATTCGAGAACACCCGCGACGGGGTCGCAATCACCGATGCCGAGGAGCGCATCGTCAACGTCAATCGTGCCTTCACCGAACTGACCGGGTACACGAAGCAGGACGCGCTCGGGAAAACCCACCGCCTGCTGAAGTCGGGCCGCCACGGAGCCAAGTTCTATGCCGCGATGTGGAAAGCCCTCGACAAGAGCGGACACTGGCAGGGGGAGATCTGGAACCGGCGCAAGTCCGGGGAACTCTTTCCCGAATTGCTGACGATCAACGCCATTCGTGACGCCAACGGGGTTCGGACCGGCTACGTCGGCATCTTTTCGGACATTTCGTCCTTGAAGGCGGATCAGGCACGACTCGAGCGCCTCGCCCACCATGATCCGCTCACGGGGCTAATCAATCGCCGCCTGCTGCTGGACCGTATCGAACATGCCCTGCAGGGCGTGGAACGCATCGGCGAAACCGGCGCGCTGCTGCTGATCGACCTCGACCACTTCAAGGACGTCAACGACCGTCTCGGGCATGCAGCGGGAGACGACCTGCTGCAACAGGTGGCCCGCCGCTTTACCCACCGGCTGCGAAAATCGGACACCTTCGCGCGTCTGGGCGGCGATGAGTTCGCCGTGATGCTCGAACCCCCGATGAGCGCGCCGATCGCGGCGTTCATCGCTCAGGAACTACTCGACGCCCTGAGCGGGGAGATTGCGCTCCGTTCGGGCGACGTCGTCGACATCGGCGCGAGCATCGGCGTCGCGCTGTTTCCGGAACATGGCCGATCCGTGGCCGACGTCATGCACCACGCCGACGTCGCGCTGTACCAGGCCAAGCGCGAAGGGCGCAACGTTTTCCGATTCTTCAGCGAAGAGCTGACGCTCCAGGCGCGGGAACAGGGCCAGATGGAACAGCGCCTGCGCGAAGCACTGCAGAGTGACCGCTTCGCACTGCACTATCAGCCCCAGCTCGAAGTCGGCAGCAACCGGATTATCGGCGTAGAAGCGCTGGTCCGTTGGCTCGATCCGGTCGACGGCCTGATCCTGCCGGGACAGTTCCTCGCCCTCAGCGAAAAGACGCGGCTGATCGTACCGCTGGGCGACTGGGTGCTTCGCACCGCCTGCCGGCAGGTGCAGGCCTGGGCACGGGAGGGCCTGCCCCCGATGCCGCTGGCCGTCAACCTGTCAGGACTGCAGGCGGCGCGTTCGGACACGGCGAGCCGGATCCTGGAAATCCTGACCGAAACCGGCCTGGCCCCGCAGTTGCTGGAGCTCGAAATCGCCGAAGGAACGCTGAACGAGGATCCATCGGGCGAATGCGAACTGTTCGTCCGGGTCCGGAACCTCGGCATCAGGCTGGCTCTGGACGATTTCGGGACCGGTTGTTCCTCCCTCAGCCGGCTACAGCGCTATCCCATCAGTACGCTGAAAATCGACCGGCGGTTCATCGCCGGCCTGCCCATCGACCCCGCAGCCGTGCAAATCACGAAATCCATCATCGCACTGGCGCGGGAGTTCGGCTTTCGCACCGTGGCCGAAGGGGTCGAGACGCAGGCACAGCTCGACTTCCTCGCGAGCCACGGCTGCGACGCCTGGCAAGGTTATCTGTTCAGTCCGCCGCTGCCGGCCGAGGAATTCGCGGAACGCTATCGGGGAAACAGCTGAACGCGCCCGTCGCCGACGCGCCGGGGAATCGGCGCCGCGGCTAGACCGTTTCGCGCAGCAAGGCGCTGATGCGGCCGGCAAACCCATCATGCAGCGCGTTCAGTTCGGCCAACCGAACCTCGGCCCGGGCGGGCGAGCGCCGGCTGAGCAGATTGTTGCCCACGGCATGCAGTGCACTGTGTATTCGGGCCAGTTCACCGAAGCCGGCATGACTCCGAAAAGGCCCCGCCTCCGGGCTGCTCAACCACTGCCACAGGTGGCAGCCGCGTTCGGGTAGGGGCGCGCATTGAGCCTCGCCGTCGCGGATGCAGTCGGCAACCCCCTGGACCCAGGCCCGATGCTCCACTGCAGCGAACAGCAGCGGCTTCAGTTCGCGGCCGACCGGGTTCGCGTCCCGCCACGCCGGAACGGGCTGCCACGTCCGGAGCCATAGCGGGAGTTCATTGGCCGGCATGGGCCGGGCGATCGCATAGCCCTGCGCCTTCTCGCACCCCATCTGCAACAATAGCTCGCCCTGTTCAAGGGTCTCGACCCCCTCGGCAATCGCCTCCCTGCGGAAGGCGCTGACCAAGCCAAGAATGCCGTCGATGATCGCGAGATCGTCGACGTCCGAGAGCATGTCCCGAACGAAACTCTGGTCGATCTTCAGGAGAGCGGCTGGCAGGTTCTTCAGATACATCAGCGACGAATACCCCGTGCCGAAATCATCCAACGCGAAGCGCACCCCGATGTCTCTGCAGGTCCTCATGATCCGGGCGACATGCATCACATCCTGCAGGGCCGCGGTTTCCACCACCTCCAGTACGAGTTTCTCCGGAGCGACCGCCGGATGCGCCTGCAACAGGGCGTTCAGGCGCTCGACGAAATCGCTCTGCTGCAACTGCTGAGCGCTGATATTGACGCTGACCGTCAGGTCCACCCCCTCGGCACGCCACCGTTCGAGTTGAGACAGTGCCGCGTCGATGACCCACTCGCCCAACTCCACGATGAGCGGGTGATCCTCGATGGCCGGCAGGAACTTTCCCGGGTACAACAAGCCTTCCTCAGGACACTGCCAACGCAGCAATGCCTCCGCGGCCACGGTCTCTCCTCGCCGCATGTGGACCTTCGGCTGATAATGCAGCACGAAGGCCCGATCATCGAGTGCGCGCCGAAGGCGACGGATCAACGCATGCTGTCCCTTGACATCGCGGTCATGCGCGGCATCGAAGAAGTGACAGCGATTCTTGCCGGTCAACTTGGCCTGGTACATCGCCTGATCCGCCTGACGCAGCAGCTGGTCCGCATCGATCTCTTCGTCCTGCGGATAGAACGTGACCCCGATGCTGGCGGAAACCGACAGCAGTACCCCCCCAATCGGCACCGCCTGTGACGCCGTGACCAACAGGCGTGACAGCACCGGCTCGATCGACCCGGCCGGTTCCGAACCGGCCAGCACCACGGCAAACTCATCGCCGCCAATGCGCGCAAACGTGTCGCTTTCCCGCAGCGTACCGGACATGTTCTGGGAAAGTGCCGCCAGCAACTGGTCGCCCACCGCATGTCCATGACGGTCATTGACCGCCTTGAATCCGTCGAGGTCGATGTAGGCGACCGCCACCCGGCGCTGGTTGCGCCGGGCCTGAGCCATGGCCTGCCGCAATCGGTCAGCGAACAGTATGCGATTGGGCAACCCGGTGAGCGCGTCATGGTGTGCCAGCTTCTCCAGGCGGCGCTCGTGCTCCTGCAAGCGCTCCCGCTCCCAGATCTCCCGCCGCAGACTCTCGTAGAGGCGCGCATTGGTCAGCGAGACTGCCGCCTGGGCGGCGATCAGTTCCAGCAAGGGCACCGTTTCCAGCGGAAACGCGCCGGCGACCTCCCGGTGCTCCAGATAGACCAGCGCCATCAGCTGGCCTAGATTGGACAGTGGTACAACCATTGCGGACAGCACGCCGGCCCCCTGCAGGTAACGGTCGTCGGCGAACGGGCTGTCGTCCTGCGCCGAGATACGCACGGTCTGCAAGGTGTTCTGGACGTAGTTGATCAGCGACTGCGGAATGTCTTCCAGTTGCTCCAGCGGCAGATCCGCCGGCGTCGGGCTCGTGGCGGTCGTGTCGAGCGCGAGTCGCAAACCGCTGTCGGTCGCGAGGAACATCACGACGCGCTGCGCGCCCGTCATCCGGCCAAGGTTGGCAACAGCCGCCGCGACGACCTCGTCGACCATGGTGTGGTTCGAGATCATCTGCGCCACGCGGGCGGCATTTCTCAGGTCGCACTCTGCGAGGAACCGCAATCCTGTGCCGACATCGCCCGGGGACGGCGAAGAGCCCGCGAGGAACGACTGAGACAGCACCGCATCGGCCTGCCAGCCACGGTAGGCAATCCGTGCCTGATCCCGATAAAAGTCGGCGACAGGGGACCTGTTCCGCGAGGCCCACAACTCGGAGGCTCGCATCGCAATCAGGCCGACACGCGGTTGCCAGCGCTGAGTTCGAGCCGCATCGATGGCCCTGTCGTAGGCATCGAGCGCCGCCGGCCATTGGCCGTCGAGACGCGCCGCCTCACCCTCGAGCCACTCTGCGGCGTAGGCATACGTGTCCGGCGCCCCCTCGGCCCAGGCCCGGCACTGCAGGCACAGCTCGGCGATTTCGCGGCGCGCCTGCCCCGGCGAGACGCCCAGGCTTTCCGGCACCCACACCAGCAGCAGGGCGCGGAGCAGCCGAAACTGCGCAGCCGGCAGCAGCCCCTGCGTGGAAACGCTGTCGATGCGTCGCTCCGCCTCGATCAGACTCGCGGCCGCCGGTTCCGGCAGCCGCAGGTGGCAAAAGGCCTCGGCCTTCAGGATGTGGTAGATGCAGAGCACCTGCAGATTGCCATTCTGCTCGCAGCGTGCCAGGTAATCGGCTTCCGCCGTGCCGCGCCAATCGAAAGCGACGGGCACTGCCTCACTGTCGAACGGAACGCACAGACCATGACAGATGCGGAGCAGGCCTTCGATGAGATCGACTCCCCAGCGGTTCTTGCGGTCTGTGCAGAAGGCGAGATAAGTCTCGATTTCCGCCCGGAGCTCCGGCAAGGACACCCCCTGATAGAAACGCGAGTAGGCGTTGTGGCCGAAACCATAAGCCGCGTACTGAAGGTTCCCGGAAGACAGGCCCGTGTTGTAGGCTTCGAGGTAATCGTTGCTGGCCTGGGCCAGGGGAGCGCACCAGTGGCGCAGCGAACTCCCCATCATCAAATAACCCACGCTGACGTCGCCGGGGGAGTCGAAGCGCTTCAATAACTGCTCCGTTGCCGTCAGGAGTTCCGCGCACTCCGCAGCGCCGCCCTGCCCGACGTGCGTCAACAGCCCGCCGAACGCGGGATAGCTGTAACTGGCGCTCGCGGTCGTACCGTATTCCAGGCACAGACGAATCTCCATGGCGACGATCACACCCCACAGGCCGGGATGAGACCGATAGCATGGGGGTCCCATGCTGGTCAGCAGCAGCATGACGGCGCGCTGGCGCGGGTCTTCCATGACCGGCAAGCTGCCCAGGGCAGCGAGCCTCCGATCTCCGAGCAAAGCACGAATGCGGGTCAGTTCGGCGTCGCGAGTCACCGCGTAGTCCGCGGCCGGCAGCGTCACGTTGAGCAGCGCCAGCCCGGTGCGCGCCGTCTCGATTGCCTGCGGGTACAGAGCCCGCACAGTGTACTGAGTGACCAGAAGGTGGAAGAGGGACGCCTTGCGCAGCGGATCGGGTTCGCGCGCGATCGCGCATTCCAGAAACGCCCTGGCCTCGTCGAAATGGCCATTCAAGGATTCGAGTTCGCCGCGTTCGCGGTAGAGATCGAAAGCGAGACCCGGAGACCAATCCCAGACCGCCTCCCCCGCCGGAGACATCCCGACTTCCAGATAACGCCGTGCCGCGCTGTAGGCCGCGCAAGCCTTGGCCTTGCGCGCCGCCAGCAAATTGAGGCGGGCCAGTTCCAGGCGCTGTACCGAGGTATCGAGCAGAGGAATCGCACGGTTCAGGTGATCGACGATGTCGAAGATCCGCGCGTCGATCTCGGCGGCTGACAACTCGTCGAGCATCTGGCGGGCAATCTGGCAATGGGTGCCTGGCCTGGCCTCCGGCGACAGCAGCTGGAGGGCCGCCTCCTGGACACGGTCATGCAAGAACCGAAACTCGCGCACGATCAGCCGCGACGACACGATTCGTGCGGCCACGGCCGGGACTATGAGCTCCTCGCCTACCGCGGGCGACAGCCCGTCGTAGGCTTCGACCACAGTGCACTGCCCGAGCCGGGCCACCCTCTCGACATCGAAGCTTGCGCCGAGGCAAGCGCCCCAGGCCAACAGAGAGCGGGTTCTCTCCGGCAGTGCATCGAGGCGGCGGATCATCAGATCGACGACGTTGTCCGCATAAGCCACCCCCTCAATGGCATCCATCGCCCAGATCCAGCGCATCAGGGCCAGGTCGAACGTGATCAGTCCTTCGCCGTGCAGGATCCGCAGGAACTGCCACAGGAAAAAAGGGTTGCCCCCGGTTTTTCGCTGCAGAAGACCCACCAGCGGCTCATCCGGCGCCAGCGACTGTGCCAGTGCATCGCTCAACAACAGCGCGATCGCGTCACGTCGGAGCGGCTCCAGGAACAGTTCGGTGAACTGCAGATCCGCAGCTTGCTTGATCCGCCTGACCGCCTGCGACAACGGATGGGTCGGTGACACCTCGTTCTCGCGGTAGGCTCCGATCAGCAGCAGGTTCCGACAATCCGCATCGGTGCTCAACAGCGTGAACAGGTTCAGCGAGGCCGAGTCCATCCACTGCAGATCGTCCAGGAAGACCACGAGCGGCCGCTTCGGCCGGCAACAGGCCCGGATGAAATCGCGGAAGGTCTGATTGAAACGGTTCAGCGCCTCCATCGGCGGCAGTTCGCTGACCGGTGGCGGCGTGCCGATCAGCACGGCCAGACTGGGCAGCAGGTCGGTCATCAGGCGCGCATTGGCGCCCAGCGCCTCACCGAGTCGCTGGCGCCACTCGTCCAGGCTGTCCTCGGGTTCGGCCAGGATGAAGCCCAGCAGCTTGCCCAAGGCTTCGAGCCAGGCGGCGTAGGGAAGAACACGTTCGCGCTGATCGAATTTGCCGGCAACGAACAGCGCCTTTTGCCGGGTCACCGGCACATAGGTTTCGCGAATCAGCGCCGTTTTTCCGACCCCCGAGTACCCCGCGATCAGCACGATCTCGCGGGAACCGCGGCAGGCTTTCTCGTAGCAATTCAGCAGCAACTGGCGTTCGGCTTCGCGTCCGAACAATTTGTGGGACGTCCGGAACCGGAACGAGACATCGTAGGCGCCAACGGCGAGATCGGTGGTCGCACCCGCCGTCGCGAGATCAGTGGCGATCCGCAAATCGGCCCGCAGTCCTTCGATGCTTTGGTAGCGATGCTCCGGATCCTTCGCCAGCAGTTTCGTGACAAGCGACGACACGAAGCGCGGAATACGCGGATCGATTTGTTCGGGTGGCGTCGGGACCAGCGCCAGATGAGCGTAGATCAACTCCAACGGATCGTCTGCCATGAAGGGCGGACTTCCTGTCAGCCACTCATAGAGACAGACACCGAAGGCGTAATAATCGCAGCGGTAATCCAGCGGGCGGTTCATTCGGCCGGTCTGTTCCGGCGCGACATAACGCAAGTCGCCAGGAATCAGCCAGGGACTGCCGATGTCCCGATGTTCCTGCGTCACCCGCAGCGCCCGGGAAAAGTCGATTATCCGTATCTTGCCGTCGCACAGGCGCAGGTTGCCCGGAGCCAGATTGCAGAGGATCAGGCCGGACGCATGCACCTCGGCGAGGGCTTCGGCCAGTGCCTGCGCCAGACGCAGCACGTCGGTGAGCGTGTCGGTCGCACCGACATCCAGCGGCCTGCTCCCGGGATCGCTGTAGCGCAGCGCGACCTGCGAGCCGTCGCCCTCCCGCGCCTGCAGCGGCAGCATGCATTCCAGCCGGAACGTGGAAACGATCTCGAATTCGTTCTGCAGGGCGCAGGTGGCATCGGTCGCATCCCGACCCGCGGTGCGGAGAATGACAGCGGCATTCCCGGCGAAGCCCGGCAACAACTGGGTCAGTATCGAACTCGCTCGCCTTTCCGCCACATCCCGCTCCGACAACGTCCGACTGATCAGAAGGCCAGACCTGCCCACCCCGATGTGCCCATCGCTGCCCTCCAGAACGGGGGAGCGATCGCGAATCATGGGGCGAGGCAACTGGCCGGCAAGCGCCCGGACAGACCATCGACCCAGCACACAGGATACTTCAAGCCCGGGGCAACTACCCCAATCGCGATAACACTACCGTGGTACGCTGCCCCGAAGATACCGCCGCAGAGTTGCGAAAGCTCGACTCCCTCGGACGACCTCGTCCGTTCGGAATCCCACGTCAGGCTCACCCGGGCCAGCCTATGGCCGACACGCACCAACAAAGGCGTGGGTCAACCCGCCCGACGCTCCGCGATCGCCTTGCGCAGTTCCCCGTGTCGCTGCCGATCGATCGGGAAATGCCATAACAGGGGCACACCCAGCAGCATGATCGCGCACGGCAGCCAACCGTAGACGATCAGCAACCAGCGGACCGCGTCAGCCGACTGAGCACCGGCCGAGGGCTCGAACCCGAAGGCCGCCGGCAGCGCGGTTGCCAGCAACACCCCCAGTGCGACCGCACCCTTGACCGCCATGCCCCAGACTGCGAAGAACAGACCGGTGCGCTGACGGCCCGATTCGACGATGTCCTGGTCCACGACGTCGGCGGCAATCGAGTTCGACAGCAGAAAGATCGACGTCAGGCTGCTGCCACGCAGGACGATCAGCACGGCATAGGGCACGATATCCCCGGCACCCAGCAACGGAAAGGCCAGGCTCCAGAGGCCGACCCACAGTGCGGCGGCGGTTACCACACGGTGCTTGCCGAACCGCGCCGCGAGCCGGAGCCACAACGGAATCGCCCCCAGTGAGGCCAGCGTCTCGGCCAGGATCAGGGGTGCAAACAGCTCAGGACGCCCGATGACGTGCGTCAGCACCAGCTTGTGCAACGTGGCCTGGATCATGACCGCCGCGCCGAACAACAGGATGGTCGCCATCGTGCGCCGAAAGGCGCGGCTCCGAAGCACCAGACGCAGGGCGGGCCAGCCCCGCTGTCGCGCGCCGATCAATTCCTCCGGCGGCGGCTCCGGCACCTTTCCCAGTGCGAGGCCGACCAGTGGCGGCAGGCTCAGCACTATGATCAGTCCGATGGCCCACAGCTGCTCGCGCGCGGCCGTGTGGCCGAAGAATCCCATGATCAGCAGCGTCGCGAGAAACAGAACCAGCCCGGCGCCGCCGAAACCCTCGCGCCAGGCCGCAACATGATTGCGTTCCAGATAATCGGTCGATAGCTCGGCCCCCCAGACCTTGTGGGGCAGATCAACCAGCGTGAACGCGAGGAACAGCACGCTGGCCCAGACGAGCAGGTAGGCCAGAGAGACGCCCGCCGGGGGTGCAAAGACCATCCAGGCCGACAGCATCAAGGCCGGCGTGCCGGCGGCGATCCATGGCTTACGGCGGCCCCAGCGCGTCCGGGTCCGGTCGCTGAGCATGCCGACGACGGGATCGACGACGACATCGAGCAGGCGTGATGCGGCGATGGCCGCACCCACGCCCGCCAGCGGCAGGCCGAGATCGTCCGTGTAGAATGCCGGCACGAACAAGGCCATCGGCAGCGTCACCACCGCCTGGGTCAACTCGGGCAGCGCGTAGTAGATCAGCGTGCTACGGGGCAGCGGGGTGTGGTTCATCGTCGAATCCGGCACAGAACAGTTGCGGGCCGGCGGGCGGGCCCGGAAGCGGCACTTGTACAGCCCGGCCGCGACGCCGACAAGTCCGACAAGTCCGACAAGTCCGACAAGTCCGACAAGTCCGACAGGAAGGCATTCTTGCGCATCACGCTGATCAGCGACGCCTGGCACCCTCAGATCAACGGCATCGTCACGGCCCTCGTCGAGCTGACCCGGGCCCTGAGCCGTCTCGGCCACACCGTGACCGTCATCACGCCGGAACCCTTTCGCACCTGGCCGTGCCCGGGCTACCCCGATGTCCGGCTGTCCTTCCTGTGCGGCCCCCGGTTGCGCCCGCTGATCGATGCCTCGCAGCCGGACGCGATCCACCTGATGACCGAGGGACCGGTCGGCTTCGCGGCCCGGCGCTATTGCCGTCACCGCCGCTGGCCCTATACCTCGTCCTTTCACAGCCACTTCCCGGAATACCTGAAGCTCCGGGCCGGCATTCCGCTGTCCGTGAGCTACGGCTATCTGCGCTGGTTCCATCGCCGGAGTCAACGGGTGCTCGTCGGCACGGACTCACTGTCCGAGCAACTCACCCGGAAGGGCTTTCGCCGGCTAGTCACCTGGCCGCTGGGGGTCGACACGGAGCAGTTCCGGCCGCTGGGCAAGGAAATGATCGTAGCCCCGCGCCCGGTCTTCATGTACCTCGGCCGTATCGCTGTCGAAAAGTCCGTCGAGGATTTCCTGCGACTGCATCTCCCCGGCAGCAAGGTCGTGATCGGGGACGGACCGCAGCGCCCCGAACTCGAGACGCGTTATCCCGAGGCCCGCTTTCTCGGCTACCGTCACGGCCAGGAACTGGCTCGGTGTCTCTCCGCTGGCGACGTGCTGGTGTTTCCGAGCCGCACCGACACCTTCGGCCTGGCGATGCTGGAAGCCCTGGCCTGCGGCGTGCCGGTCGCCGCCTACCCGGTTCCAGGTCCACTCGACGCCATTCGCGATCCCCGCGTCGGCCGGCTCGACTGGGATTTGCGCCGCGCCGCACTGGACGCACTGAATCTCGATCCCGACGCTTGCCGGCGCTACGCGCTGAGATGGTCCTGGGAAGCCTCGGCCCGATCCTTCTTAGATCGGCTTGCGGTCCTCCTTCCCACTCAAGCTGGTTAACCCGGAAGAAGTAGCTTCGTCAGCGGATGAAGCGAAGCTGTCGTCCCCGCCACGCAGCCCCCGCGTGATCAAACAAAGTGTCAATAGTCAATAGGCACGAATACCTATGCAATTTGGGCTATAGTAGACCTCCCCCCAGGCGATCCCTTAACCGACGGCAGAGAAAGAGCACTGCGTGCTTGAATGCCCGGAGTGCGCTGACCTTTTTGCCGATTCGGGAACCATCAAACCGAACGACACTGCAGGAGACGCGACATGCCCAACCAGACAGGCCATTGGCTCTTCCGGGCTGACGACGGCACCACCGGTACCGAACTGTGGATCACCGACGGCACCGCCGCCGGTACCTACCTGCTGAAGGACATCAATCCCGGATCGGGCTGGTCCTCGCCCGATGGCTTCGCCGCCTTAGGCAACGGCCTGGTGCTCTTTCAGGCCGACGACGGCACCACGGGCACCGAACTCTGGGTCACCGACGGCACCACCGCCGGCACCCAGCTGCTGAAGGATATCCGTCTCGGAACAGGCTCGTCATCGCCCTCACAATTCACCGCACTCGGCAACGGCCTAGTGCTCTTCCAGGCCAACGACGGCGCCTCCGGCTTCGAATTGTGGGTCACCGACGGCACCGCTGCCGGCACCCAGCTGCTGAAGGACATCCGGTCCGGAACGGGTTCGTCCTCGCCCACACAGTTCACCGCGCTCGGCAACGGTCAAGCGCTTTTCACGGCCGGCGACGCCACCCACGGCACCGAACTATGGATCACCGACGGCACCGCCGCCGGCACGCTGCTGCTGAAGGACATCCGGTCCGGAACGGGCTCCTCCTTGCCCTCACAGTTCACCGTGCTCGGCAACGGCCAGGTACTCTTCACGGCCTCCGATGCCACCCATGGCACCGAACTGTGGATCACCGATGGCACCGCCGCCGGCACCCAATTGCTGAAGGACATCAATTCCGGCTCGAGTTCGTCCGCGCCGCTTGAGTTCACTGCACTCGGCAACGGGCAATGGGTTTTCCGTACCAACAACGGCGTCAGTGGCTACGAACTGTGGATCACCGACGGTACCGCTGCCGGCACGCAGCTGCTGCGGGACATCCGTCCCGGGGCGAGTTCCTCCTCGCCCGCTGGCTTCACCGCCCTCGGCAACGGGCAACTGCTGTTCCGTGCCAACGACGGCACTGCCGGCAGCGAGCTGTGGATCACCGACGGCACCGCCGCCGGCACCCAAATGCTGAAGGATATCGTTGCCGGAACGGGCTCGTCATCTCCCTCTGACTTCGCCGCACTCGGCAACGGCCTGGTGCTTTTCGTGGCCACCGACGACACCAACGGCTACGAGCTGTGGGTCACCGACGGTACGGCCGCCGGTACCCAAATGCTGAAGGACATCAATACGGGGCCGAACTCGTCCGTCCCCACTTATTTCACCGCACTTGGCAACGGCCAGGCGATCTTCCAGGCTCAAGACGGCCCCACCGGCGTCGAACTGTGGATCACCGACGGTACTGTCGCCGGTACCCAGCGGCTGAAGGACATCTATCCCGGCACCGAGGATTCCTTCCCCAGCGTTTTTTTCAGGTTACCGAGCCCTAATGAGCCGCCCGTGCTTGACGGCACGCCGGCGACACTGCCCAACGGCACGGAAGACCAGACCTACACACTGAATGCGGTCGCGCTACTGCAGGGGTATTCCGACCCGGACGGCGATACCTTGCAGGTCGGCGGACTGCTGGCCAGCCAGGGCAGCCTGACCGACAACGGCGACGGCACATGGACCTTCACGCCGCCGGCAGACTATTCCGGGCCGGTCACGATCACCTACATCGTCAGTGACGGCAACGGGGGTTCCGTGTCGGCCTCGCTGCAATTGGTTCTCGACCCGGTCAACGATGCACCGACCTTGGCGAATGCCCTCGTGGACCAGAACGCCAGCGAAGACGCGATCTTCTCGTTTCAGGTTCCAGCCAACGCTTTCGCGGATGTGGATGCGGGCGACACACTGACCTATAGCGCCACGCTCGCCGACGGTTCTCCACTCCCGGCCTGGCTCAGCTTCGACCCGGGTACCCGAACGTTCACCGGTACGCCGGCCAACGGCGATGTCGGCACCCTGAGCCTGAAGGTCACCGCCACCGACAGCACCGGCGCGCTTGTCTCGGATACCTTCGCTCTGGTGATTGCCAACACCAATGACGCCCCGACCCTGGCGAATGCCATCGCCGACCAGAACGCCACCGAAGACGCGGTCTTCTCGTTCCAGGTGCCGGCCGACACCTTCGCCGACGTCGATGCCAGCGATACACTGACTTACACCGCGACGCTCGCGGATGACTCAGCTCTTCCCGCCTGGCTCAGCTTCGACCCGGGTACCCGAACGTTCACCGGTACGCCGGCCAACGGCGATGTCGGTACGCTCAACCTGAAGGTCACGGCCACCGATGGTTCAGGCGCAGCGATCTCCGACACCTTCCATCTGGTGATTGCCAACACCAATGACGCCCCGACCCTGGCGAATGCCATCGCCGACCAGAACGCCACCGAAGACGCGGTCTTCTCGTTCCAGGTGCCGGCCGACACCTTCGCCGACGTCGATGCCGGCGATACACTGACTTACACCGCGACGCTCGCGGATGACTCAGCTCTTCCCGCCTGGCTCAGCTTCGACCCGGGTACCCGAACGTTCACCGGTACGCCGGCCAACGGCGATGTCGGCACCCTGAGCCTGAAGGTCACCGCCACCGACAGCACCGGCGCGCTTGTCTCGGATACCTTCGACCTCGTCATCGCCAACAACAACGACGCGCCGACACTCGTCAATCCGATCGCCGATCAGAATGCCACCGAAGACACCGCGTTCAGCTTCACCTTCGCGGCCGATACCTTCGCCGACGTCGATGTCGGCGACACCCTGAGCTACACCGCCACCCTCGTCGGCGGCGCTGCGCTCCCGGCCTGGCTCAGCTTCGATGCCGCCACGCGCACCTTCAGCGGCATGCCCAGCAACGACGATGTCGGCACCCTCAGCATCACGGTCATCGCCACCGACAGCGCCGGCCTGCAAGTCAGCGACACCTTCGATCTCGCGATTGCCAACGTCAATGATCCCGCCGTCATCGGTGGCACCCTGAACGGCACCGTGACGGAGGACGCCGTCGTCAGCAGCGTCGAGGGCACGCTGACGATCAGCGACGTGGATAGCCCGGCCACTTTCCAGGCGGTTACCACACCCACCACCAGCGATCAGGGCTATGGCACCTTTACCGTCACGGCGGCGGGAGTCTGGACCTATGTGCTGAATAACGCTCATCCGGCCGTCGAGGCCCTCGCCACCGGGCAGCAGCTCACCGACAGCTTTACCGTGATTGCCGCGGACGGCACGACCCAGTCGATCGCCATCACCATCGACGGGAACACCGACATCACCGGGCTCCCGCCGACCGACATTCGCTGGACCGGGTCCCCCCCCGCGAATGGGGCACTGCCCCAGGGCGGGGAGGTGCTGGGCACCCTCACCACGACCGATCCCGACTCCAGCGCGTTCACCTATGCCTTGCTGGCCGGCAGCAGCGCCGGTTTCTCGATCAACAACGGCGTCGTCTCGCGCGCTGCGGCACTGACGGCCAGCACGACCTACCAGTTGATCGTGCAGACCACGGACGATAGCGGCCTGAGTTACACCGAAACCTTTGTGATTCGAACCGGCACTGGCGGCAACAATACCCAGAATGGAGGGGGCAGCGATGACGTGATCTATGGCGCCGGCGGCAACGACATCATCAACGGCAGCAGCGGCGACGACAGCCTGTTCGGCGGGTTAGGCGACGATAGCGTCGCGGGCGGCCTCGGCAACGACACCCTGCACTACGCCATTGGTGACGGCAACGACACCTTGCAGGGCAATGCCGGCACCGACCGCCTGCTTGTAACCGGCAGCAGCGCCGACGACAGCCTGGCGATTCAGTTAGACGCCAGCGGCCTGGTGTCTCAAGTGGCCGGCAGCACGGTCGCCACGATAGAAGAGATTCATCTGGACCTGGGCGCCGGCGTCGATACCTTGAGTTATGCCGGCGCGACGACAGCCGTCTCGGTTAACCTGTCGACCGGTTCGGCCACCGGCTTCAGTTCGATCAGCGGCATCGAGAACGTCACCGGCGGGACCGGGGCGGACGTGCTGACCGGTGATGCCAATGCCAATGTGTTGTACGGGGGGGGCGGCGCCGACACGATCGACTTCGGCCTGGGGAATGACGACATCAAGGACCGAGCGGTTTACGCGGAAGCGAACGAGGGCGGCAGCGGCGAGGTGATCCGGCGCTTCGACAGCACCGGCACCGCCGCGCAAATCGATTCGATCGACTTCACTGGGGCGCTGCGCGCGCTGCTCGACACCAACGGCAATGGCACATTGAGCGTTAGCAACAGTGCCACAGAAAACAACAGCAACACCGCCGCCAACCTCGCGACTATCGAGGCACTGTACCTGCGAGGATCCGCTAACGACGGCGTATCAACCGCCAATCTGACCAGCGCGGCGGCGGTAGCAACCGAGTTCAATGCCGAGTTCAACCTGACCGTAACGGGCGGCGAGCAGACCATGCTGCTGATCAATGACAACACCGCCGGCAGCCACCAGGCCGCGCTTTGGCTCTATACGGAGGCCACCGCCGGCACCAGCCTCAACAACCCGATCAGCGCGGCCGAACTCACGTTGGTCGGCGTGATTGAAGCCAATGCGCCCGTTCTGATGAGCCAGATCGCGTTGGCTTAGCCAGTCGCGCCTCGGGCGTAACCATTCACCCCGCTGCCTTGTTGGGCAGTGGGAGCGAGCGGGGAGGGCGAGACCGTCTGCGGGAGGGAACCCGAAGCCGAACCTCCAGGGACGGATTCACGGCGTGTCTCGGCCTCCCCGACCGCTCCTTCGAGGGGGGTGAAGAGTTGCCCCTCGGGCGGAGCGGTGACTTTGGGCGGCGGAACAATCCGACCGCCGCTCGCGTCACGGCCCCCACGTCGCAACACCCCATTGCCGGGCTAGCGGCGGCGCGCAGCCGTCTTCATTTACTTGCCCGGCGAACCCGGCGACGCGTGACGGTCTGCGCCAGATCCCGCTCCAGCAAGGCCTCGTAAATCGGCAGATCTTGCAGCGCATCTGCCGTCATCAGCGCGGCAAAGCAGGCGGCGAACAGGGGCAGCACCAGCCCATAGTTGCCGGTCATCTCGATGATCAGCACGATTCCCGTCAGAGGCGCTCTGACCACCCCGGTGAAATACGCCGCCATGCCGACCACGACGAATACCCGCGGATCCGCATCCGCTCCGGGGAACCAGATATTCGCCGCGTCCCCAAGCCCGAGACCGGCAAGCGCACCGAGCACCAGGATGGGTGAAAAAATCCCGCCCGCAACCCCGGTCCCGTAACTGCCGATCGTCAGCGCGAACCTCAGCAGGAAGTACGCCGGAATGGCACCGAGCGCGAGTGTGTTCCCGTCCAGCACGACGCCGACGAAGCGCTGCCCGCTGCCCAGCACCTGGGGCGCCTGCCAGCCGACGTAAGCCGTCACCGCTGCCCACACCATCCACCACAGGAAGGTCACCGCCGGCCGGGACCGCCGCCCCCCCAGCACGCGGGACGAATACAGCAGACATTGGTTGAAAAGGACTCCCAGCACACCGCAGAGCACTCCCAGCAACAGAAACAGCGGTAACAGGGACAAGGCCGGCGCTTCCATCAGGGGCAGTCGAAACACCGGAAACTGGCCCAGCGTGACCCGGCACACCATATCCGCCGTCAGGCAGGCGATCGCCGCGACGAAGAATCCGGACGACGCGGTGCGGCCTTGCAGTTCCTCCAGCACGAACACGAGACCGGACAGCGGCGCATTGAACGCTGCCGACAAACCGGCAGCGGCACCAGCCGCGATGAACAGGCACCGCTCGCTGTCACTGGTAGCAGACGCTGGGGTGAGCCCCTTGCCCACCGCCGCGCCCATCTGCACCGTGGGACCTTCCCGCCCGAGCGCCAATCCCGCGCCGATCCCCAACACGCCACTGACAAACTTGACGACGAGCAATGGGAACGCTCTGAGTTCACGGTCTCCTTGCAGCACGGCTTTCAGATGGGGAATCCCGCTTCCGCCGGCTTCGGGCGAGAACCGGCGGACCAGCCAAGCCGCGGCAACAACGGCTATCAGCGTCAGCACGCCCATGGCCGGCAAGCCGGCGGGACCATAGGCCTTGGCCACATTGCCCAAGGCCTCGCGAGCGTTTTCCGCGAAATCGAGCGCGAGGTGGAAGGCGACGGCGACGACTCCGGCGCATAGACCGACCCACACGGCATGGGGCAGCAGTCGCCGCCGCTGCTGGTAGGCGGCCGAATAACGACGGCGTTGCTGCTGCAATGCCGTGGGAGTTCGATGTTCGTCAGTCGGTCGCATGCGTGGCTTGCAGGTTTCGGGCGTAAGTCATGAGTCCCGACGGTGTTTCACATTGCGTACGCCGGTCGAACCAAAAATGGTCACGGTGTAGGTGACTTTACGGATGTACCGGCCGTTCGAATTGGATATAGTTTGACCTATATCGGTCAGTTGCCCCAGCCTATTCAGATTCTGAAACAAGGGCCTAGCAACAGCACGGGCTTAGACAAAAGGATGGCAAGGCCACCGGAAACCTAAGCCCACTGACCCATGGATAGGCGCCGACACCGCGTCTCCTCCCTCGCCAATAGGCTCAGTACCTGGCAGGGAAATACTCTATTCCCTACATGTAACCCGTATTGGTATACGCATGAAGAGTGCTTTTGCCGTCTGCTTACTGCTCGTCTCCTGGTGCCAGTACGGCATCGCCAGCGAATCAGCAAGAGCCCTCCCACCCGGGTTTCTCGACGTGACGACCGTCGCCGGTGTCTACCCCAACGATCCTGCCGCAGATTCGACCGTCGGGATAAGGAATGCAATGAATAGTGCGTTCCAGGCCAATCAGACCCTGTATTTCCCCGCCAACACCGTGCTCTACGTGTCCGATACCCTAGCCGGCGTTCAACCTCCCTCGCCCTGCGCCGACCCGCAGCGCCGCTCCTACCGGCTCTGGGGCGGTGGGCGAAACGGCGCGCGTCCGCGCATCGTACTGAAGGACTCGGCGGCGGGTTTCGGGACAGCCGCGACACCCAAGCGTTTACTTCACATCGGCAAGGACACGACGGGTGACGGCGTGATCGATGCCGCCGGCGAAGCGTGTGCATTCGGGCATGTCATCAAGAACATCGACCTGGTTTTGGGCAACAACCCGGGCGCCATCGGCATCGACATGGCCGTGGCCCAGGAGAGCGTTCTCGAGGACGTGAACATCGATGCAACCGGGGGCTACGCCGGCATCACCGGCGTTCCGGGTCGCAGTGTCGCGGTCGGAAACATCCAGATCACCGGCGGGCAATACGGCTTTCGGGTGGCCGGCGTCGGACTGTCGCTGTATGGCATACGCCTTTTGAATCAGACGACGGCGTCCATCTGGGAGACGGCTTCACGCAGCTTTGCGATCGTTGGCTTCGACATCAGGCCGGCCAGTGGCAGCGCGATCCAGACCGCCGGTACGATCCGCGATGCCGGTCATGTCGGGCTGTACGACGGCCGGATCGAACTCCCCTTTCCCGGGATCGCCATCGACAACAACGCCAGGCGCATCGTCGATCTGCGGAATGTTTACTTGCGGTCGGCGCTATCCATCATCAGCAACGGACCCGACGGATCCGTCGCGGCGAGCCCTTCGAGCTGGTCGCTCGTCAACACCTATACCTACAGCCCGGTAACGGTCGCCAGCGGCTTGACGAGCTGGAACCTGATCGATGGTCTGAAGAGCCGTAACGACAACCTCAGCCTCACCAACGATGCGCCGCCCCCGCCGTCCGATCTGATAGCCCGGCACCTCTGGGCGGGCTCCCCGGACCTGCTGGATCCCCGAGTCGTCTACGTCACCGATGCGCCGTTCCGTGCCGATGGCACGGGCCAGACGGACACGACATCCGCCCTGCAGGCCGCGATCGACTCGACCGAGCCGGGGCAAAGCAATGCCGGAAAATGGCTCTTCGTTCCTCCCGGAACCTATCAGGTCACCGCACCCCTACTGCTCAAGAGCCACACGCACCTGTTCGGCGTTCCCTTCGGACAGTCGTCGGTGTACGCGGCCGACTCGTGGACGGGAAGCCTGACTGACAATGCGTGGGTGATCGACACCGTCAACGACGCGGCCGCGGAAACCAGCATCGAGTACCTGCTGACTAACTGGGCAAGCCGCTGGAACACCAAGGGCCTGAGAATCGGCGTATTGCGCTGGCGAGTCGGCGAGCGCTCGGTCATGCGCGGCATGAGACCCCTGACGCTGCCTTACCAATGCGAAGACCAGCCGCGGCAGATCTATCGCGTCGAAGGCAACGGAGGCGGACGCTGGTACACCTGGTACGAAGCCCTGCAGGCGGCGGGCAATGGCGTGGAAACCGACGGCGACTGCGACATCGCCCTGTGGATGAACCCCGACTTCCGCAAGCTCTCCATCGTCGGCACCACCCAGCCCTTCACGATTTACGGCGCAAATCCCGAACACGGCGGCAGTCAGTCAACCCATCCGGCCAGCCCCTTTATAGAGATCACGGACAGTGCCAATGTTCGCACCTTCGGCATGAAGGCCGAGACCAACGGACCCATCCTCTCGCTGACCCGATCGACGAATGTCTTCATCGGGTCGTCGCACGCATACAACTTCGGCACGGTTGCGCTTCCATACATACGGGTGGACGGCAGCAACAATTTTGCGATGACCCTGATCGCCGCCTGGGGTGGCAGCACTGCACCCTTGGTCGAAGAAATCGGGATGCCACCATCCGATATCGTCTACCACGACGCGGAGTTGGGAATCTATTCCCGAGGAAGCCTCAACTGGTCGGCCTGGTCCGCACGCCATGGCCCCAAGTACCAGATTTCCGCCGCATCCGGGAGCAATGGCACGATCGTCCCGGATGCTGTCACGGTCGATCAATGGTCGGACCAGACTTTCACGATCGCCCCTGACCCGGGTTACCGGGTAGCAGCCGTCGAGGTGGATCAAACGAGCGCTACCCCCACCGACAGCTACACCTTCAGGGGTGTCCAGGATAACCACACGCTGACCGCAAGCTTTGAGCCGATTCCACCGGCGACGGCCACCCTAAGCGCATCGACCACGAACATCACCAATGGCGATCCCGCAACCCTCACCTGGTCGTCCACCGATGCCACGCGCTGCGAGGCGGGAGGCCCATGGACTATCGACCCAGGGCAGTTATCCGGTACGCAGTCGGTTTCGCCCAGTACCAGCGCCGATTATTCGATAACGTGTACCGGCGAGGGCGGCAGCGGCACGGCCGCCGTCTCGATCGTCGTCAAGCCGAAAACCTACACGATCACCGCATCGGCGGGGACCAATGGATCGATCACGCCGAGCGGCGAGGTGGCCGTGGAAAAGGGCAAGAGCCAGGCGTTCACCCTCACACCGAACGCCGGATACCGAATCGCCTCGGTGGTCGTGGACGGTACCAATGTCGGCCCGGTCAGCAGCTATTCCTTCGCGTCCGTCACGGCCGACCATTCCATCGTCGCGAGCTTCGAGCGGATACCCGAGCCCACCGTCAATCTGACCGCATCGGCCACGAACATCACCGATGGAGAGGCAGCGACGTTGACCTGGTCGTCTACCGACGCCACGCGCTGCGAGGCGGGAGGCCCGTGGAGCATAGCGCCAAGCCAGCTCACCGGGGCTTTGTCGGTGTCACCCGGCACCACGTCAACGTACACGCTGAGTTGCACCGGGGAGGGCGGCACCGGCACGGCCGCGGTCACTATCGTCGTGGGGCCGAAGACCTACACGATCACTGCATCGGCCGGCGCTAACGGGTCGATCACGCCCAGCGGCGAAATCGCCGTCGAGAAAGACAAAGGCCAGGACTTCATCCTGACCCCGAACGCCGGATACCGCATCGCCTCGGTGATCGTGGACGGTGCCGATGTCGGCCCGGTCAGTACCTATTCCTTTGCCACCGTCACGGCCGATCATTCGATTGCCGCAAGCTTCGATCGGATACCCGAGCCCACCGTGACGCTAACCGCATCGGCCACGAACATCACCGACGGAGACTCGGTGACGTTGACCTGGTCGTCCACCGAGGCCACACGCTGTGAGGCAGGAGGGCCATGGAGCGTCGAACCAAGCCAGCTCACAGGATCAATCTCCGTCTCCCCCAGCACCACGTCGGCGTTCACACTGAACTGCACCGGTGACGGCGGCACCGGCACGGCTGCCGTCACCATCGTCGTAGCCCCGAAGACCTATACGATCACCGCGTCCGCCGGGAGCAATGGATCGATTTCTCCCAGCGGCACCATTACCGTGCTGAAAGGGGCCAGCCAGAGCTTCACACTGGTGCCAAGATCGGGATATCGCGTCGCGTCGGTGATCGTGGACGGTGTCAACGTGGGAGCGTTAACGGCCTACTCGTTTACGAACGTCACCGCCAATCACTCCATTGCCGGAACCTTCGAGCGGATCCCCGCTCCGACCGTCACGCTGACGGCAAACCCGACCAGCATCAGGCGGGGGCAGAGTGCGACCCTCAGCTGGACCAGCACCAATGCGACATCCTGCACGGCGAGCAGCGGCTGGTCGGGCAGCAAACCGCTCAGCGGCTCAAGCTTGGTCGCGCCGCGCTCATCCACCACCTACAACCTGTCCTGCACCGGGAGCGGTGGCTCGCGGTCGGCGAGCGTCAGAATCAGCGTGAGATAGGACAAAGCAGCCCGTTGCCGAGACGGCGGCACTGCTCCAGTCGGGTCGTTGAGCGGACTCAGCGCCAATACATCTGGCCGTCATCGCACTCGTAGCCGGTCTTCCGGGGCGCGACGGTGACGGTCCAGCCGGGTTCTTCCGGCCGGAAGGCGACCATCGTACCTGGGCGGGCCCAGCTGCCCGGTGCGGCAGCCGAGGCGACCGGGCGACAATCATGTCGTCCACGAAACGCGTCCCAAGCAGATGCCTCCCACGTGGCATGCACGGTCAGCAGCAGGAAGGTGCCGACACTGACCAGGACTGCCGGCAAGAAGGGATGCAGCAACGCCACACACCAACCCGTAAATTCGCCCGGCTCGGCACATAACCGGTAACAGCCCCTCGATCGGTAACGGGAATGGGACCGGGGAGACGGGATCGTCTGCGGGACGGACCCCGCAGCCGAGCCGACACGGACGTCTTCACGGGGTGTCTCGTCGCCCCAGCCCCTCCCGCAACATGAGGGGTGTGAACGATTGGATGCGGCACGGCTCTCGGTCACAGGAACGCGTGAGGATGTGCCCGGCATTCGGACAGGCGGCTCGTGCATGCGCCAGCTCAGCGCGCTTATTTGCGCTTCAGCGTGGCCAGTTGCCCGAGCCAGGAGCGGGCACTGCTCTCCAGCCAGCGGCGCGCTTCCGCGGAGTTTCGCAGCGTGGCGTCGAGGAAGGCCGTGGTCACACTGCGGACGGCGGCGACCTGCCGCGCGTCCGCCTTGGGATTGCGGCGGGGCAGGCCGAAGTCCGTGCCCATACCCGGCCCCCCGCCGCCGTATCCCGAAGACGGCACGGGCATGGCGCCCTGACCACCCGACATACCGGGGGGCTCGCCGGCCCCCATGGCGGTCTCCCGGGCGCGGGAGCGTCGCTCCAGGTACTGGTCGGCGTCCGCACCCGACAGCAACAGATGGCTTCCGCCTTGCAACACGAGTCCGAACTGCTCACCACCCGGCAAGGCATTCCAGGCGGCCTGACGCAGCGAGGCGAAGGCAAGGCCATAGGGATCGTCGTCCTCGGTCGCGGTCACGGCGAGCAAAGGCAGCCTGACACTCGCGAAACCGGCCCCCGGCTGCCCGCTGGCCAGGCTCACGTAGGGGCTTAGCAGGATTGCGGCCTGCGGCGTCATTGCCGCGGCGACGGCCTCATCGACCCCCTCGCCGGACAGCGCGGCGGCGGTCTGCGCGCCCAGATCGAACCCGGCCACGGCCAGATGGGCTGTATCGGCGCGCGCGTAAGGCAGCTCCGTTCGGGAACGGCGCTGCAACTCATCCATAGCCCAGACGGCATGTTCCACGCGTCGCCGCAGCGCCGAGGAGGCGAATTGCCGGCGGGCGAGCGCGCGCAGGTCACCGGCATTGAGCGGCTCCGCGCTGCCGATCGCATGCACCAGCGACGCGGGTTGTGCGGACAGCACCGCATAGCCGGCAGCCGCCCAGGCAAGCCGCCAGGATGCGCCGGCCGCGGCATCCTCTCCGAGCCCGGGGAAGTACAGCACCAACGGGAACCGCCCGGCTTCGTCCGGAGCGGTATAAACGATGTCGAGTTCCGTCCGATCATGCTGCCAAACCTCGCGCAGCGTGGTGGTGGCGAGGGTTCGCTCCGGACGATAGCCACCTTGGGCCGTGAAGCTCTCGACCTCTTCGTCAAAGCCGGCCGGATCCGGACCCAGTACACACCCGGCAACACCCAGGACGCCGAGGCTAACCACGACTGGCCTCAACCAGGCCCTGCCTGGCTGGGCGATCGGATTCGCGGAACACGTCTTGACGGAACGAGGAGTCATGTTTCTACCTTGTAGCCCGCGCCATAAACCGACACGATCAGTTCCCTCCCGGGCGCGATCTGTTCGAGCTTGCGACGAATGTTCTTGATATGACTGTCCACGGTCCGGTCGGTCAAGGACCGGCTGTCGCCATGCAGGCATTCCAGCAGGCGTTCTCGCGAGAAAACGCGGCCCGGCTTCGAGAGCATGTAACCCAACAGACGGAATTCGGTCCACGTGAGGTCGATCAACTGGCCATCGAACCGGATTTCGAGGCGGTCGTCATCGATCTGGAAGCCATGGTCCGGCATTCGGTCTTGCTTGAGGCGGTCGATCCGCCGGAAGACTGCCCCGACCCGGGCGATGACCTCGCGCGGACTGAACGGCTTGCAGATGTAGTCATCGGCTCCCGCATCCAGACCCAGCACGCGGTCGACTTCCTCGACCCGCGCCGTCACCATGATTATGGGAACGTCCGAAAAGCTGCGGATCTCCCGGCACAAGCTGACACCGTCCCGCCCCGGCAGCATGATGTCCAGCAGGATCAGGTCGGGTTTGTTGCGCCGCACCCAGGCGGCGACCGGCATGCCGCCGGACAACCAGTGCGTGCGGTAGTGGGCGGCGCTCAGATAGTCCACCAGGACCTGAGCAAGCTTGGGCTCGTCCTCGACGACGAGGATCGTCCGGGAAGGCGCCCCGGGATTCTTCGGGGACGTCGTTTTGTCAGTCGCGTTCACATGGCAACTCCACCCTGATGCGCAGGCCACCCAGCGGCGATCCGAGCGCGGCAATACGCCCACCGTGGGCTTCGACAATATTACGGCAGATCGCGAGGCCGAGGCCCGCTCCGCCGTGCTCGCGGGTCCGCGCACCCGCCACGCGGTAGAGCCGCTCGAACAGCCGTTCGTGCAACTCTGCCGGGACTCCGGGGGCTGAATCATCGATGGTGATGACCGAAGTGGCGGCCGTGGCCTCCAGGCAAACCTCGCAGCGCCCGCCCGGATCGGTGTATCGCACGCTGTTCTCCAGGAGGTTGCCGAGCAGCTGCGCAAGGCGGCGTCGGTCACCGTAAACGACGGCCGGCCGCATCGGTCCCAAAGTCAGCGCCACCCCCTTGTCCTCGAAGCGGTGGCGGTGCGTCTCGACGGCCGAGACGACGATCTCGGCCAGCGAAACGGGTTCGCGCCGGTAGTCCAGGGCGCCGAGGTCCGACAGCGAAAGTTCGTACAAATCGTCCACCAGCTTGCCCAGCGACAATACCTCCGCGTGCAGGGATGCGACCCCTTCGACCGAGACGGGACGCACGCCGTCCTGCATCGCTTCGATCTCGCCGCGCAGCACCGTGAGCGGCGTCCGCAGCTCGTGAGATATGTCGGCTATCCAGTCGCGCCGCGCTTCCTCGTTCCGCTGCAGCGTCCGTCCCAACAGATTGAAATCGCGCGCGAGATCTCCCAGTTCGTCACTGCCGGCCGGCACCGCCACCGTGTAGTCGCCGGAGGCGAGCCGGCGCACCCCCGTCGCGATCCCGCGCACGGGGCGAATCAACTGCCGCGCCAGAATCCACGCGACCAGCATCGCCAGCAGCAGCGCGAACAGCAGGATCAAGGCATTGGAACGCGACTGGCTTTCGACGAAAGCCAGCGCCATCCGGTCGGTCAGCAGTGAGTTGCGCCGAACCGCGAGCCAGCCGACCGTGGCGCCGTCGACGTTGATCGGCAGCAGGCTCTCAGGACCTGGCGGCGGTCCGTTCGGGCGTGGTCGCGAGGGACGGGTGACCGGATGCCGATCCGCATCGAGCAGCCTCAGTCGCAGCCCGAGCAACAGCGGGTCGGGCGGTGGTGGCGGCCCATGACGCGGTCGACGCGGAGGCCTTGCGTCGGGATCGTCCGGCGGCCCCGGATGAAGTGGCGGGGCGTCGGCAAACGCGGCATCGGGAGGTGGGCGCTGAGGTTCCGGCACAGGATCCGACTCGGAACGCGACGAGCGATCATGCAATCCACGCCGCAGCAGGTCGAACCAGCGGTGATGATCGTGTTTCAGAAATTTCCAGTTTCCGGCCGTGCGGTACTGATCGGCGAGAAAGCCGGTCAGCTGTTCCAGCCGCTGCAGTTCGACCCGGTGGAGATAGTCCTCGAAACCCTGGCGGAAGGTCCAATGCACGGAGGCCATCATCACCGCGAGCGGCACGGTGACACCGAGCAGCATCGCAATGAACAGCCTGGTAAAGATACGGAGTTTCATCGAGGTCATTCCGATAGACCTGGCGAACGGGGCCGCGCTCCCGGCCGGCCGGCCTGAAAGCGCGGTCGCTCATCACGGATGCACCGAGAGCATCACCACCGAAACCGGCGGTCAGGCGTCGTCCGCCTCATTGTCCGTCTCGGTCGCCGGCCGTGCTTTCCGCGGATGGCCGGCACGGTGCGGCGGCGGCGCCAGATACTCGGCCTTGGACACCTTGCCGTCACCGTTCGCGTCCATCCCCGCGAAGAACAAACCGGCCTTGCTGGCCGACGACGCCAGGAGCCTGAACTCTTCGAGTGATAGCGAACCACCGCCATCGAGATCCCCCTGCTTCAGCAGGTTCGACAGCATCGTCGCGCGGCGGCCGGATTTGCCGCTGGTCAGTTCGGCGGGACTGACCAGCCCATTGCCATCGGTGTCGAGCGCCTTGAACCGATCCTCGACGCGCCGCGCCATCCAGCTCTTCAACTCGGCCAGCGTCAGACTGTCATCTCCATCGGTGTCCGCCGCCTTGAATTCGGTGCCGCGAGCAGCCTCGATCTCCGCCTTCGAGATCTTGCCGTCCCCATCGGTGTCGACGAGAGCCGGATCGGGCGGCAAACCCAGGAACGGGTCGTGGGGCGGATGCCCCGGACCGAAGCCGCCTCGGGCCACAACCGCATTCGACGCTGCCGAGGCCAGGCCCAGCACCAAGAGGACCAATACTTTACGAGAGTCCATCATGATCTCCAACAAATGGTCTGCACAACATGGAACCGGACGTTCAATCCGCCCGATCCGTGCGAAACGCCGAGAGGATCGAAGTCCCCGAGGCTTGGTGCAAAGGCTAAAGAGGAATCGTGGAGGAAATATGCAGGAGTCAGAGGAAAACGCGATTTCCTGCGCGCGGCGCACGGAATAGCGGGGTTGTAGCTGTGGCGTGCGCTGGGCGCACGAATCGCCCCGTTGGAGGAGTCATGGTCATCTCGTGCGCTGCGCGCACGAGCCGCCTCATTTATTTGGGTTGATACGGCCTTGTCCGCTAAGCTACCCGCAACGCCCCCCCCGCCACGACTCCCGCACGGATGATGACGCTCACCTCTTCACGCCCGAACAAGGACGAACCCGCGCTGTCGGGGTCCGATGAAGCGTTGCTGCGCGCCGTTCTCGCTGCCGGCGACATCGGCCTGTGGGCATATGACCATGTGATCGGGCACTTGAGCTGGAGCACCAAGGTCCGGGAGATACTCGACAGCGACGCCGAAACGCCCGTCGAGGTACATCCGGACGACTCGCGCCGGCTCGCTGAAGCCTTGGCCGGCGCCGGTGCCTGGCGCGACTTGCGGCTCAGGTTGCGGCGGCAAGACGGGCAATGGCTTTGGGTAGGCTGCAGCGGCCGGGCGACGGACCACGACGACAGCGGCCGGCCGCTGCGCTCGACTGGCACCGTGCAGGACATTTCCGCGACGATGCATCTCGAATCCCGTCTCGCGGAGCAGGAGGAGCGCCTGCGCCTGGTCACCGACACCATCACCGAGGTTTTCTACATCGCCGATGCGGCCCTCGAACGTATATTTTTCGTCAGCCCGGCCTACGAGCGGATATGGGGCCGGCCGGTCGCCGAGCTGTACGCCAATCCGCGGTCATTTCTCAACGCGGTGCATCCCGAGGATCTCCCGGCACTCTCGGCTGCCCTGGCGACGCATCTCGTAGGGGAACCGCTCGACCAGGTATACCGTATCCTGCGGGAGGACGGCTCGCTCCGCTGGATCTGGGACCGGGGCTTTCCGGTAGCTGATGACTCGGGCGTCGTGACGCGTTATGTCGGTCTCGCACAGGACATCACCCGCCGCAAGCTGGCCGAGGCCGAGGTGCGGTTGCTCAACATCGAACTGGAGGAGCGCGTCGCGCACCGCACCGCCGAACTGGAGGCGACCGCGAAGGCACTGGCCGACAGCGAACAACGCTACCGGACCATCGTGGAATCGGTGCAGGAAGGCATCTGGATGATCGATGCCGAGGCGCGAACCTCGTTTGCCAACCGGAAGGCAGCCGAGATGCTCGGCTATACGCCCGACGAGATGGCCGGCCGGTCATTGTTCGACTTCATGGACGAGACCTGGCAGCGTGTGGCCCGCGGAAACCTGCGACGCAGGGCCGACGGCATCGTCGAGCAGCATGAGTTCCGGTTTCGGCGCAAGGACGGCTCGGCGTTGTTGGCGCTGATGTCGACCGCCCCGATCCGTGCCGACGACGGCTGCTATGCCGGCGCACTGGCGACACTGATCGATATCGGGCAGCGCAAGCAAGCCGAGGACTTGAACCGCAAACTCGCCGGGATCATCGAGGCCACCAGCGACCTGATCGCCACCGCCACGCCTGACGGCCAAATCGAATACATGAATCGGGCGGGCCGCGCGCTGCTCGGGATCGCTGCCGGCGAATCGCTCGCCGACAGCCGCATCGAGGACTACTACCCGCCCTGGGCCTATCGCCGCATCGTGGAGGAAGGTGTCCCGGCGACTTTCTCCGTCGATCACTGGCTGGATGATACCGCCCTGCTGGCGCGCGACGGCACCGAGATTCCGGTATCGCAGATGATTCTTGCCCACAAGGACCGGGACACCGGCCAGCTCGAGCTGATATCGACGATCTGCCGCGACATGCGGTCGCACCTGCGAGCAGACGAGGCACTCCGGCACAGCCAGGAAGACCTGAGCCGCGCGCAGGCCCTGGGCAAGATCGGCAGTTGGCGCCTCGACCCGCGCAGCGCGTCGCTGACCTGGTCGGCAGAAGCGCACCGGATCTTCGGCACACCCGAGGACGCGCAGATGCACTACGACGACTTTCTGTCTGCCGTCCATCCCGACGACCGGGACTACGTGGACCGGATGTGGCAAGCGGCGCTGCGCGGCGAACCCTACGCGATCGAGCACCGCATCGTCGTCGACGGGCAGGTCAAATGGGTCAGCGAGAAAGCGGAACTGGGATTCGACGCACAAGGTCGGTTGATCAGCGCCTTCGGCACGGTGCAGGACATCACCGACCGCAAGCTGGCCGAAGCCGCGCTGCAGGATGCGGACCGCCGCAAGGACGAATTCATCGCGACCCTCGCACACGAACTCCGCAACCCGATGGCACCGATCGGCAATGCCGTGCAAATCCTGCAGACGGCGGGCATCGACGACCCGACACGCGCCTGGTGCTGCCAGCTGATCGAACGTCAGGTCGAACACCTGACGAAGCTGGTCGATGAACTGCTGGATATCTCACGCATCACGCGCGGCAAGATCAGCCTGGACTGGCAGCTGGTCGCGGTCGGCGACATCGTGGAGCGCGCGCTGGAAAGCTGTCGACCGTTGCTGGAAACCTACCGACATCAGCTCGATTTGCGGCTGCCGTCGGCTGCCGTGTATGTGGCGGGCGATCAGGTGCGACTCGCACAGGTGGTGTCGAATCTGCTGAACAACGCCGCCAAGTACACCGAACCCGGCGGACACATCACGCTGACGGTGGAACACGGCGACGAGGGCGTGACGATACGGGTCAGGGACGATGGCATCGGGATCCCGCCCGCGCTGCTGTCGCAGGTGTTCGAGATGTTCTCGCAGGGCGACCAGTCACTGGAGAAGGCCCAGGGGGGGCTTGGGATCGGGCTCAGTCTGGCGCGGGAACTGGTGGCACTGCATCACGGCTGGATCCAGGCCTACAGCGCGGGCGCTGGCCAGGGCAGCGAATTCGTCGTGTGGCTGCCCGCGGCGGCGGCGCCGAGCGAACCAGAATCCGCTGTGTCGGCAGCCGCGCCGGCGCCATCGCGGCCGCGGCGCGTGCTGGTCGCCGATGACAACCAGGACGCGGGCAACAGTCTGGCGGCGTTGTTGCGCGCACTCGGCCACGAGGTGCACATCGCACGGGACGGTCTGGAAGCGGTCGCCGCTGCCGAGGTTCATCGGCCGGAATTCATCCTGATGGATATCGGCATGCCCAAACTGAATGGCTACGACGCCTGCCGACGCATCCGGGAGCACGCCTGGGGCCGCGACATCGTCATCACGGCCCTGACCGGCTGGGGCCAGGACAGCGACCGGCAACGGTCCCAGGCAGCGGGTTTTTCCCACCACCTGACCAAGCCCGTCGACTTCAACGCCTTGCGGCAGCTGATCGACGCGTTGCCGTCCACCGCGTAACGCGGCGGGTCGACGGGCGCATCGTCGTAATCCGCGCGAGTTGAGAAGGGATGCCCATCACTGCAGGCGGGCGATCGCGTCCCGGGTGGATCGACTGCAGCGGTCGAGGGATTCGGGGGGAGGTGTCCGGCGTTATGCCGGCCTGATCCTTCGCGCTCGGCTCTTCATGCCCGCACGGCGCCACGCCGCGCATCGCGGCATGGCGCGCTTCAGGCAAGCACGGTTATCAGAGCCTCATCGCACGAGGCGCGCTTCAGGAATTGCGTTGGCACGTCAAGATGACGTCACGCCAATCCGCGCCTGTCTTGACGCCATTGTTGAAGCACCCGACGGTCTTCATGCCGTCGTTGGTACCCGCACAGAGATTGATGATGTTCCGCCATTCCCATTGGGTTCCCGGCCCCCAGCTGACCTGTCCCTTGGCGTGGCCGGAGCTGACGGCGAGGAAGCACTTCCCGGGTTCCGCGGGCATGTTCGTTCCCCTGCACAGCTGCTTGACGTTATCCGGATCCCAGTTCATGCGCTTGTCGCCGTCCCAGGCGATCTTGCCCTGAATCTCATTGAAACATTGGGTTTCGTGATCACCCGCCAGGGCGGCGGGAACCGACAAAGGCCCGACCCAGCCGCTGATGGCTGCTACCAACGCATACGGTGCTGCAAACAGACTGCTTCGCTTCATCGCTGTCTCCAGAAACTAATGATGGTTTGGTCTTGTTTCGGGCGCCTGCGTGAGACGAGCACGATGATCACGGGTCCAGGGCTCGGCAAAGCACCGAGGATGCACCCCATGCCAACTCGTTCAGTCGAGTGCCGCGAGTGACGGGCATTCCGCGAACGGATGTCCGACTCCGCGGTTGACCCGACGCTCGCTCTTCCGCACAGCGCCCACCGCTTAGAGCAGGAGGGTTCTTCCGAGTTCAGCGGGGGGTTGGCGCCTCGCCGAGGCCCTTTACCCGGGTTGGCCTCATGCCCGAGGGTCAGGCGCGAGACATCCGCGTCCGATGGTCATTTGGCCAGGCCTGAAGCGCTCTATAGTCTGCGGCACGAGCACCGAGTTGCCGGGCCAATTTCTGGCTGAGGGATGCGCCTTACGGCGAGGGCGATAGGAGCGGGTTAATGGCGTGGTTCGCCTTTGGGCGCACCTTCTGATCGAACCCTTTTCGCTGTTTCAGGGCGGCGCCGGAGGGCCACCGGCTACGTCAGGCTCACGGTCACCCGCCGCCATCCGCGGGGGACGGATCTGACTCGCCCCCGGGCGGCCGTGCGTGTCACGGGACGATCGTAACGTGGGTGTTTTTGTTGTTTGACGGCGCGGGATCGATGGGGCCAGCGTCGACGCGGACGGAGTTGACCACGCGACCCGCTGTGCCGACGGCGCCGGGTGGGACGGTCAGCGTTACCGTGGCGCTGGCACCGGGGGCCAGGGAGCCGAGATAACAGACCTTCGGCGTACCGGCACTGCAAGTGCCCTGGCTCGGGACGGCCGTGCCGCGCTGCATACCGTCGACCAGCGTGACCTCGGACGCCGGATCGGGGCCATGGTTGGTCACGGCCATCGTATACGTCATCGCACTATCGGGGATTGGGGGGGATGGACTCATCGTCTGCGAAACGGCGATATCGGCGGTCGCGGTACGATCCAACAATCGGTCGCGGACGAAGACATCCCCGAACCCGTTCGCGTCAGGCACGCTTACCAGGTTGGTCGCCCCTGAACTGAAGGCAGCGAAACGACCATTGGCCGACAATTCTGGTGTTTGCGAGAATTCGTTGGCTGGATTGCCGCTCGCGTCGACGGAAACCAGCGAGGTTTCGTGGGTCAGCCGATCGTGAATGTACGTGCGCTGAGTGCCGTATACCGATGGGGGAGTGTTGACTACGAGATTGTTGGCATTCGAACTGAACCCTACGAAACGGCCGTCGGCGGACAGACTACTGCCGAGTATGCCCGACGCTCTGTCGGCTTCTCGGCCCATGGAATCGACGCTCACGCGTGTGGTCTCGTGTGTCTGCCGGTCGTGCACAAAGACATCGGGCTGGCCGTTTGTGTCACCGGGGACCAGATTGCTGCCGTAGGAGGTAAAGGCCACGTAGCGTCCATCCAATGAGATTGCCAATCCACCTGCCGAGTCATCGTTTCCTTGACGGCCCACCGAGTCGACACTGACGCGGATTGTCTGATGCGTCTTGCGATCATGGACGAAGACATCCCAGGTTCCGTTCGTATCGCCAGCGACGAGATTGGTGGCGTCTGAAACGAAAGCCACGAAACGCCCGTCAGCCGAGAGCGCCGGTCTGGCCGGAGGGTAGTAGGATGGAGGCTGATTTCCTTGCTTGCCGGCGGAGTCGACGCTGATTCGGGTTGTTTGGCGTGTCTTGCGATCACGCACGAAGATGTCCCATGCGCCGTTTGTGTCGCCAGCGACGAGATTGGTGGCGTTTGAGGGGAAAGCCACGAAACGGCCATTTCCTGAAAGAGCCGGTTCAACCCAGCAATACACGGTGCAGCGGTCCGGCAGGTTACCTGCAGAGTCCAGGTCGACCCTCTCGGTCATCCCTGTCATCCAGTCATGCACTGATACTTCGAGGCCAGCGAAAGGCGACGAGAAGCCGTAACTTACGAAGGCCACGTGGCGTCCGTTGCTAGAGATGGAAGGATGGTGGGACTCCCCAAGGCTTTGCACTCCATGGGAATCCACGCTGACGCGCCGGGTGACTCCGTTGTGGCGATCGTGGACGAACACGTCGGCGAAGTCACCATTGGCGTCCCCGGCCACCAGATTCTTGGAGGTCGAGGTGAAGGCAACAAAGCGACCATCCGCGGAAATGTCCTGTTCGCTCGATGTCTTTTTTCCCTGCTCTCCCTTGGAGTTGACACTGACCATAGTCGTGTCCCCGATGGCCCGCGCTGATTGGGGGAGGCTCCACATGCCGGCCGCCGCAAAGGCGAAAGACATTAGCCGGAGTGCCGGTCCGAATCGAAAATGACCTCGGGCAAATAGACGTTTCACTGGGTTTCTCCTTGGTGTGAAAAGCCGTCGGGTTGCGCTATTCGGCCCTGGTCGCCCGGTTAGTGTGAGGGACTTACACGGGTTCGTTAGGCCTGCGCCCATGACATCGACCATTGGATCCGATAACGGCGCCCGTCGCATCGCACGTTGCGGCAACAACACCGCATGCGGATTCTCCGGTTCCTCGAGTCCTTGTGCGTCGCAGCGCCCCTGGCACGGCTCGATCGGAACTCGGCCATCATCCGAATCCGCCATTGGGTAACGCATGATCGGGGTTCTTTCCTGAATGATCGGACTCCGCACGCCTGCCTCGCGGGAGCGGGCGGGAGGCCGAGACACGCCGTGAATCCGTCCCTGGAGGCTCGACTGCGGGTTCCCTCCCGCAGACGGTCTCGCCCTCCCGGCCCGCTCTCCCGCAAAGGGGGTGAATGGTTACGCTCGGGGCACCCCTCCTACTGCTCCCGCATGCGCCGCGGATCGCGGGCGATATCCTGCACCCGAAAGACATACTCGCCCCGTTGGCGATCCGCGACAAAGAACTGCAGGGTGCGATGCACCGTTTCGAAGGACAGGTCGTCCCAGGGGATCTCGTCCTCGCGGAACAATCGGGTCTCCAGGCTTTCGGCGCCGGCCCAGAACTCGGGCGACAGCATCTGGGCGCGAAAGAAGACGTAGACCTGGGAGATGTGAGGCAGATTGAACAGCGTGTAGATCTCGCCGATCGCAACCTTGAGGTTGGCTTCCTCGTGGGCTTCGCGCTCCGCGGCCTGGGCTATCGTCTCGCCCAGTTCCATGAAGCCCGCCGGCAGCGTCCAGTAGCCTTTGCGCGGCTCGATCGCGCGCTTGCACAGCAGGATGCGGTCTTCCCAGACCGGGATGCAGCCCGCGATCAGTTTGGGGTTCTGATAGTGGACGGTGACGCAGGCGTCGCAGATGAAACGCGGGCGGTCGTCACCCGCGGGAACGCCGACGCGAACCGGAGCGCCGCAAGCCGAACAGTATTTCATTGCACCCCGTGAGCTGGTTTTCGGAGAGCTTCCGCCGAAGGCGCGACCGGCACCCGCCTTAGCCGTTGGCGATCGATGCGCGGCGTCGGCACCCGCCTCAATTCATCAACGCTTCGACCATCTGGTCTTCCAGTTCGGAGCGGGTCACCAAGGCGTCGCCGAGGCGAACCAGATCGGGCTCCAGCTCGGCGGCCAGCGAAGCTCGATCGAGCGCTTCGTACTTGTCGTTGAAGGCGAGCGCGATGTCGGTCGCTTCTTCGATCCGCGGATACACGCGTTGCGCGGTCTCGACCGCGAGACGGCGTCGCTCCGTACCATCGATGATGCGGCGGTACACGCCGAAATGGCCGAGCGAGATGTAATCGATCAGGACCTGGCAGAATTCCAGCACCTTGGCGGGGAGACCGACGTCGGCCGCAGCACGCGCCATTCCGCTGAGCTCATGGAAAATCGCCCACACCTGCTCGCGCTCCTGCAACAGTTCAGCGACCATTTTCGAGGTTTGCGGGCGGCGGACATCAAAGACGGGCATGCTCATTTACTTCAGTCCCTGTTCAAGGCTATCGGGCTACTTTATGCGATACGGACCGCGTGGACAATCGGCGCCGCGTCCGCCGAGAGTCGCGCACAGCAGCGCCTGACTCACACCAAAGCGCCCTGCATTTGCTGAATTCGAGGGTAATTTGTCATGGCAGCGAGAAATCGGCGCTGCCACACTGAGCCCGCCACGGCGGGGAACGGCACCATCACATCCGCTGTCTCGACCGCTTGACTCCCGCCGGCAACTGGCGCTCGTTGCTTTTCTCAGCCGTATCGAACGAGGGGGTAGACGATGAAAGAGACGACACGACGCTTCGCAGGGCACGTTCGGTCAACCCGTCCGTGTACCGACAGAACAGGGAACCGCGCACCCAACCGCACCAACGGCCGGATTGCAGTGGCAATCATCTGGGCCGTCTCCTTCGCGACCGCTGACGCTCGCCAGTTTGCAACGGAACCCTGGGCGACCGTGGGACCCGCGTCCGGCTGGAGCTTCCTTACGGGCGAATTCTCCGGGGACAACCGCACCGATCTCCTCGGCTATCACCCCAGCAATGGCACGGTGTGGATGTTCGCCAATACCGGAACCCACTTCGCCTACAGCACCTGGGCCACGCTGGCGCCCACTACAGGCTGGTCATTCCTTACCGGCGACTTCACGGGCGACGCCAAGCTCGACGCGCTGGCCTACCAGTCGAGCAGCGGCGTGTTGTCGATAGGCCGCAACACCGGTACCCGGTTCGCCTTCGTCGATGCGGCGACACTGGCGCCCTCAGGCGGCTGGCAACTGCTGGCCGGCAGCTTTGCCGGCGACGCCAAACGCGATGTATTCGGCTATCAGCCGAGCAATGGCACGGTCTGGGTCGGCACCCGCACCGGAACGGCACTGAACTTCACGCAGTGGGCCAGCCTCGCTCCCGCCAGCGGGTGGAAGTTCCTCCCCGGCGACTTCAACGGTGACGGGAAGACCGATGTCGTGGGTTACTTTCCCGGCAACGGCACGCTCTGGGTGGGACTGAATACCGGCGCCGCGTTCACCTTCGAGAAATGGGCCACGGTCGCACCCGCCGCCAACTGGACTTTCGTGACGGCCAACTTCGCGGGCGATGCCAAGCTCGACCTTGCCGGCTACGAGCCGGTTAGCGGCACGGTCTGGGTCGGCACCAATGTCGGTACGGGCTTCTCCTTCGGCCAATGGGCGGCGGTAACGCCCGCTGCCGGGTGGAGCTTCCAGCCGGGCGAGTTCTCCGGCGACGCGCGGGTCGATCTGTCCGGCTACCATCCGAGCAATGGGACGGTGTGGGTCGGCGCCAACACCGGCAGCGCGTTCTCGTTCGCGCAGTGGGGCTCGGTGGCGCCAAGCGCTGGCTGGCAGTTACTGCCCGGGCGCTTTTCCAACACGGCATCCTCGTCGCTGACCCGCAACCTCGACTTGGTCGGTTATCAACCGGGCAACGGCGAAGTCCGGGTCGCCGCCAACCGGGGCACACTGGAGATCGAAGGCTACGCGTGGCCGCTGTCCGCCGCGCCCGGCGAGACAATCCAGTTCCACATTTCCGGCAAGGGGAGCAATCAGGCGAGCCTGCTCCGGCACAAGGCGACGGCAAGCGGTCTGACGAGCATCGCGATGGGCACCGCATCGTTCACACCCCTTGAACGGACCACGGCAGCGGAACCCTGGCGCAACGGCGCCGGCTGGCCCACCAGCTTCAGCTGGACGATTCCCGCCTCCGCCCGCTCCGGCATCTACTCGGCACGGCTGACCGATCCCGACGGCGATCAGTCCCACATCACCTTCGTCGTGAAGCCGGCGCCCGACCGCCGGTCGCAGATCGCGGTGCTGGCCAACGTGAATACCTGGCTGGCCTATAACGGCTGGGGTGGGCGTTCGAAGTATTCGGGCGCGGCCAACGTCAGCTTCCTGCGCCCGAATCCCGGCGCCTCCCCGGTGGCCGGCGATCTGCACCTGACGCCCGGCGAGCTATGGATACTCGGCTGGCTGGAGGACGCGGGCTTTCAACCGGATGTCTACACCGACATCGACTTCCACGACGGCCTGCCGGCCGGATACCACACGCTGATCGCCGATACCCACCCCGAGTACTGGTCGACGCAGATGCGCGGTCAGCTCGACGGCTTCCTGGCGGGCGGCGGCTCGCTGCTTTACCTGGGCGGGAACGGCCTGTTCGAGGCCGGGGAGTACTATCCCGACCGGACCGGCATGAGTTTCCGCCTGGGCGTGGAGGACGGGCCCCGTTCCCCGGCCATGTTCCGCGCACTCGTGCCCCCGCTACACGAGCGCTCGGTGCTGGGGGTCGCGACCTCGGCCTGCGGCATCGAGGGCGGTCCGTACCGCGTCAAGGCCGCCGCCCATTTCCTGCTGCAGGGAACCGGCCTCGCCAACGGCCAGACCTTCGGCGATTACGGCCTGAATACTGGCTACGGCAACGGCAAAGCGGCCGCCTGGGAAGTGGATTCGCGCGGGGGCGCGGGGGCCGTGGGCATCCCCACCGCGTGCGGCATGGAACCGGTCAGCGTACCGGCATCGACCCTGCCGGCCGGCCTCGTCACACTCGCAACCGGCCAGAACTGGCTGGAGGCGGGTGTCTGGAAGGGCGCCGACATGACGTTCTACAACCACGCCGGCGGCGGCTTTGTATTCTCGGTCGGGTCGCTCACCTTCGGTGGCAGCCTGATCGTCGATCCGAAGATCCAGCGCATCGTGCGCAACGCACTGACCGAAGCGGCAGCCCGGTAACCCCGGCGTTCCAGCCATCCGAAGCGTCATCGCCCCGGTTGCGGTGGCGCTTCGGACAGGCTGGCGCGCCTGACGACCGATGCGACGGCACCGGCACAGCGGAGAAACCGGCGGACCGTTGGCCCGGCCGTCCCGTGCGATACTGACCAAGACCCAACAGGCGCCCCTGCGTCGACCGTCCGTGCGCGCCCATGCCTCACCCCGTCTCTGTCATCATCCCCACGCACAACCGGGCCGCACTGCTGGAGCGCGCCCTGCATTCGGTATACGCGCAAACCGCGCCGGTGCTGGAAGTGATCGTCGTCGACGATGGCTCGACCGATGGCACCCGCGAGCTAATCGAACGCACATTTCCGGCCGTCCGCTATCTGCAACAGGCACAGGCGGGGGTGAGCGCCGCCCGCAACCGGGGCATCGCCGCCGCACGGGGAACCTGGATCGCGCTGCTCGACTCTGACGACGAGTGGTTGCCGCGGAAGATCGAGCGGCAATGGGCGCGGCTCGCCGCCGAGCCGGAGCTGCGAATCTGCCATACGGATGAAATCTGGATACGCCATGGCGTCCGGGTCAACGCGATGAACAAGCACGCGAAGCGCGGCGGCTGGATCTTCCGGCACTGCGTGCCGCTGTGTGCGATGTCGCCGTCGTCGATCCTGATCCATCGCGAGGTGTTCGACGCCGTCGGCGTGTTCGACGAAACCCTGCCGGCCTGCGAGGACTACGATTTGTGGCTGCGCATCGCCGCGCGGTTCCCGGTGCTGTTCGTCGACGAACCGCTGATCGTCAAGTACGGCGGCCACGACGATCAGCTCTCGCGCCGCCACTGGGGCATGGACCGCTTCCGGATACGCGCGCTGGAGAAGATCCTCGCGAGCGGCGTCCTAAGCGAAGAAGACCGCGCCGCCGCCGCCGCGACCTGCGCCGCGAAGGCGGCCGTGGTCGCCAACGGTGCGCGCAAGCGCGGCAAGCATGAACTGGCCACGTACTATCAGGAGATCAGTGAACGCCATGCGACCCACCGCTGAGACTTTCGTGCATTTCGTCGTCGCGCTGCCGGCGGAAGCCAAGCCACTGATTGCGCACTACCAACTGAAGCGGCGCAACGGCGAGGATGCCTTTGCGATCTTCGAAAAGGACGGCATCAGCCTGACCGTCTCCGGCATCGGCAAACTGGCGACCGCCGCCGCGGTAGCCTACACCCACGTGCTGTTCGGCAAACAGGCCAACGCGATCTGGCTGAATGTCGGCCTGGCCGGGCACGCCCACCATCCGCTCGGCAGCGCCTGGCTGGCACACAAGGTCACCGATGCCGAGCGCGGGAAGAGCTGGTACCCGGCAATTGCCTTCAAGGCCGCGTGTCCGAGCGCCGAGATTCGCACCGTCTCCCAGCCCGAAACCGAATACGCCGGCGATTGCCTGTACGACATGGAGGCCGCTGCCTTCCTGGATGCCGCCAGCCGCTTCTCGACGCTGGAACTGATTCATTGCCTGAAGGCCGTATCGGACAACCGCGACCACGCCATCTGCGACATCGACCCGGCGCGCGCGAGCGCCTGGGTCGACGGCATCATCGAGACGGTGACCCACACGCAGCAGTGCCTGCGCCGGCTTGCCGATCAGCTCCGCCCCGCGGCGACGCCCGATCAACCGGACTGGCTGGCTGCACTGCACTTCACGGCCCAGCAGCGGCTGCAGCTCGATCGATTGCTGCAGCGGTGGCACGTACTGACCGACAACCGACCGTTACCGGAACCGCCCGTGATCGGGAACGGCCGCGAGGCCTTGGGATGGCTATTGCGCGAGATAGAACGGGAGCCGGTGATCTGGGGAGGGCGGCCTTCCGCGCCGTGAGGCACGGCAACAGCGCGCGCCGGCTATAGGCGCAGGCGACCGCGAAGGGATCTTGTCAACGCATGCGTTCGGGAAGAAAGCGAACCGGAGCTGCGTGAGGACAATCGGGCGTGGTGCCAACGGCTCTCGCTGCACCGGCCCCGGCGAAGACCGCCGGGGCTTTGCGAGCACCCCCGCGGCGAATCCGTGCCGCGGGGGCTGTCATGAGCGAGGGGCTCGCTCGTTCAGAACTTCCCGGCCGTGAAAGCCTCCTTGTACATCAGGATGCCGTCGTTACCCTTGCCGGTGATGTCCTTGATGGTGTTGTTGAAGTTGTAATAGGCGTTGAGGCCAACTTCCTTGCCAGTCAATGGTCCGTCCTTGCCGGCCCGGATCTGAGCGCCGGTCAAGGCGCGGTCCCAGAGCCGGACTTCGTCCACCAGCCAGTTACCGTAACGTCCGACGAAGAGATTACCGAATCCGGCGACAATGTCGCCCGCTACGGTCGCCTTCGCGACCAGCACACCGTTTCGGTACAAGCGGAAGTTGTCAGCCGCGACCGCCGCGTCGTAGGTCATGGCCAGGTGCGTCCAGACCTTCGGTGTCAGCAGCCCCTTGTCACCGTCTGCCGAGAGCGCGAAGAATCCCGAGGTCGTCTCCAGATCCGCGACCAGTTTCCGTTGCCCGTAGTAGTCGCGGGTCGCCAAACCGAAGGCCGGTTCGTATCCCGTCGACAGCGTTCGCTGCTTGAACAACATCGGGGTGCGGTAGTCGCTGTAGCCGGTACCGATGCCGCCGCCCAGATCCTTGACCCACAGTTCGGCCGTCATGGCTGTCTTGAAACCCAGGGTTTTCGACGCCAGTTGCACATTATCAACGCGATCTTCGAAAGTGGCCCCTTCGGTCAGCAGGCGCATGCCGATCTGCGTACCCGAGGGATCGGGCACCGGCGGGATCCGGCGATAGAAGGTATCCCAGTCGCAGATGCCGTTGCATAACGCGTTCGAGTAAAAGAACCCGTTGGTCGTCGCATGCAAGGTGCCCACGCTGTCGACGATGGCTTGCGAGCGATGGAGACGGTTGTAGCTGAAGATCGGATGGGACCAAAGCGGCTGGCTGAAGGTCTTGCCGGCGTTGGTCGTCAGGCGATACGTCGGCGCATCCCAGAAGGCGTAGAACGTAGCCCCCGTGACATCGCGCGGGTCGAGGACCACTTCCGGCCACCAGCCCCCCGTGGTGCTGAGCTCCTGTGCCTCCTGGAACCCCCACCCGGAAGTCAGAGAACGCCGCAGCTGGATCTTGTTGTCCGTCGTCGGGAACAGGATGTAGACATAGCTGCCCTTGGCGGCAATGGTTTCCTGGCCCGGATAGAGGGTGTTGCCCTTGAAAACGACCTTGGGCGCGGCGAAGGAAGCCCCATTATCGGTGGACCGCGCGTACATCAGCGTCTTCGTACCCTGATAGTTCGTATCGAGCTGATTCCAAATGACATGGACGTTTGCCCCCTCCACGGCGAGGTCGGGCGAGTTGTACAAGTCCTTCGTGCCCAGCGCGTAATAACGCCCATCCGTCGCCGGTGTGGTCAGGAACACACTGCGGAAGGACTGGCTGTCGTCGATCGAGGACGCAAGCCCGATCCGCGCCTGGAAATTGCCGTAGTAATAGCCCTCAAGCAGGTGGTAGTAAAGCACGTAGACCTCGGTCCCGGACAGCACCAAGTCCTCGAGGCTGCCGTTACGATCGTTCGAGCCCACCACTGCCGTGTTGCGGAAGGTGGCGCCCTTGTCCTCCGAGACCAGCGCGTTGATATGGTAGTTGTCGTACCAGTTCGCGCGCGTCCGGTAGGCGATCACCACGCGTTGCGGGTTGCAGGCGACGCGCGACTGATCGATATGCCAGGCATCGGCACTCGAAGCGAGCACTCGCGCGGGCTCGAACGTGGCACCACTGTCGGTGGAACGGTAGTACTCCAGGTTGTAATACCAGCTGCGTTGCTGCGTGATGGGAAAAGAACGCGGAATCACCACATGGACGGTGGTTCCGGCCACGCAGAGGTAGCGGTCTGATTCGTTGTGAATCAGCGAGCTGCCCGGAAAATCGGACGCGCTGGCGACGACAAGCGGGGTAGCCCAACTGACGCCGCGGTTGGTCGAGCGCCGATACACGAAGCGATGATCGCTCCAGTTGTCCTTGCGACTGTACCAGAGCGTATGCACGTTCTGCCAGGCCACCGCCAGGTTGGAGAATTCATCCGACCAGTAGGTCCCCGCGGGCTCCAGTGCCGAGGTGTAGGAGAGATCGCGAATGTGCGAGGAGAGTGCGGGGTTCCGTGCGTTCGCACCGGATGCGGCCAGCAGACAACCCACCAACAGCGACCAATAAACTAGGAGTCGATAGACTTTCATGACACATACTCCAGACGGTTCAAACGTCAGTTGTCGAAGCCCTTCAAGTATGGTCGATGGAACGGCGTCATGCCGAAGTGCGGGGTCGGGAAGCGGGGGTGTTGAGAGCGGTGGCGTGGGTGTTGGGGTAAAGGTGGAAGACGGGGCTCCCGCACTCACGCGGTCGTCCGAGATCGTCACTCTTTTTCCGACACGCGCGTCGTGCCGTGCACGCTCTATGGCGAGAAGTTCAGTCCCAAGGCGCAGAACTTCCGGCTGCAGAAGCAGAAGTCGGCGGTGTTCCGTGGCCGGATCAGACCCATTTCTTGTTGGAACTGGTTGCGCGCCTTGATCCGTTGTTCGCTGCCGACAACCGCGACAGCCGAATCACGCCGCGCCGACTTCTGAAGCTTTACACGCAGTTTAACTGCGTAGTTGGCACTAGAGTCTCCTTCCTTCGCATAAGCGAATGTCGCAGGGACCGCCACTCAGATTGGGGACAACATTATCTTCAGGGAATCAAGACCGTGACGCTTGCTGCGCCACGGTCCTGATGAAGCAAACGATAATGGTGATTTAGGTCCTAGACAAGGTACATAACGACTAAGCACGCCCCATCTTTCTGAGGCGAGGGTTACCGCCTCCCTGTCTTTCGGATTCCGGGCAATCCATTACCCACTTATCGCCCGTAATCTCATCAAAATACTCCACCACCCAGACATCCAGATCTACCTTTAGCTTCTTCAGTGTATCGGCGTAGCGCAATGCAGCCTCGCCGAGCAATTCCGTGTCTTCAAGTGTATTGGCAGCGGGAAAAACTTTATTCATTTCAGAAACAGAACAGTCCATTCATTACGGCCTTCAAGGCGCCTATTGCGGCTGAATTACTCCATTACCCCACTTTTTACCCCAAACGCACAACATTAGGCGTGCCCTGGATTACTAGGAGTGCGATAGATTGACATCCTCAAACCCAAACAGATGAATCTAGCTTAAGAATATCGTAAAGATGGGTGCATGCGTCATCCTCGCTTTCAAACACTTCCAGATCAACCTTTTCGCCACGTTCCGCGTAATAGACTTCCCAACGTTTACCGTCCTTGACCAAGCAGTACATTTCATCTGCTCGTGGCACACCTATTCCAACGCTTACAGCGTTTGGATGCGCCCCCTTCTCTTTGAGCAAGCGAATTAAGGAATCTACGGTCATGGACGAACCTCCATTAAGTGGCCGGAAGCGATAAGTTTCCGGATTGACTCTTGCGTTACAAATTGTGTACCAAACCCTAACTCTCCGAATGCGGGAGCGACCTCACCAGCCTGAACTTCAAGAGGCTTAAGCACCTCGAATTTCACATAAGGTCTTTCAAAGGTGAGCGGAGGAAGGGATCTCATTGTAGCCGGCGTTCCCTCTGGCGATAAGAATCGTCCGCCGGAAAACCCAAAGCGATCTACTTTTGTGCCGGGAAGCAATGTGAACGCTCTACCATGACCAATGAACCCGTTGTTTTGAGGATAGTAACTTGTGAGCGCACGCGCCGCAGGCGGAACTGACGGAGCACTACATCGAGCAGCCCTAAGGCCTGAAGAAAGACTAAGCGCTGGATTTATGATCCCAAGAATTCCACCCAAAAGGGCATCGTCTATAGTCTGATTTATATCTACCGAACCAAGGATCGCGTACTGTAGAGCAGCGCTTGAGCCTCCCCCAAGAAACAAACCGAACATATAGTTCGCGGCTGGAATTAACGCAAGCGGTATCCTGCCATCGGGATCGATCGCATTGATCGGATTGCTGGCGGCATATGCGTACGTACTCACCCCACCCGCTAGTCCAATCGGGTCGCTCTGAATGTACCGACCAAGCGTCGGGTCGTAGTCGCGGAAGTAGTTGTAGTGAAGCCCGGTTTCGGAATCGAGATACTGACCGGGCAGACGCACGTTTAGGATCAGCGCGGGATTCGTCAAGTCAGCCTTACCGAAAGGCTCGTACTCCGCACGCCAGACTGCCTGTTTGGCGCCGTTCGTAACCGCAACCGGTGCGCCGAGGTGATTCGCATGCACGAAATGCGGGTTGTCCCCATCGAGCAGAGCCAGCAGTTCGCCGTTCAGATAGACGTAGTCCCGACCAGACTCGCGTAACAATCGGCCACCCAGGTCGTATTCAAAGGACCGGGAAGTGCCGCCAGTTGTCTTCTCGATCCGTTGTCCGAACGCGTCATAGACATAACCAGCCAGAACCTGGTCTGCACGACGGGTTTCCCTCAAGCGTCCATCCGGATCGTAGGTGAACGACAGATCTCCACCCGTGAGCACGCTACCTGCCGCGCTGTAGCTGAACTCCCGGATCGCATCGCTGTTGGCCGAAAGCAGCTGATGGCTGGCAGGGGGATAGACATAGGCCGTGGACTTGGCGCCAAACATTTCGCCAACGCGATTGCCGATCGCATCGTAGGTGTAGCTGACTACACCGAGTGGGCCCGAGGCCTGAATGAGCCGGTCAAGAGGATCGTAAGCGAATGACTGGCTCGCGCCCGGTACGAGCTTATTCGTGACCGTCGACAGATTGCCGGCGGCATCGTACGCATAGGCTAGCTTCTGTACTGTCCCAATGGTCTGCTGCTTCAGCCGGTAGTCCAGATCGAAAGCACGCCAAAGCATCACTCGGTTACCGTAAGTGAGGCTCTTGACAGGGCCAAACGGCAGGTACTCGATTGCGCTCGCTAGCGTGCTGACGCGATCGCCTGCTGGATCACCAGGCGTCGTGTGTTCGATGACCTGAACGCGGCTGACCGATCCGTTCGAGGTGTAGGTGTACTGCACTTCTCGGGTATCGCCGAAACGGATCGAGACGAGTTGGTCGGCTTTATCGTAGGTATACCGGACCAATCCGTCGGCGATGGGAACGCCATTCTTGGCGCGCTGCACCGCTGCAAGCTTGCCACGGCGTGTCCAAGTCAGGTTGGCCGTATAGTCGCCGCGCCGTGCCTGCTTGAGAAATCCCTTCTGGCGGACGCCGGAATCCCAAACGTAGGCGACATCAGCCGCGGTGCCTGGATAGTCGATAGAGACCAGGCGGTTCAACGCATCGTAAACGTAAGTTGCAATCACACCGTCCGCGTTCGTACGCGACGCGCGATTGCCGGCTGAGTCGTAGGTGTAGCGGGTCTTACCGGTATCGGGACTGACCTGTTGCGTCAGATCGCCGAACCCGCTGTAAGCGTAGGTTGTGTTCAGGCCCTCCGCGTCGGTAATTTTAAGCAACCGATCAAGCGCGTCGTATTGGTAGCGTGTCACCCCTCCCGCAGCATCGGTGACAGCCGTCATCCGATTCAGCGCGTCGTAGACCTGGGACCATGACCGGTTGGCCGGATCGAGAACGCCGATCAGGTTACCGCTCGCATCGTAGCTGTAGGACGTGGCTTGACCGGATCCGTCCACCGCCGTCGACAAACGCGATAGCGTGTCATACGCCCACTGCTGAGTGCGTACCCGCAGATCAGCAGCATCATAGACGTCTTCCTGCACGCGATGACCGGCTGCGTCCAGTGTGTATTGAATGCGGTTACCGGCGCGGTCGGCAATGCCAGTCAGGCGATGCGCGCCATCGTATGTCGAGGCGAGATACGCGCCATTCGGTCCCGTGACGCGAAGCAGGTTACCGGCCTTGTCGTACGCATACGCTGTGACGCTACCATCGGTGCTCGTCCGCGTAATCCGCCCCCTGGCATCGTAGGTGAACGTCGTCACCGACTCATTGGCATCGACCACCCGGCCGACACGCCCGTGTGCGTCGTAGTCGCTGAAGGTCGTCAGGTGACCCTTGGCGTTCCGGCTGGTTTGGAGTTGCCCGCGGCAACCGGTCGGGTGGCCCGTCGGGCAGATCGCATCGCCTGCGTAGTATGTGAACGTCGTCAGATCCGGTACGTCGGTCCGTGGGCCATTGACTTGCGAGATTTGCCCGTCGGGGCCGTAGCTGGCGCGCCAGAAACGGCTCGATTTACCCACTGTGACCTTGCGCGTGACGAGGCGGCCGGACGGGTCATAAGCGAAACTCACGACCTGCTTGGCATCGGCGACTCGCGTCGGAATTCGAAATATGGGATGCCACTCGGTCGTCACGGTACGCTCGGCGGGCGTGGCCACCGCCTCGGTTCGGCTGAGCTCGAGGTTACGCGTCAAGTCGTAAACGTAATGGGTCGTCGCACCGTTGAAATCGGTCCGACTCACGATATTGGCATTCGCATCGTAAGTCGTGCTGGCTGTCTGCGCTCCACAGCCCGCGGCACACGGCTCGCTCAATCCCGTCGCACGGGGCACGCCTAGCAGGTTCTGATAACTGAAGGTACGTGCCGCGCCGAGAGGGTCGGTGACGGTTGAGCTACCGTCCGCGTTGTAAGTCAGTTGAAACCTGTCGAGCCCTCCCGCGTGCTCCGAACTGATCGCCCTGCCATTGGCATCGTAGGCCCAAGTCGCATACCGGACACCGTTTTCATCGATAAGCCCCGTCAGGGCATGAGGGAACCGCGCGTCTTCGTAGAGATACTGTCGCTTGGGATTGTCCGAGTCATCCGAGTCCGTAAGGTCAGGGTAGGTCACGGAGATCAAACGCCCCGCCGGATCGTAGGTAAACCGGGTGATGGTATCGGCTGGGTCGATCACACTAATTAGCCGGTTGGACGCGTCGTAACCGAACGCGAGACGCCGACCGAAAGGCGCTTCCGCAACGCTGACGAGGCGGCCAGCACTATCGTAGGTGAGGTTCTGGACCTGACCGCCCCTGGGCCTGATCGACATGAGCCGGCCGCTGCCGTCATACAACTCGACGGTGTCGTCGGCGGTGACGAACTCCCACCCGTTAGGCTTCCCAGCGCTATCAGTCAGGCGCGACAAACGTTCCGAAACGTCGGCATCGGCCATCCATGCAGTCCCCGACGCGGAAAACCGAAGCGCCCTGCCATCGGATCGAATGACGTAGGCTACTGCGCTGGTAGCGGTTATCCGGCGGTCGTAGCTGTGCTGCCAGCGTTGACCGAGGCTTCGATGCATGTCGAAGCGGCTGTTGTAGTACCGTTCGAAGAGCAGCGGAAAGGGTCCTGCCCCGAGATAGTCACGCTCCGTCTGGAACTTGTTTCCGTTACCTCCATCGATCGGGTTGGTACCGTTACAGATCTGGGGTGCCCCCGCGGCCTTCTGTTCGGGCGGTGGGGGCGGAGTGTAATACACGACCATGGAATCGGAGGCGCTGCAGGCTCCGGCCGAACCGCTTACATTGAGTACGTTCGCCCCGGCCCTGAGCGACACGGATGCCGCTCCAGACCCGAGGAAGTTGATTAGTGTCGTGAAGGTACCGCTTTGCGAGAAGAACACCTGACCGTTGATCGTCGCGGTAACTGTTCCGGGATCACCGGCATTGGCAGTGCCCGTTCCGGTGCCGGATACCCCGACGGTAGGCGAAGTCACCGTGCTGCCTCGCGCCGGGCTCGTGAACGTGAGTGAACACGTCAAGCCCGGGCGTCCGAAACCCAACAACGCAACGAGTGGAATTGCCGCTACCCACCGCGCGACGCGCAGCGCATTCGCGCCTCTACCGAATCGTTTAGCCATAGCCCATCTCCGGATTTTGCAACTTGACTGGAAGCTGCGAACGCAAACACAGGGTCATGGGCCGACGACATCTAACAACCGATCCCCGGCGAGAATCGGCCCGAACCAACGACCTGAGGGAATGCGCTCACAGTGGACTGCTTGCGCCACAGCCTTTGAACAAAGGTTGCAGTTCTGGCTTTGTCGGACACAGTGCCGAAAACTTGAGCCCGATAATGGTGTCAACTGCGTGAACTGTGATGGCCTTTGCGCATTCTTGCTCAGCCTGGCGCCTGACCCGGATCGCAGTTCCCAACGAAGCAATGCAACCTGACCCCATTCGTCCGGAATCCGGCACTCTCAAACATTCCGCGGCTAGACAGTGATGCGACGGGGATATCCGCCGAAATTGATGAGTTAGAATCGAGCGCCCGGCGAATGCAGGCTGACTCCGCCAGACAATGCAGCCTAAACGTCTCCGGCTCGTAAAGTCGCCACCCTACCAACCCGCCCCTTACGGTCCCAGCCCTGATCGAAACGCTCTACATCGAATCCGCGATCCGGGATCATCCCCGCACCGACGAAGTCACCGCCCGCTTCCCCGAGGCGCGGGTCGTGCCGTGCGCGCGCTATGGCGAGGTGTTCAATCCGAAGGCGCAGAATTTTCGGCTGCAGAAGCAGAAGCCGGCGCTGATCCTGGCCGAGAAGTACCGCAATTTCGTGCTGCCGGCGCCGCCCGGCTACGGCATCGGCGCCGCGCGGAATTACTATTTCTCGCACATGCTGAACTGCGTGTACGACTGCCGTTACTGCTTCCTGCAGGGCATGTACCGTTCGGCGAATTACCTGCTGTTCGTCAACTACGAGGACTTCCAGGGGGAAATCCGGCGCATCGCCGATGAGGCCGGCGGGGAGCCCGTGCACTTCTTCTCCGGCTACGACTGCGACAGCCTCGCGCTGGAACCGGTGACCGGCTTCGCGGCCGCGTTCCTGCCGCTGTTCCGGGAACTGCCGAACGCCTGGCTGGAGCTGCGGACCAAGAGTACGCAAGTGCGCTCGCTGCTGGCAGTGGAACCCTTGGAGCGCGCCGTCGTCGCGTTCAGCTTCATGCCGGAACCCATTGCGGCCGCGGTCGACCACAAGGCCCCGATGCCCGCCAAGCGCTTGCTGGCGGCCCAGCGCCTGCAGCGCCAGGGCTGGCCGATCGGCCTGCGCTTCGATCCGGTGATTTATGTCGACGGCTGGCAGGACCGTTACCGGGCGATGTTCGATGAGGTGTTTGGCGTGCTGGATCCGGCCGGAATCCATTCGGTGAGTCTCGGCGCCTTCCGCTTGCCCGACGCCTTTCTGCGCCGGATGACCGACCTATATCCGGACGAAAAGCTGTTCGCGGGTCCGCTCGAATCGCGGCGCGGGATGAGTTCCTACCGCCCGGATCTGGAAGAAGCGCTGCTGGGCTTCTGCCGCAACGAAATCCTGCGGTATGTGGCAGCCGATCGGTTCTTCCCGTGTGTGGCCTGAGTCAGGCTTCGCGTTCGCCATCCCTGGACTCGTGGATTCCGGGTTCCCACCCGGAATGACGGTGTGGGGAAGACGGGCCGTCAGCCGCCGTGGTGGTGGGCTCCGTGTGGTCCCGGGGGCATGACGGACTTGAGGGTTAATGCGATTGGGCCGGTGTGCCCGACAAAGCGGCGCGCTCCCTTATAATCACGGCCTACAACCCACTGGCAACGAGAGGCTTCGATTCCCCCCATGCAGGTACTCATCGTCGGCGGCGGCGGCCGCGAACATGCCCTCGCCTGGAAGTGCGCGCAGTCGGCGCGGGTCACCCGGGTGTTCGTCGCGCCGGGCAACGCCGGCACGGCACTCGAACCGAAGCTGACCAATGTCGACGTCGCCGCGGACGATGTCGCAGGGCTGAAGCGGTTCGCGCAGGACAATGCCGTCGACCTGACCATCGTCGGGCCGGAAGTGCCGCTCGTGAAGGGCATCGTCGATGAGTTCACGGCCGCGGGCCTGCGCTGCTTCGGCCCGACCCGCCTGGCCGCGCAGCTCGAAGGCTCGAAATCCTTCTGCAAGGACTTCCTGGCCCGCCACAGCATTCCGACCGCCGCCTACGAAACCTTCGAGCAGGCCGAACCGGCCATCGCCTACATTCGCGAGCGCGGCGCGCCCATCGTCGTCAAGGCGGACGGACTGGCCGCGGGCAAGGGCGTCGTCGTCGCGCAGACCCAGGAAGAAGCGATCGCCGCGGTCGAGGACATGCTGTCCGGCAATGTGTTCGGCTCGGCCGGCCACCGCGTCGTCGTCGAGGAATTCCTGCAGGGCGAGGAAGCCAGCTTCATCGTGATGGCGGACGGCACGCATGCGCTGGCGATGGCCAGCTCGCAGGACCACAAGGCGCGCGACGATGGCGACCGCGGTCCGAACACGGGCGGCATGGGCGCGTATTCGCCGGCCCCGGTGGTCACACCCACGCTGCACGAGCGGATCATGGCGGAAGTCATCCTGCCGACACTGCGCGGCATGGCGGCGGAAGGCCTGCCGTACACGGGCTTCCTGTATGCCGGCGTCATGGTCAGCCCCGCGGGCGAGCCGAAGGTGCTCGAATTCAACTGCCGCTTCGGCGATCCGGAAACCCAGCCGATCATGCTGCGGCTGAAGAGCGATCTGCCGGAACTGTGTCTGGCGGCGCTGGACGGTCGTCTCGATGAGGTCTCGGCCGAATGGGACCCGCGCACGGCGCTCGGTATCGTGATGGCGGCGGGCGGCTATCCGGGCGAGTATCGACAGGGCGATCCGATCAGCGGTCTTGACGCGCCGGACGAGCCCGGCGTGAAGGTGTTCCATGCCGGAACGCGCCGGCACGACGACCAGATCGTGACGGCCGGCGGGCGGGTTCTGTGCGTCACCGCATTGGCCGACACGGTCGCCGAAACCCAGCGCCTGGCCTACCGCCGGGCCCGGGCCATCGCATGGGACGGCGTCTACTACCGCACCGATATCGGCTACCGGGCCATCGGGCGGGACTGAGTCGCCCCCTGCGCCGCAGCGGTCTTGGAACCGTAAAGCGCGTGGGCTAGGCTTGAGCCCCGGGTTTACCAATTCCCCCGTAACATGAACCAACGCTACCCGTACGACCGCCGCCGTTTCCTGAAGTCACTCGGCGGCCTCGCCGCCGCCGGCGCGCTGCCGCGCATCCTGTCAGCACAGACTAAGTTCGCCGCCAATCCGTTTGCACTGGGCGTCGCCTCGGGTTACCCGTTGCCGGGCGGTGTCGTGCTGTGGACCCGGCTGGCGCCGGAGCCGCTGGCACCGGGAGGCGGCATGGCGCCGGCCATCGTACCGGTCGCATTCGAGGTCGCGGCGGACGCAGCCTTCCGCAAGATCGTCACCAAGGGTTCCGGCTACGCGACGCCGGACTGGGGCCATTCGGTTCATATCGAAGTCGAAGGCCTGGAGCCGGACCGCTGGTATTGGTACCGCTTTCACGCCGGCAACGCGACCAGCGCGATCGGACGGACGCGCACGGCGCCGGCGCTGGACGCCGAGCCGTCCCGGATGCGCTTCGCGGTCGGTTCGTGCCAGCAGTACGAGCAGGGCTACTACGCAGCCTACCGGCACATGCTGGCCGACGACCTGGACCTGATTGTCCATCTGGGCGACTACATCTATGAATCGTCCTGGGGCAAGGACCACGTACGGAAGCACGAAGGCCCGGAGCCGATCACGCTGGACGACTACCGCGCCCGCTTCGCCCGCTACAAGACCGATCCCGACCTGCAGGCGGCGCATGCCCTTTGCCCGTGGCTGGTGACCTGGGACGATCATGAGGTCGAAAACGACTACGCCGGGTCCCGCTCCGAGAACGACGACGAACCGGACTGGTTCCTGCGGCGTCGGGCGGCAGCCTATCAGGCGTACTACGAGCATCTGCCGCTGCGCCGCTCGATGGTGCCGTTCGGCCCCGACATGCGCATCCATACCCGCGTCGCTTTCGGCCGTCTGGCCGATTTCCACATGCTGGACGACCGGCAGTACCGCAGTCCGCAGCCCTGTCCGAAGCCCGGCCGCGGCGGCTCGAACCATGTCGAAGGCTGCAACGAACGGCTGAATCCCGAGGCCACGCTGCTCGGCGCGCGGCAGGAGCGCTGGCTGGAAGCGGGCCTCAGAACCAGCAAGGCACGCTGGAACATCCTGGGCCAGGAAACCGTGATGGCGCAGATCGACGCCAAGTCCGGTGACGGTCTCAACATCTACACCGATTGCTGGGACGGCTATCCGGCCGCGCGCAAGCGGCTGATGGAGTGCCTTGCGAGCGCTAAGCCCGCCAACCCGATCGCCATCGGCGGCGACGTGCACTCGTTCTGGGTCAATGACCTGAAGACCGACTTCGACGACCCGAAGTCGCCGGTCGTGGCCAGCGAGTTCGTCTGCGGCTCGATCAGCTCGCAACCGCCGTCGGAAGATCTGATCCAGACCGGCAAGCGCGAGGGCGCCGACTTCATCCATTTCGCCACCGGCGTGCCGCGGGGCTACGCCCGCTTCGAACTGACGCCGGGGCGTTGTCTGGTCGACCTTCGCGCGCTGGCCGACGTCCGCAAGCGCGACTCGGACTGCCACACGCTCTCATCCTGGGTCGTCGAGGACGGAAAGCCCGGGCCCAAACCGGCCTGAGGTCCCCGCCGGCATCGTACCGGTTTACAATCATTGGGCGGCTTGAGCGCACGTCCCCGTCTCTGGGATCGGCGCGGCCAGCCTGCCCTCGTCACCTCGCCGAACACCGCGCCACCCGATGTTTGCACCCCCTATCCGAAGAGCCGTCGTCCTGCTCAGCGGCGGCCTCGATTCCACGACGACGTTGGCTATCGCCCGCGCCGAAGGTTTCGAAGCCTATGCCTTGTCCTTCCGCTACGGCCAGCGGCACAGCGTAGAGCTCGCTTCAGCGCAGCGCGTGGCCGAGGCGCTGCAGGCGAAGGAGCACGTGATCGCCGACATCGACCTGCGCCAGTTCGGCGGTTCGGCGCTGACCAGCGACCTGCCGGTGCCGAAGCAGCGCAGTGCCGACGCGATGGCCGAGGGCATCCCGATCACCTACGTCCCGGCCCGCAATACCGTGTTCCTGTCGTTCGCGCTGGCCTGGGCCGAAGTACTCGGAGCCAGCGACGTCTTCATCGGCGTCAATGCGCTCGACTACAGCGGCTACCCGGATTGCCGGCCCGAGTACATCGCCGCGTTCGAGGCCATGGCCAATCTCGCGACCAAGGCCGGCGTGGAAGGGCGGCAGCGGCTGAAGATTCATGCGCCGCTGATCGCACTGACCAAGGCCGACATCATTCGAAGGGGCACTGAACTCGGCGTCGATTACGCCTGGACCAGCAGTTGCTACGACCCGGCACCCGACGGCGCGCCGTGCGGGGCCTGCGACTCCTGCCAACTACGCGCGAAAGGCTTCGCCGAGGCCGGACTCGCCGACCCGCTGCTGAGCCGTTTCGGGCTCGCCGACGCGTGAACACCCGGTTGCTGCATGTCGCGGCCGCGAGTTTCGAGGCCGCCTGCCGGATACCGGTCCTGCCGGACGGGCACCGCTCGCGGCGCCTGCACGGTCACAGTTTCCTGGCACGCGTCCGCGCCGCCGTGCCGGACGATTGGGGCGGCTTCCATGGCGCCGGGACGAGCGCGCTCGGCACGGCGCTCGGTGCCTGCCTGGCCCCGCTCGATTACGCCGACCTGAACGAACACCTGCCCATCCCGACCGACGAGAACCTGGCCCGCTGGATCAGGGCGCGGCTGGAGGTCCCCGGCATCGAATCGGTCGGCGTGCAGAGCACCAGCGAGCAGGGCGCCGACCTCGACACGCACGACCGCGCGCACATCTGGCGGCGCTTCCGCTTCGAGGCGGCCCACCAGTTGCCGAACGTGCCGCCCGGCCACCGCTGCGGACGCATGCACGGGCACGGCTTCGAGGTCATCGTGCATGCCGAGCAGGATCTGGCCCAGCGCGACATGGGCGTCGATTTCGATTACCTCGGCCGGCTCTGGGAACCGCTGCAAGCCGAACTGCACCATACCTGCCTGAACGATGTGCCGGGCCTCGAGAATCCGACCAGCGAGAAGCTCGCCGCGTGGATCTGGCGCCGGCTTGCGGCAGTGCTGCCGGAGCTGTCGTGGGTTACCGTCTACGAGACGCACACCGCCGGCTGCCATTACGACGGGCGGCATTACCGCATCTGGAAGGAGCACCGCTTCGAAAGCGCGCTGCGCCTGATCCAGGCGCCCGAGGGCGATCCGCGCCGGCGCCTGCACGGTCACAGCTACATCGTGCGGCTGCATCTGACCGCACCGCTCGATGTGGTGCACGGCTGGACGGTCGACTACGGCGACGTCAAGGAGCTGTTCACGCCGATCTACCGGCAACTCGACCATGATCTGTTGAACGCACTGCCGGGGCTTGTCGACGCCGACCCGGGCTCGTTGGCGCAGTGGATCCGGTCCGAAATGACCCAGCGTTTGCCGTCGCTGGATCGGATCGACCTGTACGAGACACCCGGCTGCGGCGTGCTGCTGAGCTGGGGCGAGGAAGGCCCGGCGCTGCCGGCCTGAACGCGATGAGCTATTCGGTCAAGGAGATCTTCTACACACTGCAGGGCGAGGGCGCCCAGGCCGGGCGGCCGGCGGTGTTCTGCCGCTTCGCCGGCTGCAACCTGTGGTCCGGGCGCGAGGCCGACCGGGCGGCGGCCGTGTGCCGATTCTGCGACACCGACTTCGTCGGCACCGACGGCCTGGGCGGCGGAACCTTTGCCACACCCGACGCCCTGGCGGCGGCGGTTGCCGATTGCTGGCCCGAAGACAGCGCGGGGTCTGGAACACGCTTCGTCGTGTGCACCGGCGGCGAACCGCTGCTGCAACTGGATGCGCCCTTGATCGAGTGCTTCCACAACCGTGGCTTCGAAATCGCCGTCGAGACCAACGGCACACGGCCGGCGCCGCCGGGCATCGACTGGCTTTGTGTCAGCCCAAAGTCGAGCGCGGAACTGGTATTGACGCAGGGCAATGAACTGAAGCTGGTCTATCCGCAAGCCGATGCGCCACCCGAGCGTTTCGCAGGCCTAGCCTTCGATCGGTTCCTGTTGCAGCCGATGGACGGCCCGGATCGGGAGAAGAACACCGCACTCGCTCTGCGCTACTGCCTGGCGCACCCGCAGTGGCGGCTCGGCCTGCAGACCCACAAGCTGTTGGGGATTCCCTGAACACGAAGAAGCGGACCCCTACGCGAATACCGCATTGACCCGGCGCAATAACCGGCAAGCTTGCGGGGAGGCGAGGCACAAGCGCCCGCTTGTTGCGCGAGGGAGACTCTGAACAGGAGTCCTGCTGTTCGGAGCCGGTGAGACGAAACTCGGTTTCGCCTCACCGCTACTCGCGATTCAACGTTGCCAGCGTTTGATCCTGGCGATGCATCCCTGCATCGCCGGCAGATCTGAATACATCGGTGCTTGCCTAGTCGGGGATAGGCAGAATCACTACAGGCGCAGCGCCCCCGATCTCACTACCGTCATTAAGGGTCACCCGGGCTTCTGCCATAACCGGGAAGCCACTCTGCTCAGGCACGACGACTGTCATATAGGTATCGTTAACGACCCTGAACTCTCTAGTCGTTACCCTACCGATGGTTACACTGGTCACATTGGACAATCCCTGCCCCAGAAGGCTTATTGCGGTGCCTTCCTGGGCGCCCTGCTGAACCGGCACGACGGCCGGCTTTGCCCCGACGTCGAGCTCATATAGCAACGCCTTTGCTGGCCCGGCTGTCATGCCATAAATACGCCCGTTGCTATGCACCATCGGCTGAGAGATCGGAGCGCAACCTGCGTTGCCGTTGAACGCATGCTCAACCTTGAAAGTCCATGTTGTGGGCGCATTGATGTAGTCCGGCGAAAGACTAAAAATGGTGCCGCAGTTCTTATCGTTCGGTCCTGCGGTCGAAGTCGTGCCGTATAGCTTGCCGTTGCTACCCAACACCAGGCCCGTGCTGGGTTTCCAGCCCTGGTTCTTGTCATCGAAACTATGAATGAACTGCGCGGGCTGGCCTGGTTGAATACGGAATACCGTCCCATGCCCTTGATTCCCGCCGTCCTGCGTGGTGCCGTAGAGCGCACCATCCCAGCCAAGAGCGAGTGGTCCGTTGGGTGTACCTCCGCAGGTCGCATCACGACAAAAATCGTAAATCTTGGTTATTTTCGGTGCCGGGCTAGCCTGTATCGAGAAAACCGTTCCTTGCGCATACTGGCCACCGCTTGAAGCCGTGCCATAAAACTTTCCATCCGACGCCAGCCGCAAGGGACCAAGGGGATCGCTCCCCGTTGAAGCAGGCTTCAGATCAGCCAAGGTCTCCAGATTTTGACCGCTCCTCTGGCGAAAGACGACACCGCCACGACTATCCGATGCCACTCCGTAGAACATGGGCACGGATCCCCCTGGGTTATCTCCCGCCTCCGGAGCCCAAATCGGCGGAGCCGATGTCTTCCAGCCCTCGACGAGCGGAGTAACTTCTTCAAAGCGGTAACTATCACCGTTGAAGGCAAAGACCCTCGGTGGACTGAGGGGGTTTCGCAAGGGCTCCGTGACGCCGTAGTACAGACCATCTCCTCCGAGCATCAGACCTCCCTGAGGGAACTTAATCGTCTTGTCCTGCCCAAGCGGGGCCAGCACGATAGGGGTGTTATCGTATGGGAAGATCCAAAAGATCTGACCGTAGCCGCTGCCGCGGGGTGTCGTACCCCAGATCGCGCCATTCGTACCCTGGATCAAGGGCACGGCGGAGGAATGCGTAAAGCCCTCCCCTTTGAACCGTGATACGACGCGATATTTCGCGGCCTGGACTGGCGAGGCCAATGCCAGCGCGCACAATCCCGCCAACAGCGTTGGCATGGCGCTTGGTCCACGGTGCTTGCAATTTTTCGGTAGCGTATTCATCGCATTTTCCCCAACAAAATGTCTCAAGGCTGAAGAGAGCACCCTCGCGACTCACAGCCCCTTGGAAGAGCCTGCAAGGCTTCGATGGCAACGAGTCTAGTAGGCACGTGAGCATGCGGAGACGCCTACAGGCGCGATCGCTTGCACCAACCGTCGCCCAACGAACGACGGGGTGCCCGGCCGACCGGCGGAAAAAGCCCGGGACCCAACCCCCGGGGCACCCGTAAACATCGTGTGGAGGAAAAGAGAAAGGTAGCGGCGTTAACTGCTGTCGGCGGCAGGCATGTCAGGCCGAAGCGAGGCCATGAGGCTCAGCGTACGAATCCGCTACGGCGCCCCGGGACTCACGCGGCATCAGGCCGAGAAACCGCGCATCGACGCGATCGTTCGTGGAAACAAAGGACACGGCGCAGATCCTGGCCGGCAGGCAATGGCCGCCCAATGAACCGACTCCCTCAGCCCCAGGGTGCGCATGTCCATCGAGAACCCGCTGTCAACGCACCGCTGCGCTCGTCGCAGCTAAACGCCCGCGCCTGTCGCTGACGGGCCGGCTCCGGCTGCATCAAACTCGACAGGATCCTTCAGGAAGGGCTGCATCAGCGGCTCATTCAGCCCCATCAGGCGAGCAATAAACCGCTCGGGATTCCGCATGATGGCGCCGTTCAACCGCCGGCCATGGGCTGGCTGGCGCGAGACGTCGTACCAGTGCTCACAATAGGGAAAGCGTTTGGTCACACGGAAGTGGAAGTCGCGGCTGCCGCAGCCGTGGTGATAGAACAGGTGATGGTAAACCGCCGCCGCGACCGGATGCACGTTGACGACATTGGAACGCATCAACGGGAACAGGGCATCGGACATCGACGCGGTCGCGCAACCGACATCGTTGACGTTCATCCCGAGCAGGTTGCGTAGGGCACCGATCTTGCGGAACTCGAGGCGCGGATCGTCGACGATGCGGTCTCTCAGGAAAAAGGCACAGGGATGCGGGAATACGTCGAGATTTTCGGCTCGGACGGGCGCCGCGACCTCCTTGCCGAGGCGGTTCATCTGCTCGTCAAGGATACGGTACCAGCCCGGCTTCACCGGAAAAGCATCGCTATCCAGGATCAGATAATTCTCGTAGTTCCGGCGCTGCCGAAAAAGCTCAACGAGCTGCATCAGGGCCTCGCCATGACCGATATTCTCCTCGTTGACCAGCGCGATATCCGAAGGGTCAAACCCGTCTGGCGCGACACCGTTCAACACCACCCAGTAATCGAACGCAACCTCGGTACACGCCGCGATGAACTTCTTCTGCAGGGCATACCATTCGGCGTTCAGCGGGGAAGGCGCGAAGACGGTGGCAATGACGAGGGGCTTCATGTTCTGTGCGGGCGTTTCGGGCGAGTCCATCGTCGGTCAAAAATCCTTATAGCCGAACTCCGCCGCATAGGAACGGCACAGGTCACTCACGGCCTGAACGTCATCGTCGTTGAGCAGATGACGGCGACTACGGGGCTGGAGATCGATGTTTTCCAAAGGCGGCGGCGTGTAATCCGGAACCCGGGACAACAGGCCCCACAGCACGCCAGCCGGATCGGCGATCACATCCTCGTAGCGCACGATTATCAGGCTATCTCGATGCGCAAGAAGGGTCGCGACCAGATGCGACCACAGCAGCGCCCGGCGCTGCGCCGGGCTCTGGTTGTGCATAATGGCGCCGAGCCGCCGTTTTTCCGTCCCGGTCAGAAACGGATTCTGCGTATACGAGACCGGAAAGGTCGACAGGTTCACCTCGGCGAGATGTTGAAAGCTGTCTTTCCACGAGGCGATCGTGTCGAGCGGGTGGCGGACCAGTGCCACGATGGGCGCGTCCGGCATTGCGCGCCGAAGGACCTGCAGGCGGGCAAGATAGATGAACGTGTTCTTGGTCCCCAGCAGAAAATCCGGCCGACTGACCTCCGGATGGCACAGCACGCGTTCGTCGATGATGCGGGTGTCCTCCACCAGACGTCCATTGGCTACCTTGTTGTAAACCCCGACACCGTCAACGATATCCGCGCGAAGGTCGCGATAGAACGTCGCCAGCCAACGCGGGTGTACGCATCGGTTCAGCCGGGTGCAAATCTCCTCGGGTTCGTTGACGACCACGCAATCCGGCAGGTCGTCCACCAAGCGACACAGCAGACTAGTCCCACTGCGGGGGATGCCCGTGATGATGATTTCCGGCAGACGATCCGGGGTGGCCGTCGTCCCCGTCTGCTCGCCCGGCTCCGAAGGGCTCGCTGCATCCGTTGCTGCCGGCAGCAAACCACGCGGGGGGGCGATAACCCGTGCCCAATGCTTGGGGCCGGTCCGCAGCAACTCGGCCAGACCGGGATGGCGGTCGGCCAACATCCGGACCGTCTTCCTCAGCAGGGGCTCGCGGCAGAGCACCTCCGGTGAGCGATAGTGGCAGAGGTACGGCGTGGCGGGCGGTAGAGGCGACCAGCTGACCGGGAAGTTGAAATCCTCGCCGAGGCAGCGAAAATCCAGTCCCAGCCTCGCTGCCGCAATCGGCAATGCGATTTGATCCAGCCACGGGCGCTTGTTCGCCACTTCATCCATGGCGTCAATGCGTTGGGCGCAGTCTTCCCACACCCTGGAAAACTCGGTATTACTTTCAACAGCGATCACCCCGGCATTGAAATAGGGCCACATGTATTTGCCCGAAATCGGGGTCAACAGACGCCGCTCCGGAACCGGAAGATTGAATGCCGCGTAAAGCGGCTTCCAGTCATTGGCATTGGACGGCCACGTGACATCGAAGGCCGGCACCGCGTTGAACGAGGCGGGAAAAGCGCCCTGAGGCAAGGCCTTCAAGCAAATGATGTCGCTATCGAGAAAAATGGTTCGGGAAGCCGCTGTCGCAACACCAAGGCAACCCAGCTTGTTGCCGATGGGATAAGACGGGGCGATTCCGTTGCGTACAGGAACCTGGCGAACGTGAAGTTCGCCGAGCAAGGCCAGAGTCGTCGCCGACAGGGTTCCCCAAACCGACTCCGGCTGCGGGACGCAAGCGACCAGATCGATTCCATCGCCCATCTGCAGGCGTAGCGACGAAGCCAGCAGCATGGACTCGATCTCCAACTCGCCCGACTGGCACACGAACGTAAAACAGTATTCGGGATAGGTCATTGCGCGCTTAGCGGGAAGTCAGGGAGGCATTGTCCGCCACGCAACAGCGGAACGAAAGCGCGGGCGTAACCATTCCCCCCCTTGCTCGGTGGCGGGTTGAACAGTTGAAGCCCAGGGTATCCCACCGCGCATGCCGCATCACTCAAGCGGACTGAATTCATCGTGAATCACTGCCTTGCCTGGATTTCCCGCGGGCGCAGTGACAGGATGTCCAGGCCATGGGGAATTGATTGACGCTACGGCGGCATCGCGGGGATACTCTCTGGTACCGTCTTTGGCCCGATGCGCGCGGCACCGAGCCCGCCCAGACAAGGTAGGACCGATGCCCCGGCACACCGCACGGGCGGTCCTGACACTCCCGCGCCGTCGCGCGCATGAGACGTTCCTCGTCAGCAATCCCGTGCCGTAGACCGGGTAACTCACCCGCCATGCCACCAAGGGCGCCCATCGAAACTACCCGATCTGCAGCGCATTGAAGTTGCATCGAGCACACCATGTCCAATCGTTGGAAGAATTTTACTGAAGCGGCAGGTCGCTATGCCCGTTACGTCCCCGTCGAAACCTTCAACTACGGTCTGAATATTTCGCTCAAGCACGGATACGTCTACGTCGAAACCCCGAAGGTGGCCTGCTCGACGATCAAGTTGACGCTGCAGCGACTGGAACTGGGAGATGACGAGCTCCATCACGAACAATGGGCCGACATGCACAAGCGCCAGTTTTCCCCTCTGCTCGGCCCGGCCCAAGTGGGAGACCTGACGAAGTTCCTGTCCCGCGGCGACCTGCTGAAATTTTGCTTCGTGCGAAATCCGTATACTCGCTTCCTGTCATGTTATCTCGACAAGATCGTGGGCAGTGCCACGCAGAAAATTCAGATCCTCAGGCAATTAGGATACGACCCATCGTCGCAGCAGACGAAAATCTCGTTCGAGCAGTTCTTGGCGGCCGTTGAAGCCCAGCCCATCAGTGTCATGGACCCGCATTGGCGCATCCAGTATTACCAGACATTCCAGGACGCCATCGCCTATGACTTCGTGGGGAGGTTCGAGACCTTCGAAGCCGATTTCCACCACATTGGCCGCCTTGTCTCGCCGGACTTTCAAAAGTATTACAAGGCGGAAGATCGCCATCGTACGTCCGCAAACGTCAACCTCACACGCTACTACGATGCCGATCTTCAACGACGCGTCTATGAGCTCTATCGGAAGGACTTCGACGCCTTTGGCTATGCCTTCACGCTGCCGTTGGACGGCTGAACCCGCCAGCCGGCGCGCCTGTCCGACGCGTCCAGCGTTGCGGATCCGAGGACCGGAAGCCCCACCAGCCGGAAAGGACAGCCCGACGTGACGCCTTCGCCCCTGATCATCGCCGGATTCCATCGCAGCGGCACGTCGATGACCGCTCAGCAACTCCAGGCAGCGGGCCTCGATCTCGGTTCGCAGCTCTTCGGCGGCACCGCGTCGAATCCGGACGGTCACTTCGAAGATGCCGATGTGGTTCATCTGCATGACCGCGCCCTGGCCGAGCGCGATTCCAACTGGCAGCATGCCGATCCAGCGCCGATCGCGGTGTCGCAGCAGAGAAAGCGAAGCTTCGAAGCCTACGTGCGACGACGCAGCGAGCTAGGGACGCTTTGGGGATTCAAGGACCCGCGCGTGTGCCTGTTCCTCGAAACCTGGGCCGAAATCTGTCCCAGCCTGAGCGTCGTGATGGTCTATCGCGACTATTGGTCATGCGCCGCATCGCTGCGCGACCGTCACTCGCTGGCACTGATTCAGGGCAGCTCCAAGAACGTGCATCTGCGTTTCTGGCTGGAACCCGAACTGCCGCTCAGAATGTGGCTGGCCTACAACCGGCACCTCGTCGAGTTCGCTCGCCGGCACCCCGGCCGTTGTCTGGTCGTGTCACAGGACGCCGTTCTGCACGGTTATCCCATTGCGGCGGCCGTCCGTCGTGAGCTCGGCCTACCGCTCGAACCACAGCCACCCGGCACAGTGAACCCCCTCTATGCCAAGGCCCCCAGTCAGCCGTTCTTCGCTGTGCCGGGCGAACTGCTAAGAGAACTGGATGGCCTCTGGAACGAGTTGCAGACCCTGGCTCGTGACGCGGCCGCGGAGCAAGAGCCGAGCCACGGAGAGCAGCCCGCCGTCGACACATCCTGCGACGAATTGCGTCAACGACTGATTGCCCTATGTCAGGGGCAGTGCAGGCCTGCTGCAGACGAATCGGGGCTGCCCCGTCCGTTACCGTCGCCACTGCGACCCCGCGACATCGAGTCGATCGGTGACAGACTCCTGGCGGAAGGCTCGTTCGGGCCGGCGGCGGATCTGTTTGCCAGGGGCATCTGCGAATTCCCAAGGCGTCCCCGGTTCCGCTTGCGGCTCGCCGACACCCAGGCGCGGCAAGATCGACTGGCCGAGGCGGAGTCGGTCCTGCGCGAGGGGATCCGCAAGTTCCCCGGTCATCGGCCCCTCCAACTGCGGCTCGCGGGCATTCATGCGAGCCGGTTGAATCTCGATGCGGCACGTCAGCTCTGGCTGCAAACGCTGCAGAACGAGCCCAGGTCGCTGGAAGCGCTGGGTCGGCTGGCCGCGCTCGCGCTGTCCGAATCAGACTTTCCCGAAGCCGAGCGGCTGATCGCCGCCGGTCTCGACACGGACCCCGCACACGCTCCGTTATTGATGACTCAGGCACGGCTGCGTGCCGCTCAGGGCCGAATGGGCGAGTGTGCGGACATCGTCGCGGCGCTGTTGCGCCAGGCGGGTCAGACCCGCAGATTTGGAGCCGCCTTGGGACGGCTCTTGATCGATCTTGGCTTTCAAGAGGAGGCCGGGGAATGGCTGACGCGTGCTCGCGAAGTAGCACCCGACGAACCTGCCATCGAGGAACAATGGTGTCGCTGGCTGTATCGTGAGGGCCGCATTGTGGAGGCGCTTGAGCACAAGTCGGCTGCGGTCAAGCGGATGTTTCAGCAGCGCGATCAGTCTCCGCGCCTGATGTCCTTGGTCAGCGTCCCGTCCGATGACGGATGCCGGCGGGATCTCATGAGCCGTTTCTGCAAGCACATCGCGGCCCTTTTGCCGGCTTGAGGCTCTTGTCCGCTGCCCGTACCATCGACCGCGGCACCACATTCTCCGCGCGGGTCCGGCTCGGCCTCGGCTCAATCCGCTCGACGCTTCGCAGGCTGCACGAAGCGCGGGTCATGCAGCGCCCGCCCGCGCAACCAGCGTCGGTGGCGGGGCTTGGGCAATCGGTCGGGCTGGGTGGCGGCCACCAGCCACGTCAGGGTCGGGTGATGCCAGGGGATCGCACACGCATGCAATCCGCCTTCGGCCAACAGTCCCAGCATCTGCTCCTCGGTATAGCTGACGCAGCCGCTGCCATAGTGCCAGCCATCGGCGGGCCAATCCGGCACGGCTGAATCATTGCGCTGGTACGACAGAATCATCAGGCCCGATGGTTTCAACGCGGCGGCCGCAGTCCCGATCAGCTTCCGGGCCAGATCGGGTCCGGTATGCGATACGATGGACTGGGCCACGATGAAGTCGAACCGCTTGCCGAACACGCCGCAGTTGAAGGTCGGGTCGTGCGAAAAACTCGGATGTTTGATCCGCACCGCGTCATGCCCCAATTCCCGGCTAAGGCCATCCTCGATCAACCAACGCTCCGGTTCGATGCCAAAGTAACCACGCTCCCGCAGGAACGGGATCAACAGCCGGCCAAGTCGCAGCGAGCCGCAGCCGAAATCCAGCACCCGGTGGCGGTCGGTCAGACCGAGCGCAAACAGCAGTGCGAACTGACTGGCACTCAGGAAATCGAACCGGGCCGGCGGTCCGACGAATGCCCGGTAATGGTGGCTCCCGGCGCGAAGTCCTGCTGCCTCGTCGACACAGAGCGCGCGGGTGACCGCGGATTCGTCCAACCGGCTGCCGCCGCGTTCGAAGGCCAGCATCTTCTGGCCGCGTGGATGTTCCCAGTCGCCTAGATACTCAGCACGCCACGGCAGATGCCGAAGCGCGAGTTCGATGTCTTCAAAGCGGTAGTGATAGGGATTGCGGTCGCTATAGGTCTCGATACCCCCAGGCTGTTGCCGTATCGGCAACTCCGGATCCTGGCCGCTCGGCACTTCGAAAAACGTGGCGAACAAGCGCCCTCCGGGCCGAACGACGGCCGCCAGCCGGGCCAGGCAGCGCCGTATGCGGTTCCACGAAAAGTGCGTGAAGAGCGATTGCGCCAGGGCAACGTCAAAGGTTTGCCCCAATTGCTCGAACTGAAAGTCGTCGAGCATCACCAATTGCTCACGCGGCTGACGCTCCTGCAAGCCGAGCGGCCCCAGCTCATGCTCCCAGCCGGCCTCCAGCAGCGACGGGTTGCTGTCAATCCCCCAGTAATGCCCGGGACGCAGGAAGGGGATCAGCTTGACCCCCGCCCGCAGGCTCCCGCAGCCGACATCGATCAGCCGATCGTCAGCACTCAGGCCGTGGCTGATCAGGAAGTCCAACTGTCGCTGTCCCATTTCCTCCCAACAACCACCGACCACACCGCGGTGCCTCCCGCTTCTGACCTGCTCGTTGACGTAGTCCGGGGCATCGTATCGGCTTTCCATGCGCTAGCGCCTTTCTTTCCGGTTGTTCTCGGCGTGTTTACGCGTTTCCTGTCGTATCCCAAGCGCCGCGTCCGTAAATCGCACACGTCAGGCGAGGCTGGCCCCATCCACCCTCGCCTGGCCTCGACCGCGTTGTTCAGCGGCAGTTGCTCCCCAATCCGACGTAGTTGCCGTTGTAAGACGCAACGCAGGTGACCGAGGCGGTACCCGGCGTGACGGTACCGGCGACTTTGCTGGCGGCGATGCGCGTCGTGCTCGACGGCGCCGGAAACGTATTGAGCGCCACCGGACCACTGACCGTCGACTGTCTTATGGTTGCCGTCGAAGGGGCATCCTGTGTTGCATGAAGCGCCCTGCCACCCACTGCGGTCGCCTCGAGCAAACAGGCGTCGGCCTGGAGATTGCCGTTAAGCAGCGCGACGCCAATCGGACCACCGATGAACTGCGCATTCCGCGCCACTGCCGTCGCGGCTGTGCCGCCGAGCCCGGTGAGTTCGAGCGCCCAACCCGACGGCGCCTTGACGGTCGTGCCTTCCAGTTCGATAGTCGCGCCCTCGTTGACCTCGATGGCATCGCTGACGACCCCGGGGCTCTCCGCACTCACCGCGCCCTTGACCATCTTCAATTGGGCGCCGGGGAGCACGGTGACACCGACCGAGAAAGATACGCCGACTGCCGACGCGGACACATGCGACAGCAAGGCCGGAGGCAAGCCCGGGGCTCCGGGCGCGCTTACCCGAATGGCTCGCCGCGATCCGGCTCCGGACACACGGACGCTCAGCTGGCTGAGCGTCACCGCATCGACCGGCATCTGCACCACGCCGGATGCCGACGCGCCGAGGCCCTCCAGGATCGTGGCTGCCTGCCCGGCACCGCGGACGGTCACGTAGGGCACGTCCAGGACCAGGGGGCTGGCACCCAGGTTGTAGACACCCGGATCGATCTGCACGATCCAGGGGTTCGCGGCACTCGGGGCGGCCGGATCGGCAGCGACCACAAGGGCCTTCAGGTAGGCGATGGCATCGGACGGAGAAACGTAATCCCCGCCGTCTTTCGCAACCGTGACGAGGTTCGTGTCCTTCGGATAAAAGTAACCCGTTACATCCACCACGGCCGGTACATTGGCCAGCGCCGACATCAGGCTCAACTGCTTGTTGGCGGGGCACAGCGCCCCTCGGCACAGCGGGACGATGGCAGCGTTCGACAGATTCGTACCCTGCTTGAAGTTGACCAGGGCGTTGCTGGGAATCACGCCAGCGATCGCTGCGCGGATATTGCCGCTGCCTGAGGCCTGGTTACCGACCGCCGTGATGTTCACGGCCATCGCCGCCGGTTCCGGACCGTCGGGCGCTTTCGGGTCCGCGCAACCGGCAGGATTGCCGCCCTGGGCGCTGATCGCAGCGGCATCGCCGTAAGCGTAGAAGTTCTGCGCCACATTGGCGACCAGATTGCCGCCAGCCGACTGTCGGGTATCGAGCACCCGGCACTGCGCCACCGGCACGTAGATCTGGTTGTCGTTCGGGTTGCTCTCCGCGAGAGCGGGGTGTTGTGCGCCGAGCAGCGCGGCCGCGCCCAGGGCGAGTGTGGTTTCCCATTTCATCGAATTCTTCTCTCTGTTTCTTGAGGGAATCACGAATCGACTTCGCATGACCATCATTCAGGGCGCGACCGTGCAGGCGGAATTGAGCGGCTGGAAGTTGCCGTTGTACGAAGCTACGCAACGGGTGAGCAGCGGCAACCCGCTCACGGTTCCGGTAACCTGACTGGCGCCGATCAGCACGATGCCGGCGAGGTCGGTCACGGGACCGTCAATCGTCGATTGCTGGATCTCCAGAAGCGAGGCCAGAGCCAGGGCCGAAGCCGCCAGACCCTCGCCCCTCAGCGTCGAGTGACTGATTCTTACAGCGGACAGCGGCCCGTTCACGACTGCCTCACCGAGAATGCCTTCGAGCGCGATGAACTGGGCATTTCTTGCGGTCAACGAGGCCCCCAGACCGATGTAAGCGCCCCGGTTGTTGCCGATAACTTCCGTGCCGTCCACGAACACGGCGACGCCGGTATGATTCGCTTCGATACCAAAGTCCTCGCCCAGGACAGAGCCGCCGACGAGAGAGACGCTGCTGCCTTCCTCCATGATCAAACCCTGCTGCCCGTCGTCGTCGGCGCTCACGGCAACCTCGGAAATGACCGGTATCTCGCTGCTGGCGTCGGCCGAGTTGTCGATGACGATACCGGTACCGTCCGTGATGCCTGCTGCGATCCGGACAGAGACACTTTCGAGCCGCGTGGTATCGACCTTGACCTGGACGGCTCCGGTCGCATTTGCCCCCTCACCCGTCAGGACGGTCGCATCCGAACCGGCGCCCTTGACGGTGACGTAGGGCACGTCGAGCACCAGCGCACTGGCCCCGAGTGCATAGGTGCCGGGATCGATCTGGACGACCCAGGGGTTGGTGGCGCTGGGGGCATCCGGATCGCTGCCGCTGACGAGCGCCTTCAGGTAGGCGATGGCGTCGATCGGGCTGGTGAAGTCGCCGCCGTCGGTGGCGACGGTGACGACATGGGTGCCCTTGGGATAGAAGTAACCGATCACATCGACCACGGCCGGGACGTTGGCCAACGCCGACATCAGGCTGAGTTGCTTTCCGCCGGAGCAAGACCCGCGGCAGATCGGGACGATGGCCGCATTGGACAGATTGGTGCCTTGGGTAAAATTGACCAGCGCATTGGCCGGCGTGACGCCGACGGCGGAAGCGCGAATGTTGCCGTTGCCTGAGGCCTGGTTACCGACCGCCGTGATGTTCACGGCCACCGCCGCCGGTTCCGGACCGTTGGGGGCTTTCGGATCAGCGCAACCGGCAGGGTTGCCGCCTTGGCCGCTGATCTGGACCGCGTCCCCGTAGGCGTAGAAATCCTGGGCGACATTGGCGACAAGATTGCCGCCGGCGGACTGGCGGGTGTCGACCACGCGACACTGCGACACCGGTACGTAGATCTGGTTGTCGTTCGGGTTGCTTTCCGCAAGCGCGGGGGGTTGGGCGCCGAGCAGCGCGGTGCCAATCAGGACAATCTTGCTGGCGGTACGCATATGCGTTCTCCTGGCTGTTGTGGTTACTCGTTGATGCCGGGTACGTCAGGCGTCAGGGCTTCTGCCCGAACCAGGCCCTGGCATGAGGAGCGGTGGCGACCTCGGGGCCATGCCGATTGCATCCGTCAGGCGCCAAGGAATTCACGGGAGACGCTCTCTGTCCGGCGGATCAACGGACGCCGAGGGGCCTTGTTCAGCCACTTCGGCGGACGCGTCACAGGTCGGCGAGAGTGGTCAGCCGTAACGGCCATCCAGCGTAGGAAATTACCGACTACATGGGTGGCTGGATGACCATTCGAGGTATGCCCCCTGCCCGCAACGGACATTATGCTTACCGATGACCCTTGTCCACGGCAGGTTTATGCACGTTTGAATGGGCTTCGCTTCGAGGCTCGGGGAGGGGAATAAGTGACTACGGCCAGTCGCGCCGGGGTGACGCAAGCGTGAAGCGCGGACCGGCTACACATGCTTCTGCACCAGCGCATAGACCATTCCATTGACGCGCACGGGCGTTGCGACGGCAACGCGATCGGCGTCACCGTCGCGAAACCGATAATCCAGACGCGAGCACTCACCGTCCCAGAATCCCGCCTGCTCCAAACGATCACCGAAATCCAGCAACTGGCCGCGTTCATGCTCCGGAGTTTGCTCGACACAACAGACGTTTTCCCGAAATCCGCTGGAGACCGACGCGGCGACCACACGCAGGTTTCTGTCCGTCAACACGATGAGAAACGGGCTGGCTCGAACGAACTGGGCGATGTCTTCCATGGGCGTCAGACCCGCGTCCCGCGCCATCAGCATCAGGACTTCGCGCATCGGGTAGACCGGTTCGGTGACGCCTCGCTCCCAACGGGATACGGTGCCCTGGTCGATGCCGAGTTGCGACGCCAGTTTTTCCTGGCTACAGGACAAGGTCTGACGGATTTGCTGCGTGAGCAGGCTCCAATACGAGCGGTTCATTTCCCCTATCCAATTGATAGCGCTTTGAACTTCCAAGTGAGGCAAGCATGTTGCCACGTCGTGGGATTGCGCCGTGGTCCACACCAGCGCGCCCGAACTACCGTTGACTCACCGTCCTCCCTTCCCATCCATGCGCTTCAGCAGCGAGAACAGTTCGGAGCCGGTGGACAGCACGACGGTCGCGTCCGGGTCGATGACTTTCCGGTAGGTGTCCATGCTCTTCAGAAACCGGTAAAACTCGGCAGCCTCGGGACGTTGGGTGTAGGCCCGGGCGTAGATTTCGGTTGCCCGGGCATCGGCTTCGCCCCGAATCTGCTGTACCTGCCGATAAGCGTTGGATGCGATCTCGTTGAGGTCGCGGTCCTTGTTCCCGTTGATCCGCGCCGCCTCGCCCTCACCCTCCGAACGGAAACGCTGGGCAATCTGCAGGCGCTCGCTGATCATGCGCTGGTAGATGCGATCCAGCACTTCCGGGTTGTAGTTGATGCGCTTGAAGCGCACGTCCAGCAGTTCGATGCCGAACTCCTCGAGTTTCGGCGCCGCCGCGGTGAACACATCCTTCTCGAGTTGCACGCGCCCGAAATGAATCGGGCGCAGCACGCCGACGGCGCCCATGGCCTCGTCCTGCAAGGGCACGCGATCCTTGTCGGTGCGGACGACCTCGGTCAGTTCGTGACGGGCGATCGTGGTACGCGTCTCCGAACCGAGGATATCCTCCAGTCGTGACTGGGCACTGCGCTCGTCGCGCAGCCGCAGGTAGTAGCGCAGCGGGTCGGTGATCCGCCAGCGGGCGAAGGTATCGACCTGCAGATACGTCTTGTCTTTGGTCGACATCTCCACCATCGGGCCGTCCCAGGCGAGATAGCGCTTGTCGAAGCGCGTGACCTGCTGCACCAGCGGCAGTTTGAAATGCAGGCCGGGGTCGATGATCGGCTCGCGCACGGGCCGCCCGAACTGCGTGATGATGACCTGTTCGGTCTGATCGACGGTGAACGCCGCCGAGTAGAGCAATACGACGACTAGCGCCGACAGGCCGATCAACGCACGGCGCCACCCGTTCATTTCGTCACCCCTGGCAGATGCTCGGGCAGGGGCAGCATTGGCAAGAGCTGCTGCACCGAATCATCGACGATGATCGCCTGACGGGTGTTCGGCAGCACCTCGCCCAGCGTTTCCAGGTAGATGCGGGTCCGCGTGACCTCCGGCGCCTTGACGTATTGTTCCAGCACCGCCGTGAAAGCCGCAGCATCGCCCTCGGCTTCGTTGACCCGCTTGAACCGGTAACCTTCGGCCGCCCGGATCTTCTGGTCGGCCTCGCCCCGGGCGCGCGGCACCGCCTTGTTGTATTCGCCATTGGCCAGATTGATCGCGTTCTCACGATCCTGCTGAGCCCGGTTGACCTCGTTGAACGAGGGCTGCACCGGTTCCGGCGGATTCACGTTCTTCAACTGAACCTGGTTGATGGACAAGCCCAGGTGATAACGCTCCGTCAGTTCCCGCATCCTTTGCAGCACACGGTCCTCGATCTGCTGACGCCCGATCGTGATGATCTCATCGACCGTGCGGTCGCCGACCACTTCGCGCATGACGGACTCGGAGATGTCGCGCAAGGTCTGGCCGGGCTCGCGCACCGCGAACAGGTAGGTCTCCGGCTCGGTGATGCGATACTGCACGATCCACTCGACCAAGGCCGAGTTGAGGTCCCCGGTCACCATCGAGCGTTCCTTTTCCGGACTCTGGGCCACTTGGTCGGGGTTGCTGTGGAAAGGGGTCGTGAAGCCGAACTCCAGCTTCAATTGACGTTGCGTCGGTACCGTCAACACCTCGTCGATGCCGAACGGCAGCTTGAAATGCAGGCCCGGAGGCACCTTCAGGATGTACTCGCCGAAGCGCAGCACGATGCCTTCCGACTCGGCAGGAATCGTGTAATAGGAGGTCCACAAGCCGAGCAGCGCCAACAACACCCCAACCAACTGCAGGGCAGAAAGCCGCACGGCGCCGAACAGCCACTGCCACAAGCCGCCGCGCGGACTCTTTCGACCGGAACCCGGCGGTAGTCCCGGCACATCCGGCAAGCCTGTATCCATCACTCTCCCTCCTTTCGCCGTGAGACTATTCGGTCGCGCTGCCCAGGACGGGATCCTCGGGCGTCCGGGTCAGGCGTCAGATCTGGCCGCGGTTCAACATCGCGTGGACCTTCAGCAGGCCCGCCACCGAGATGGCGTCGGTGATTTCGCCCCGCATGACGCGTTCGACCGCTTCGCCGAATGGCACACGAACCAGGCTGAGGTCCTCGGTTTCTTCCGGCGTCGCCTCCAATGGGTAGAGGTCACGCGCCAGAAAGACGATAGCCGCCTCATCCGTGACGCTATTGCTGAGGTCCATGTCCAGCACCCGTTCCCAGCGGTGCGCGCCGAGACCCACCTCTTCCTGCAACTCGCGCTGCGCACTATCGAGCGGATCCACACCGATCCTTCCGCCCCCTTCGGGGATCTCCCAGGAATATTTGTCCTGCGGATAGCGATGCTGTCCGACCAGCCAGGTAAAGCCCTCGTCATCGATCGGGATGATCCCGATCGCCAGATTCTCGAAGCGCACGACACCGTAGATGCCGTCGCCGCCCGACGGGTTGACGACCTCGTCATGGAATACGGTGATCCAGTTGTTCCGGTAGACGATGTCCCGGGTCTTGCGTAGCCAGTTGCCGACTTTGGTCATGGTGTTGGGTTGGTCGCCGTCAGTGACTCCAGGTATCGTTGGGAAGCCGGGCTCATCCGGTCAGCCCCTGGGGCGCCGACTTGTCCGCCTTTTCGCGCGCCCTTCGGTATTCGCGACTGAAGAAATCGACACCCGAACCGATCTGCGGATCGCGCAGTTCCTTGCGCTGCAGCGCGATATGCGGGGCGAGCAAGCCGTGAAAGTCGTAGGCGTACTTGCCGAAAAACCGGAGCGCCGTGTCGCGGTCGCAAAGGCCCGAGGTGGTGCAGGCCTGAAGCTCGTCGAAGAAATCCATCACGGCGCCGATCGCCGGATCGAGGCCGCCGTCGGCGATCGACTTTTCGAGAAAAGCCGCGAGCCTGGCTTCACCGTCAGGTTGTTGCAACAGCGCGAACACCTGTTCGCGCCGCGCATTCCAGGCCGCGTCCAGATCGCCACGTGCCTTGAAGATACGCTCTTCCTGAAATCGGTCGAGGTACTTCAGCGTCATGTTGACCTTATCGGCCTGAGAGTTCTCGCGATATTGCTGGATACCCAGCACGGCGGCAGTGACGACCCCCAGGGCCTCGACCCAGATGCCGATGATTTCGACCGTTTGCCGGTTGCGTTCCCACCACGAACTGCCCTGGGTCACGCCCCTGGATTCCTGTTCCATTGCCCGGTTGGTCCTGCGCAACCACCGCCGGATCAGCGCCATCGGCGCCCGCGGCCCTAGCCCGGCGCCGCGCCGGCGGGATCTTCGATCACTCCCCGCACCATTTCGGCTGAGGACTGCCGTGACAGGGATTCAACAAACCCGGGTTGGCCTGCTCGGGGTCCGGCCGGGTGCCGCCCGGCGGCTTGGCCAGGCTCTCGGTCCGTTCGGGCTTCGCAGATGCCTTAGGGACTTCGATCGGGGCCGCGGCCCTGGAGTCGGTCGCAGGCGTCGCGCCCTCTTCGCGGGCACCCAGCACAGGCGCTGCCACCAGCGGCAGCCATAAGGCCAGCAGGACAGGCGCCACGGTGCGGCAATCCGCACGGGCTGGAGCATTGCGTGGCGTCATGTCAGTCTTCCTCGGGAGGTCATCGATACAAAGAGATCAGGACGAGTTATCCACATTCCACTGTTTCAGCACAGCGCGCGGCGGACAGGAAGCCGCCTGGTTCTTCACCGAGAAACCGTGCTTGGCCACCTGCGGCGAGATCCCCATCTCGAGCAGGTATTGATAGCGCTCGGCGGCGTACTGGGCCGCGTCCTGCTCCAGCGACTGCAGTTGCTTGACCGTGTTCTGAAGGGCCTGGCTGGACTCGTAGCCGCTGAAATTCGAGAACATGTGGACGGTGTAGGCGCCGCCCGCCTCGATCGTGCGAAACACGCCTCCCAGGAAGGCAACCGAGCAGGCGCTGACGCAGAAGGCACCGGTACGGATTCGGGTCGGCACGCCGAGACCGCGGATCACGCGGCCCATCGCCTGGCCTTCCTCCGAATCGCCGCCCGGCGAATTGAACCAGATTTCGTAAATGCCGCCGGGCTGCGCGAGCGCTTGCTGGATCTGCATCTTGAGGCGCGATGATTCGCCGGACTTGATCTGCCCTTCGGCAATCACGACGACCCCTTTTGGCGTGGCCATCCGGCGATACGTCATGGGCTGCCAGAAACCGGTATCGGCGGCCGGCCAAGCCGGGCAGGGATATCCCTCAGCCGACACAGCCGATGCGGCCAGCGTAAGGGCGGCAGCCAGGACAGCGCGCCCCCGGCCGGTCAACGGGTTCAGACAACCCCCGCGGACCAGGTCCCGGTTTTTGGGTCGCGGCACAGCGTTTCGGTCTGTTCGACATCCTTGCCCTTGACGTTGACGAAGTTGCGCTGGGTCCGGCACTCGCGCCCATCGGCGCCGTTACTCTGCGCGATCACCGTCGAACCGCCCGACACGCCGGGATTGCTCTGGCTGCTCCAGGTGCGGGTCGAGCCGGGACCGACCTTGTTGCTGTTGATGGCTTCGCGCGCCGCCGCTTCGGCCTGCAGGCGCTCGCGCTCGTCGAGATACTTGGCGATCTCTTCACCGATCAGGCCGCCGATATTCGTGGTCAGATCGCCTACGGACTGGGTACCAGGGATGCCCGTTTGAGAAAGGTACGAGCCGCCCACATTTCCGGCGAACTGGCCCAACTGGTTGCCCATTTCCTTGGTGCATCCCGTAAGAATCAATCCCAACGCGGTGACCGCCGCGACGAGACACGGGCGCGCCTTTCGATCGACTCTTGCCATCGTTTTCCCTCCAGTCCGTACGTCGCGCGATTCTAACGCGTCCCGGGCCGCTGCGGACAAGAAGTTGCCTGCAGTGAGGCAATATCAGTGACGCATGGAAGCTGCCCGACCTGCTCGTAAGCCCAAGCCGTTCTTGTTATATTCGGGGCGCACACAACCACAAGAACCACGAGGAAAAAATGGAATCCAACTTCATCAAGGCGGCAATCGGGTTCGGCATACTGATGGCTGTCGGCTTCATCATTGTCGGGACGACGCGGGAGACGCAACAAGAGAAGATCCAGGGGGCTTTCCTGCAGACATCGAGCATGCTCAATACGCTGGCACTCGACAAATGCACCGAGGCGGTCAGAAACGAGGTGGGCACGCATCCCTATACCCCGTCGGAATCCAGCAGCGACAATCTGACTTACGTGTCCCTGGCCTGGAACAACATCGGATCGGCCAAGCGCGCCGAATGCCGCTACATCATGGATCAGGGCATCACGTTGCTGAAGGTCGACGAGCGCACGGTGATCGAGAAGGCGGAGCCGGCGACTGGCGCCCCTGCAGCTGCCGGCGGCGCGCACCACCGCCAGTAAAACCGCAAGCCCGGTCTGGCTCGCCCCACCCGAGCCGGACCGGCAGCACTCCGGCTCAGGTCAGCGGACGGGCAATCCGCCGCTCCGGGATCCGCAACGGGATCAGGCTCACTGCCGGCTGGTTTTACGATCTACGGCTTCACGACAGCCGGGCGATCAAATCCGCGGCCAGTGCACTGTATACGGCGGCCACGCTGTCCATCAGCGGCAACAAACTGGGCAGCGCCTCGCCCTCCTTGATCGACGTTTCAAGCGCTGCCGCTAGCGGCTGCAGCGCCGTGGCACCCAGCACGGCCGCGTTCCCCTTGATCGTGTGCGCCATGCGCCGCGCGTCCTGGAACTCGCCGGCTGCAAGGGCTGCGCGCAAGGCGGCGATGTCAGCGTCGCAACGTTCCGCGAACAGTTTCAGCACGCGCACATAGACCTCTATCTGATCGCCGAGGTATTCCAGCCCCTGTCTCGCGTCCAGACCCTCGATGTTCGAGAGCACATCAAGCCGGTCTGCTCCGGCAGGGACGGTCGCCGGCTCCTCGGGGGCAGGCCGAGGGTGCCACGACGCCGCGGCGGCCGGCGCGCCTCTGTCGGCCTCTCCGCCGAGAGGCAGCCAGCGCAGGAGGGCACCGAAAAGGGCCGCCGGCTCGATCGGCTTTGCCAGATGCTCGTTCAGGCCCGCCTGTTGCGAGGCGGTACGATCTTCGGCGAACGCGTTCGCCGTCAGCGCCAGGATCGGCACCTTGTCACGGCCGGGCATCTGCCGGATCATCGCCGCGGCCGTCAGTCCGTCCATGACCGGCATCTGGATATCCATCAGAATCAGATCGTAATCGTACTCGGCGACCCGCTCGACAGCCGCGCGGCCGTCCTCGGCCACATCCACGCTCAAACCGCAATCGCTCAACAAATCGAGGACGACCTCGCGATTCAGCGCGTTATCCTCGACCAGCAGCAAATGCGCACCGGCATGACGCGCACGCACCGCGGCCGGCGTGGCGGGAGTTTGCAGAGCGGGGTCGACCCGGCCGGCAGCAGGATCGCTCCCACGCAACAGTTTCGCGGTGAACCAGAACAGACTGCCTTGTCCCGGAACGCTCTCCACGCCGATCTCCCCGCCCATCAGATGCACGAGACGCCGGCTGATCGCCAATCCAAGCCCGGTGCCGCCATAGCGACGGGTTACCTCTCCGTCAGCCTGCTCGAAGGCCGAAAACAGCCGTTGCATGGCCTCCGGCGCAATCCCGATGCCCGTGTCCTGGACTTCGAAGCGCACCAGAAGATGTTCGTCATCCTCAGCCATCAGCCGCGCACGCAGCGCAATCTGGCCCGCTTCGGTGAACTTGACCGAGTTGCTGACGAAGTTGACCAGGATCTGACGCAGACGCAGCGGATCCCCCATCAATGTGCAGTCCAGCCGCGGGTCGGTCTCGACTCTCCACACCAGACCCTTCTGGGCAGCCGAGTCGTGGAACAGCGCTTCGACGGCCTCGAACAGCCCAGCCACCTCAAAGACGGTTGCGTCGAGTTGCAGCTTGCCCGACTCGATCTTCGAGATGTCGAGAATGTCGTTGAGGATGGACAGCAAATGCTGGGCCGCATCGCCGATCTTGCGCAGGCGCTGCGTCTGCTCGGGATCGACGCTCCGCTCGGCGAGCAGATGTGTCAGGCCGAGTATCGCGTTCATCGGCGTCCGGATCTCGTGGCTCATGTTCGCGAGAAAGGTGCTTTTGGCGCGGTTCGCCGCCTCGGCCTGATCACGTGCGTCGGCGAGCGCGGCCTCGAGGCAGCGGCGCTCGGTGACGTCGCGCAGGCCGCAGTAGAGCAGCTCGCGTCCCTGCAACCTCAGCGACGTCAGTGACACCTCGATGAAGACATCGGCACCGTCGCGTCTGAGCCATTGCCAGTCGAAGCGGCAGGGCACGCCCCGCAGCGCGGCACCGAGCAACTCCGCGGCATACTCGTCGCTGCGCCGACCGTTCGGCTGGAATTCCGGCGAGAAATCGACCGGTGAATGTCCGATGACGTCCTCGCGCCCGCTGGCGCCGAGAACGGCCACAGTGGCATCGTTACACTCGACGAACCGCCCTTCGTGAATCAGCATGACCGGGTCGAGGGCCCCTTCGAACAGAAGGCGGAAGGTTTGTTCGCGCTCCTTCAGCGCCACCTCCACCCGCTTGCGCTCGGTGATGTCGCGGCAGATCGTTGCCAGGACTTCGACGTTGCCACTGCCGTCGGAGGCTTTTTCCGCGATGATCAACTGCGACACGGGGATGGGCGAGCCGTCGCGGTGCCGGACCACGTTGTCCTCGAACCACACCCCGTGCTCGATGGCCGCGGGCAAGCCCACCTCGGCCACCCGTCGGAAGGTCTCGGCGTCGTGGTAATCGGAAATGTGCGTGGCATCCAGCGGCTCATCGTCCGGAATGCCCAGCATCCGCCGACCGGCCCGGTTCATGTACGTGAGTCGGCCCGCGGTGTCAGCGGTCGCGATCAGATCGCCGCTGGCCTCGACGACCGCAATAAGGCGGGACCGCTCGGCTTCGGCATGCTTGCTCTCGTCGATGTCGGTATGGGTGCCGATCATACGGAGCGGCCGGCCATCGGTGCTCCATTCAACGACCTTGCCGCAATCCAAGATCCAACGGTAGGTGCCATCCTTGCAGCGCAAGCGAAATTCCGGCGCATAGCGCGCTGCACGGCCCGCGAAGTAATCCGCCAGCGTAGCGAACACGCGCTCGGCGTCGGCGGGATGAATACGGATTCTCCACTCGTCAACATGGCTGCGCCATTCGCCCGGCTCATAGCCGAGCATGGTCAGCACGCGCGGCGAGTACAGCACCTCATCGCTCGCCACGTTCCAGTCCCAGACTCCCATGTCGTGGGCTTCGAGCGCGACCAGCCAGCGCTGCTCCTTCCGCTCGAGTTCTTGCTCCGCCTCCTTCTCCGCAGTGATGTCGCGATTGACCCCGACCAGACGCAAGGCGCGACCGTCCGCATCGCGCACGACGCGCGAGAAGGCCTCGATATGGCGTATCGCCCCGTCGGGATGCACCACCTTAAAGTTGGTCCGGAATTCGCCCAGTCCATCGACGGCTTCCTGAATCTCCCGCTCGGCCCGAATCTTATCGTCCGGGTGCAGCGCGCGCGACCAGGCTTGGTACGCTGAGTTGAACTCATCGGATCTGGTCCCGTAGAGTTCAAACATGCGCTGATCCCAGATCAGTTCATCCTCCGGGATCCGCCATTCCCACACACCGATCTCCGCCGCATCGGTTGCCAGTTGCAGGCGCTCTGCCGTGACGGAGAGTTGTTTCTGCGCTTCCAGGAGTTCCGCCGTACGTGCGGCGACCGCAGCTTCGAGGTCCTCCCGGTAGCGAAGCTCCAACTCCTCGACCCGCTTGCGGTCGCTGATGTCCTTCGCGACACCGTTATGGATCGAGTCGCCGTTCGGACAGATGTTCACATGGGCATCGAGGCGCAGCCAGCGGAAAGCGCCATCAACAAGGACGCGCCCCTCCCACCAGTTGTGCTCGTCGCGGCGGGCAATCGCTGCTTGCAGGCTGGGCCAGTCGTCGGGGTGAACGATATCGAAAGCGGCCTGCAGGTCTCGCATCAGCGCCGCGGCGTCCATGCCGAGCAGCTCGGCGAAGCGGTCGCTGACATAGTCCATGCCCATCGTGCCGTCAGGGCGTATCCGGAACGTATACACCCCAACCGGAATGCGCCCGACCAACTCGTCGTAGCGCTCCATGCTGTCGCGCAGAGATGCCGTAGCCCGCTGCTCGTCTGTCACGTTCCAATTGACGCCAACGGTCCGAGCCACCGCCCCGGACGCATCGCGCTGCAAAAACGCAAACGAACGGATGTATCGGACGTCGCCGTCCGGCCGGCAGATACGAAAGGCGGTGTCGTAGGCAGTTTCGCCCTTCAAGGCGCGAGTCCACAGATCGGCCTGGGCATCCCGGTCCTCCGGCGCCAGGGCGGAGACCCAGTCGGCCACCGTGACGGCAGTGCCGGGCGGCAGGCCATACAAGCGCAACATAGTCTCGTCCCAGTAAACGCAGTCGGTCGCGCAGTCGTACTCCCAGACACCGATGCCGGCCCCCTGTATCGCCGCATCGAGCCGTTCCCGAACTCGCTCCATAGCGGCAGAGGCAGCGCGCCGCTCGGTCAGGTCAACGACGGACGCAATAACATGCCTGGTCCCGGCTACGACGACCGGCGCGAGGCTGACATCGACCGGGATCTCATGCCCCGCGGCGTGCTTCCCGGTCAATTCGCGTCCCAACCCCAGCCGACGCGGCAGCGCGTTGGCCATATAGCCGGCACGCAGGCCCGGGTGGGCCTCGCGTACCCGAGCGGGCACGAGTTCCTCGATAGAACGGCCGGTCAGCCCATCGTGGTCGTAGCCGAAGGTCTGTTCGGCGGACGCATTCGCCTGCTCGATCACGCCGGCTTCCGAGACCAACAACATGGCGACCGGCGACGCCGCAAAGATGAGCTTGGCCCGCGCCTCGCTCTCACGCAGCGCCTCCTCGGCGCGCCGCCGGGCCGTGATGTCCGTCAGCAGGCAATGCGTGCGGATGAACCGACCGGCAGCGTCGCGCTGAACCCGCCCTTCGAGGATCACGTCGACGGCGCTGCCGTCCTTGCACGTCAAGCGTAATTCCACCGAGGTCGCCGACTCACGCTTGAGGCTGGCGAATTGGTCCGGGAATTCTGGGCGCGCCGTGTCGTCCCAGACCTCGTCGAAGCCGCGTCCTATCAACTCGCTTCGCGCGTAGCCAAGCAACTGGCAGAGCTGTTCGTTGACGTCGATGAAGCGCCCATGGATATCCAGCGACTGGTAAGCCATCGGCGAGTTCTCGACCAAGCTGCGGAAGCGCTCCTCGCTGTCGCGCAGCCGCAGTTCCAGCTCCTTGCGCTCGGTGATCGGCAGCAGAATACCGATTTCGCGGAGCGGCCGGCCCGATTCGTCCCGCACAGTCCTGCCCTTGTCGAGCATCCAGACCCATTGCCCATCCTTGGTGCGTACCCGGTACTCGCAGTCGAAGCCGTCGCGGCGTCCGGCGTCGCAGTCGGCGAGTTGCGCTTCGATGGCAGGCCGGTCGTCGGGATGGACCAGATTCAGCCAACCGCGATCGGCAAAAGCGGGTTCGTCGTGCACATAACCCAAGGTGGCGAGCAAGCGCGGGTCGATACGGGATCTGCCGGCGCGACGGTCGGCATCGTAGTAGCCGCAGCCCGAGCCATCGAGGGCCAATTCGAGTCGGTCCCGGGCCAGCCTCGACTCGCTGTCGGCGTGCTCACCGGTCGGGGCAGGGCGTACGACACCGACAAGCCCGATGGATCGACCGGAGGCATCGCGCAGCGCGGTCCTGGTGATCTCGAAATGAGCCGGGGCAGTCCCGGCCCCATAGCGCAGCCATTCGTCGTGACGTTGCGGCTCGTCCGTTTCCATGGCTTCGAGATCCTGGGCCTCGAAGCGGGCCGCGAATTCGGACTCTAAAAGGTCCCGATCCGTCTTGCCTCGGATGGCCGCATCCGACAGACCGCACAGCCGTTCGAACGCGGGGTTGCAGCCCATGTAAACACCCTGACAATCCTTCAGCCAGACCGGGTCCGGGATGCCCTGCATGAAACTGCGGAGGACGGCGCGCTCGGCCACTTCGATGCAACTCTCCAAGTTCGCTTGCGCTCCACCGCCGGGCTGGTGGCCGCCTGTTGATTGGCTCATCAGGATCTGTCCTTCGTGGGACGGGGTCGCAGCGTTGCGGTGGTGGGCTAGGAAGGGCGCACGGAAACAGCCATCATTGGAACTATTTCCAAGGTGTAGCCTAGCGCAAGGACCGCGCCCTACGCCAGAATGATTCATTACCGCGTTAGGACATTCGTCTCCACAGAATTTCACCATGGGGATCTCAATCTGGCTTCGGAAAGCTCCTCGACCGAATCGGCAGCTACCCGACGTGGTTAGCGTATTGAGGGAAAGTCAATGACTCAGCGGAACTTTGCAGAGATGGGGAGCCGACTCCTCGATCGCGCCGGTCCGGCGGTTTTGTGGTTCGCCCTGACGGCAACGCCGGGATTTGGCTTTCAAGGCTTGCAGCCACTGCGCGACGCGGTGGGCAGTAAAACGAGCGCCACGTTGGAACGAACCGCCCAGACACTTCCCCCGAAAACCTCGGCGCCCACTAAACGCGGGACGCCGCGGTCGAGATCGCCCGGTTTCTGGTATTCGCCGCAAATCGTCGAAGATCGGCGCGCGCCGGTTCAGGGCGCACCCATCCGCCCCGTGCCCATCCCGCCGATGTTCCCGACGCCTGCCTCGCCCGGCCTGCCGTCGGCTGTGCAGCCGCCAAACCCCGGCGGGAGACCTTAGGGTGCTCGCTATTTTGCGATCGTGATGCTGGGCACGCCGGAGTTTGGGACTTCGCTGACGGCCATCTGAAACAGCTGATGAAGAATGCGGAAGACATCGCGGTTCCAGGGATACTCCTTGTCCTTGGCGAGCGAGTAGTAATGGTCATTGAACTCGACGACCATGTCTGCATCGTCGGGCGCGCTTTCGCCTTCGACCACATCCAGCGTTTTCTCCGGATTTTCTGACACCTCCGGCGTCCGCGGATCGCGTTCGACGAAGTACTCTGGATCCTGATCGATCGAGCGACCGATGAAGTCCAGGATTGCGATGAAGCTCCGGAAGCGGAACCACCCGCGAAATGGGTACTCCCCACCCGGATATCCCTCCCGGATGTCGACCATGATGTCGTTGGCTTGACCCTCCTGGGCCTGGGCGTTCAGCTTGATCTTCTCATCGTCGATCAGTTCCTCTGGATCGTAGTTGGTGATCACGAGCGCGCCTGGCACGCGCTTGGTCAGGTAGTACAACCGGGTCTGGGGGTCGAGTTCGATCGCCACGTCATCCTTGGCCAGCGATTGCATCGCATCCAGCGTCATGGTCTCGGCTGGAAGAATCCAGGAACGCCTCAGCATGACCGATTCGATATGCAGATCGCTGCTGTCCTGGATCGCCGACAGGTGCATCGCGATCCGGCGGAACGTCGGATAACCCACCTGCTCCGAAGGCTTGTTGTGGCAGATGAAGTCCGGACCTTGCGTGGACAGGCGGAATTCCTCGGAGAGCACGCGAAACAGCAGATCTACGGGGTAGTTCTGCCGTAGCAACAGGATGACCTTGCTGGTCGGAAAGGGCGTCAGCAGACGCCGGGTGAATTCCTCGCCCTGCAGCGGCACGACACTGATGGTCGGGTTCTCCGACACGCTGCCACCGAAGATCGGCGCCAGCAAGGCACCGCTGCTGCCGGTGAACGCGGGCGTGCCGCCTGCCGTGAACTGAAAGTTGTAGGTCGCTGCGATATTCGCGACCCCCGTGAAGTGCGCCGGCAGCGAATGTCGCGACCGCGCGATGTTAAGCAGAAGCTGCTTCGCCAAAATGTCGGCGTTGGCCTGGTCGTAGCCAAGGACCGCGCGATCGAGCGTCATCGGCGACATGCACCCGCTCACGTTGGCCGCCAGCGCCAGCGCAGAGAAGCGGACAACGAACCAATGAGCTGCCACGTATAGCCTGTTTGAAGCGGCTTTGACCAACCGGGGGCAGACCTCCACAGGGTCATGCAGAGCCAGGACGGGCCCCTCACAACGTCACAGCAGACGACAGAAGCACCGCGCGGCGTCGGTGTCGAGGCCGATCACCCTTAACTTGCACCCTTAACGCTGAGTTGCAGCAGTCTAGCCATCCGGTATGACAGGGCGGTTACCGCCAAGGACACCGACCCGCCGAGGCAGGAAGCGGAATCCGCAGATGGATGGCACGGGCAGTCTTTTTTTAAGAATCATTCTCACTTATGATGTCTTCGGCCTTCACTCGTTACCGGAGATATCGCCATGCAGACTCCAAGTCCCACCTGTCGAATCGAGATTCTCGCCCGCACCGAGCATTGTTCAGTCGGCTACTGCCGCCGTTGCAACGTCTTTCATGTCGACCTGGGCACCGTCAGCTTGAAGCTTCATACGCTGCAGGTGCATGCTCTCGGCGGCAGCCTGAATCAGGCCCTGCAAGTCTTCAAGCGCACCATTCTCGAAGGGGAGGGACCCGGTTTTCGCCGCGAACTCGAAGAATCGGTTCATTGACGGCCCTTGGCCGTGCATACTTCCCAGGTCGTAACCGCTGCCGCGGCGCCGCGCACCTGAACCCGCGCCGCGAGGGCAGCAGCCGGCATCTTTCCCCTCGGCAATAGGAGTAGCCAACATGTTGTCACGGCCCCTGCTTCTCGGCGCGCTGGCCTTATCGGGATGCGCTCCGCTCCCTATCGCGGACTTGTCCCAGGTCAGCGATGCCGCGGGCAGCCAGCCATTGGTCGGTCAGCCAGCCCATACCCCGCTGGGTGGCCTCATGTACACCGAGTACAGCTACTGGCATCGTTCCGGGGCGCGCATCCTTGACGCCAATCGTCAGCCCTTCGGGCTCGGCGGGCTGTTCATCGGTAAGGGCGAAGTGGTCTTTCCTGCCCGACTCGGCAAAACCGAGGTCTACTGCTCGGACAAGAAGATCTATTCGGACCCGATCGCGGGATTCGTCTCGAAGGCCTGCTTCGCGGACACCGGTGGCGATGGTGTGTTCGACTCGGTCCAGGTCGCGCCGGAACAATCGACATGGGTCGAACGTGCACTGTCGACACCGCTCCGCTATTCGAAGATGGACATTCCGGTACCGCACCGCGGCTCGTTCAGGTACGAACTCGCCTACGACGGGTATGCGGATCACACGCTGCACCTCTCATACCGCGAGTATCGCGGCAAATCGCTGGACCGGCCGTCGTACACCCAGCAGGCCAAATATGACATCGGGACCTTCCCGACGTCGGTCGTCTTCCGCAATGTCAAGATCGATGTCACGCAGGCCAACAACCAGGAGATCATCTACACGGTCCGCAGCGGGTTCTGACCGGGACCATCCCGGCGCCGACACGGACGATGCCCGAACTCTGCCCTCTGCGTCCGGCAGGTCAGCCGGTCGCCGACACACGCCGCATGACCTTCATCCGGCACCCTGGAGGCCTCAGGGACTGACGCAAAGACCTCGACAAGCGCCCCTTACCCACTTATCTTCGCTGACGGCCTGATCCTTACTCCCGCGGTGAGGATCAGGTCCATCGGGAGCCTGACAAGAACTCGGCAGGGGCGTCGCATGCTGCATATTCCGATCAACGAACAGGGTTGGGGCCTGTTCGTCCAGCTCATCCGGAACCTAACCCGGTCGGACGTCGGCGGCAAAGCCGTTGCCCTGTTCGTCACGTTGACCATGTTGCTGTTCGCGACGAACGGCCTCAACGTACTGAACAGCTACGTCGGCCGTGACTTCATGACGGCCATCGCCAACCGGGAGACGACGACCTACCTGCGTGAAGCCGCCATCTACCTGGGCGTGTTCGCCGCATCGACCGTAGTCGCGGTACTGATCCGCTACGCGGAGGAGAGCCTTGGAATACTGTGGCGTCAGTGGATGACGCGGCGTTTCGTCGAACTCTACCTGCAATATCCGACCTATTACCGGATGAACGACGCCGTGATCCGGAACAGCGGCATGGAACACCCGGACCAGCGCATCGCCGATGACGTCCGGACGTTCACGACGACAACCCTGTCGTTCGCGCTGATGCTGATGAACGGGTTGTTCACGATCGTCGCGTTCTCCGGGGTGCTTTGGCGCATCAGCCCGACGCTGTTCATGGTCGCCGTCGGCTACGCCGTGATCGGGTCGCTGCTGACGGTCTGGCTGGGCGGCGCATTGATCGATCTCAACCATGCGCAACTGGACAAGGAGGCGACGTTCCGCTCCGGACTGCTGCACATCAGCGAGCGCGCGGAGTCCGTGGCGCTGCTGCACCGGGAAAAGCCCTTGCTCCGCAGGTTGCTGATGCGGCTCGACGACCTGGCCGGAAACTTTCGCAAGATCGTCAAGGTGAACCGCAATCTCGGCTTTTTCACGACGGCCTACAACTATCTGGTACAGGTGCTGCCCATTCTGCTGGTGGCCCCCTTGTACATGCGCGGTGAAGTCGACTTCGGCGTCGTCACGCAGTCGGTAATGGCCTTTACCACCCTGGTTGCCGCCTTTTCACTGATCATCACGCAGTTTCAGTCGATCTCATCGTTCGCGGCCGTAGTCCAGAGGTTGATCAACCTCTGGTATGCGATCGAGCTGGCGCAAACCGAAACCGTCTCCGGCATCGACTGGACCGAGAGCGACGACCGCGTCGCCTTCGAGAACCTGACCCTGCGTTCCACGACCGACGGACACACCCTGGTCCGGGAGCTCTCCGCCTCGATCCCGCAGGGCAAGCGCACCCTGATCACGGCGATCGACGACGCGGCCAAGGACGCGATATTCAAGGCCACGGCGGGCATTCTCGACATCGGACGGGGCAGGGTGTTCAGGCCCCGCCTGAGCCGCGTGTTGTTCCTGCCCGAACGGGCCTACCTGCCGCCCGGCACGTTGCGTGAGGCGCTGGTATCGGCCGGGGAGCCCGGCAGCGTCGACGACGAAACCCTTATCGCGACGCTGCGCTCGCTCGGGATCGAGTCAGTGCTCGCCCGGACTGGCGGACTCGACAAGGAGCAGGAGTGGGAAACGCTGCTGACCTTCAACGAGCAGTACATGCTGTCCTTCGCGCGAATTCTGATTGCATCGCCCCCATTTACGGTGATCAATCTGCCGAGCGCCGATCTGAACCCGGAGCGAATACGCCTGATGCTGGCGCAACTGTCCGCGGCAGGAATCTCGTACCTCGTGATCGGCCGTCCCGGTCAACAGAACATCGAGGAGCAGCAACGCAGCTACGATGCCGTGCTGGAGATCGAACTGGATGGCGGCTGGGCGTGGCAGAGCGCGGCATGATGGGCACCCGTATCTCCTCCGCGATGCCCCGCATGGGCGGATTCCCAACCTCGGCGGGCCCCCGCCGGCATGCTTCCAGCCGGCCACCGGCAGGACGGGCGCCGTGGCACTGAACACTGCGTGCAGCGAAGGCACCGGATACGCCCGAGTCCTGCAGCCCGACGTGGCGACGGTATTCAGCGCGCGGGCGGACCGTCTGCGGGCACTGGCCTCGACCGAAGCCAGTTTGTCCCCGTTCCTCGCGCTGCTGGCAAAGATTGTCGACGCACAGCAAAGCGTCTGCTCGACACTGGCGCGCAGCGCATTACTGCCGATCCTGAGGGCAGGGCCTGTGCCGCTCGGCGCGGATACCCCTCTTCCCGACATCTGGCTGACGGCGCTGCGCGCGCTGCTGAATGCGCTGCAAGTGCCGGATGAGCCCATCGGGGCCTGTATTGCACGCCTCGGACAACAGCCGCCGGAAGTGCTACAGGACTTCGCCGTTGCGCTGCTTTCAGGCAATCCGAACCAACTGGACCGCGGCGACGCAGCGCTGTTGGCCGCGGCACTGCAGGTGGTCTGGACCGCCGCAGCCGCGCAACTGGACCCCGTCGCTCTGGACCCCGATCAGAGCCCCCGGGGCTGTCCAGCGTGTGGTTCGGCGCCCGTCAGCAGCGTGCTGCTGGCCGGTGGCAACACGCAAGGACTGCGCTACCTGTGCTGCTCGCTTTGCTCAACGCAGTGGAACCTGCCCCGGATCCGCTGCGTCTGGTGTGGGGCAAGCGGCCGCATCGGCTACTACCACATCCAAGATGCCGACGCGGGCGTGCGGGCCGAAGCCTGCGACGACTGCAAGACCTATACGAAAATCCTGGATCAAGAAAAGCACCCCGGGCTCGAGTCCTTCGCCGATGACATGGCGACGCTTGGCCTGGACGTGATGATGGCGGAGGCAGGCTACGCGCGGTTTGGGCTGAACCCGTTTCTGTTGCCGGGGGCTGAGCGAGAGTAACCATTCACCCTGCTGCCTTGCTGGGTAGTGGGAGCGGGCCGGGAGGGCAAGACCGTCTGCGGGAGGGAACCCGCAGCCGAGCCTCCAGGGACGGATTCACGGCGTGTCTCGGCCTCCCCGACCGCTCCCGCGAGGGGGGCGCGAACGGTTACTTGGCGAGAGGCCGGAGCGCTGGCACGTGAACTGGCAACGCTGGACAGGAGAAAAGGACATCGCGTCGCCGGAACCGGATCACACGGACCCTCGGCAAGATGCCGGAGCGGGTCAGTCCGCCGCGCCGCGAGCGTTGTAAAGTGCGAAGACCTCGTCCGGTGTGCCGGAAGCCAGCAACCGGCCGCCTTCGAGCAGGAACGCGCGATTGCAAAGCCTTCGGATGATGTCCTCGGAGTGCGACGCCAGAACCAGGATGCCGGACTGACGCACCAGGCCCTCCAGCCGTTCCTGAGCCTTGTCCAGAAACCGGGCGTCGCCGGCGCCGATCCATTCGTCCATCAAAAGGATCTCCGGCACGAAGCTGGTCGAGACCGCGAACGCCAGTCGCAGCAACATACCGCTGGAGTAGGCGCGAACCGGCATATCCAGATACTCCCCGAGTTCCGTGAACCGGGCGATGTCTTCCGTCTTTTCCCGCAGTTCCTCCCGGGAGAGCCCCATCAGCAAGCCCCTCAGAAAGATGTTTTCATAGCCGGTCGCCTCCATGTCCATGCCCAGGGACGGATCAAAGAGCGCTGCGGACCGGCCTTGTAACTGGACCTTGCCCTGGCCCGGCTCGAAAATCCCGGACAGGACGCGCAACAGGGTCGATTTCCCGGCACCGTTCGGCCCCACCAGGCCGACACGCTCCCCGTGCGAAATCGTGAAGGACAGATCCCTGAGCGCCTTCACGACAACGGTGTCGTTCGACTCGCGCGCCACGCGCCCGCCGCTGCCTATGCGCACGATCGCCTTCTTCAGGGAGCGACTGCCCGCGCCGAACAGCGGAAAATCCAGCGAAACGTTCTGTACGGTGATGTGCGCCACTGAACTACACCCAGAATGCGATGCGGCGGCGAAGCCGGGCAAACATGAAGAAGGCCACCAGGGAACCCAGCAGTGCGCAACCCAGGGTCACCGCCCAGGTCTGGAGTGAAATCCCGTTGCCCAGCATGGGGCCCCGGATCAACTCGACGAAGTGGAAGAAGGGGTTTTCCTGCACGAACACTGGGCGGCTGGTCAACAGCTCGGGCTTCCAGAGGATCGGGGTCATGAAGAAGACGACCTGCACCAGGCTGGACACCACTTGCGGGATGTCTCGGAAGCGCGCGCAGAGCGCGCCCAGCACCAGACCAAACCAGAATCCCGTGTAGAGGATGATCGCCAACCCGGGCAGCAGCCAAAGGAGCTGCCACGTCGGCACAACCTTGAAAATCAGGGCGACGACCACGAACACCAGCGCATTGTGGAAGAATATGATCAGATTGCGCCAGCACAGTCGAAACAGATAAAGCGACACAGGCAATCGCAGCTGGCGAATGTAGCCCGTAGCGCCGATGAATGCCGTACAACTGTCGATAACGAGCGTCGAAATCAGATTCCACGCGACAAAGCCGACCGTCAGAAACGGCAGATAGTCATCGAGCGGCGTCCTGAAGAGATCGCCGTAGACGTACCCTAGCGCACCGACCATGACACCCATGCTCAGGGTCAGCCACAACGGACCGAGGATTGAACGGCGGTAACGCTGCCGGACGTCCTGCCATCCCAACATGCCCCAGATGGGCCAGGCCCTTAAGCCGTCGGCAAGGTCTGCGAAGGCAAGACGAAGTTGGTTCATGGATCGAATGGTCGATTGGGAGGTCCGAGTTACAGCGGCCGTTGCCTAGCTGACAAAAGCGGGGCGCTCATTAAAGTATTCCGGCAACGAAGCGCCAGCAGCGATTGCCGCTGAAACCGAAACAGCAGCAGGCGACCGGGAGTTCCCCCGTTCGTCGCGCAACCCGACAAAGGCCGCTGCGACCACTGGCGCTTATCGGGCCGACAACGCTTTACAGCTTGTGCGAGACCAGCCTGACCTCGCCCTCTCGGTCTGAAAGTGTCATCGGCGCGATTCAGACACGGATAGCTCAGGCCAAGCCGCCCGAATTCGCCATCTGACAGCAGGCACGCATTTTGTCCGAACGCCCGTCGAGGCGCAACTCAACCTGTGCTCAGCGGCGACTACAGACGGCCTATTGTGAATGAAGGTAAGTGCTCCAAAGGTCCCAGGCTGTCCGCTGCGGTTAAAGTCGTGACCGCAGACTGGGGGCGCCCCGCGCACGGCTGGAAGACCGCCATGAATCAGTTTGCGATACTCAACGAAGAACGCTTCATCCGGTGATCACAAGACCTTTCCCTGAACCCCTCACACACAGAATTTGTGACACTCCCTTCCTAACAGATTGCTCAGGCAATCATGAGGTGATGGCGGGGTAGGTCAGACCGTGACTGGCAAACCCCGCTTCTCTAAGAGATCCTCGAGATCGCTAAGTCGAGCAGGAATCAGTGACCGATTCAATCAGGGCCCGCAGTCAATCAGCCGCAGATCAAGGCAGGATGTATGACAGCAATATTTGCCGTCATCGACGGAACGCTTGGCAAACCGGGGCGACCAGGTTTGCGAGGATTGCCCCCTGTCTAGCAGTTGATCGTTATTGCGGTTTACGGGCCTCGATACGGCCCATTCCGACGCGTGACTGAGGCAGCCATTGGGCATGCTCAACAACAAACTCTTTAAAACCGGCTTCTGCCAACTCTTGCAGCATGCTGTCGAGGGTGCCGTGGAGCACCGGGTCCTCCACCTCACGGCCCTCGGAGTAACACCACAAGTTCCGCGTGAAGGGCACAGTGTCTACAGTCAAGACGATCGAGCCGCCCGGTTTCAATTGATGAAAGGCTTTGCTGATCCATGCGAGTCGAGTGTCTCGTGTAAGATGCTCTATGACGCTGACGCTGACAACGGCGTCCACCAACTCGCCATGGAGTTCCAGATCCTGGTACGCAATATTCACAGAACGAATTCGCGGATCCAGGTCCGCGTAATCAAGGAATCCCCATTCGTTCCAGGACTCGGGGGATGTGTCGTTCCGCCGAGTCGGATGTGGGTCGGCTGTAATGACGGAGTGCCCACGATCAGCAAGCAAGAAGGGCAGCACACTAACTCCGGCGCCAGCCTCGATGATCCGTAGATCCCGACGACCGGCAAGCCGTTGTATGATCCACGGATACTCGATGCAGCGCGGCAGATGATTGGGAAAGAAGCCGAGCTTTGCGCGGGAGACGCACAAGGCTTCAAGCAGCAGGAGCGGATCGTCCACCAATGGGGCGGCGCGGCGCAGAGTCGCATCCGTGATGTCCCGGGCTGCCCGGGCCGAATGCGCCGGCAGCGCAACACAAGCCAACAGTCCACGATACGCGCCGACCGGAATGGGCATGAATCCTTCGTTCGAAAGTGATTCGGACAAAGCCTCGTGGAAATAAGTCATTGGACCCGTCGCGACGGGTTGGTCGTCGAAGCCGGAAAGCAATACCGGCTTGCCCTGGGCCAGTAGGTGCCGAATCGCCGCCCGATATTCCCGTTGGCTCGACAGATGAATGAGTAAGTCGAAGCAGATAAGCAGGTCCGCGCTCGTCTGGAGCGGCGCGTCGGTGATGTCGTGTTGTACCCAGGTCGCGTGCGGGTTAGCCTGGAGATAAAGGGGCCGGGCTGCAACCGCCAGGTCGGTTGCATGGACCCCGATGGTAGAAGGCAACTCGGACACCGTTTGCCCGTCGCCACCGCCTATGTCGAGAACAGTGCGTGCCCGCAGGAGCTCAACAACCTTAGCGAGCAGGCGGCGCTTGACAGCAAGTGTCGCCCCGCGGGAGCCGACCCCTGAGCCGAGCCGCGGGTTTGACAAGTATCTCGCATTCCAAAAGGCGCTGTTGTCGAAGTGCTCCCGTCTCCAGTTTTCCAAGCGGCGATTCACTTCATTGATAGCAGTGTTGACTTTGGGTAGGTCTGGCACTGGACGCAAGAAAAACTGATCATCCAGGGCTTGGTGATAATGCAGGATCGCTGGGTCGCAGTCGAGCGCAGGTGGCTGGCGCACATGGGTCGGCACATTGTAGCGCCGCTCGAGATCGGCAAACGGTGTCCGGAGAGCGGTAATTGCCATGGCAAAGGCAATCTGGTCAATATGCATCCATTGATCGTTGAACACGGCGCGACGCTTCAGGCACCAAGCGGCCCACTTGCGCCATTCGGACGCGAGGGGCGCGAAGACATCTCGAGATATCAGATAGACCCCGCCGTTCACGTTGCCGCGAACGGTTTTCCCACCGTCGACATCGGCGACGGCTGGTATCAGCGGGAGCCCTGCTTCAGCGAAGAGTCGCTCGACGATAGCGATGCCTGGGCGTTCGAAGTCCACGGGCTTGCCCATGGCGCAGCCGGTCGCCAGTGGCGGTTCTTCCAGGACAATGACGTCGCAGTCGAGCAGCACAACGTCATCGAAAACGCGCTCAGCCAGGCAGGGCAGTTGCTGAAGCTTGTTGCAGTAAGGGTGATCCGGGTATGCATCTACCGGCACGATGTCGACGTTCAAGTCCGACAAGCGGGCAAGAATCCCTGGGTCGGCCGCAGCATTCACGACATGCAGAACGATCTGCCGCGGCGAGACCCCCGCAAGCTCGGTCAAGGACCACACCAGGTACCGGGCCTGGAGTGGGAATGGGCCGATGGCGTCGACAACCGCGGAGTAAAGACGTATGGACATCGGAAAAGGCTATCACCCCGGGAGGCGTGTTACCAGCGCAAGCTGGCTGCCACCCTTCCAAACTCAAGGCGCTCAGAGCTACGATGTTTCGGCATCGAACCCCTCCGGAGCTCTTGATTAAGTCGTTATCGCAAAATAGCTTTCTCAGAGCCCCTGCCTCAAGGGACCCGATCCCTGTAAGCTTTCGGGGCTAAGCTGTGTGGCCGCGGGCCCTTATGGACACCTCGAGAAACCTACGTCATGAGAGAATCGCATCGTCGATAGACAGCCGAGCGAGCCGACGATCAAAGAGATGCTGTTTGCCGCGAAGGAGGGCGGGTTCGAAAATCAATCCGTTGGGGGATTTTCTGCGAGTGCTGAATGGGCAGTTTCATTTCGCTACGCTGGCGGCGGCGATCGACCAGACCCTCCCGCGTCCTGGTCGGGAACGCGATGAACGTCCGCCGTTTCCGACCGACATTATGGTGCGTGGGCTCTTGCTGCAGCGACTGTACAATCTCAAAGGTGAGCAGATGGAATTCCAACTGCTCAATCGGTTGTGTCTCCAATACTTCTCTAGGTTGCGGCACAGCACTCAGATTCCGGATAGCACAACGCGACGGGCGTTCCGGAAGCGCCTGATCACCGCGGGCGCGACGGACACCCTGTTTGACGCAGCCAATCGAGAGCTGGCGAAGCACGGCTACCCTGCACGGGGTGGGCAGATCATGGATGTCAGTCTGATCCCGGTTCCGCGGCAACGGATCGGTAACGACGAAGCCGAGGTTCTCCAACAACAGGCCACGCCCAGTGAGTGTGCGCCTGCGACACGACGGAAGAAGAACACCGCGGCCCTCTGCACCGAAAAGCGCGCCAAGGCAAGCCATTATTTGGAATGCCAAAACTCCGTAACACCCGCATCACCCAGAGCCGGGGTGCGCATGGAGCACTTGTTTGCCGCCTTGGAACAACTGGACGGCGAGGGGCTCGCCCTGTATCGGCTTGGCTCCCACCACGCCACTGCTCCACTGGAAAAATGCGACCTATCACCTAACTCGGTTGTGCAGACTGAAAACCTTGGGCCTGGTCACCGTATTTCGCACGAGAAGCGCCTGAAATCCGCGAAAACGGTGATTTCGGGCTTCAAATGGAACCACTCCACGGAAAAAAGCCGGAGATACTGGGCTGTCAAGCACCTGCAGCGTGTCTCCTGGCCGCGCCATCGGCTCTTGCAAGGTTTTTGGAGATGTCTTACTGCGTTGTTAATGCTTGCAGCGTGCCTAATCGAACAAACCTGCGTGGAGCGATTAAGATGACTCAAAAGAGCGAGAACGGCGGAGCGACGTTCGACGACAATAATGATGGTAGAGGGCCGTCCCCTGAACCTTTTCTCTCGACCAAAGGCTACTGTGTCACCTGCGATTCCAATGTCACGTTCGAGTCTTTCAACCCTTGGCTCCGAGACCATTTTCTCTGCTCCAACTGCCGCAGCATTCCAAGGGAACGAGCGCTCATGCTGGCCATCGAGCGATTCTTCCCGAGTTGGCATGAGTTCCGCATCCACGAATCCTCTCCCTGCGGCAGAGGGGCAAGTGTCAAGCTAGGGAAGGAATGCCGCGAATACATCGGAAGCCATTTTTTTCCTGACGTCCCACTTGGCGAGACACATGCATCGGGGTGGCGCTGCGAGAATCTCGAAGCTCTGTCCTTCCCCGATGAGTCGTTCGACATGGTCGTGACCCAAGACGTCATGGAACACATTTTCGATCCGGCTAAGGCCTTCGCAGAGATTGCTCGGACCCTGAAGCCAGGGGGATCCCACGTTTTTACCGTCCCTATCGTGCGCAAAGACAAGGCAAGTCAAGTACGAGCCTTGCGACACCCGAACGGTAATGTGGAGCATTTGCTCCCCGAGAACTATCATGGGAATCCGATCGATGCCAACGGATCCCTTGTTACAATCGATTGGGGATACGACATTGTGCCGTTCATCGAAGCGCATAGCGGACTGCGCACGACAATTATCTACTTTGACGACCTCGCGCACGGAATACGAGCGGAACTCATTGAAGTATTGATCAGCCGAAAGCTGCGGGCCGTCTCCAAGTTGACAGTATGATAAATGGCTTTAGTCTACTCTTGGCTACTGAGGATTCGCAGTGGCTTGAGTTTAAATTTCGGCGTCGGCGTGAAGGTTGACTTGGCTAGAGTAGACCGGACACACAACCGCAAATGAGACCATAGAGATAAAGTGACGATGTGTGTCGAGATGAACGAGAGAAAGCAATCAAAGAGATCTGGCTAGGCTTAGCCAGGCACAAAATCAGGCGACTTTTCGGTACTATTAATCGAACTCGGCGGGAGTTCCATAGCCAAGCGTCGAATGCTTCCGCTGCCGGTCGAATAATACATAGATGTACTAGAAGACTTTCTGCTGGGCCTGCTCCCGCGTCTCAAAACGGCGATAATGGGGTCAGTTCTGTTGGCGGGCGTGGAAGAATCTCTCGACCATGGCATTGAAGCTCCTATATCACGTGATCATGGTAGCGTCCCGCGAATCACCGTGGCTCTTGACATTCCACAACAGAGCCGGACAAAGAGCGTTCCGTCTTTCATCCCGTGCGATACGATGAGCGATCCACTCCCAAGCCAATGCACCAAAGAGTCCACGCTAGCCAGATTTGCCGAATGAAGCCACATTCACCCACCGACATGTACGACGTTACCATAGACACCGATTGTGTTTGTGAGCCGTCTCCAGTGCTCGACGGCATAAGGGATTCGGTTCCACCTGATTTGGAGCAGATCGTCAACAACCTCACAGCGCAGCTGGCGGATCTCAGACGTACTAACGCCGCCCGTGACAGCCACATCGCCTCCCTCAATCGAACTATTCTGGAGCGTAACGAACAGATCGCTGACCTAATGCGGGCCCTTACCGAGCGTGATGCGAACCTCGCGGAGCTATACGCCTCGACCTCTTGGCGGCTGATGGCACCCGTTCGGTTCCTAAAACTCGGACTGCCGGAAGTGCGGCTTAAAGTTGGCAAATGGGTCCGGGCCCAACTCGCGGCGCCGTCAACACATACATCCGCCAAGCTTGCCATCATAAAGACCCGCGCCTTGGCGTTGCTCCACCCGATTATCAGAACCGTCGCAACCGGCCGAGCACGGTCGGAGTCGGACCAACCGCCACGACACACTTCCTTTCTGGCCGCCGAGTCGTCGAAATTCAGCGGGACGATTTCAGAGCCCAGGGCAGTCAACGCCGCAATCAATGAGATTGATTCTAGCCAGGCGGTCGATCCCGCGGATTCCAGAACAGGAACAGTCTATCCCGATGGATCGGGCGTCGGCCCCCTCCACTTTCGAGCCCCGGTGGACTCTCCGTATCCGCGGAGTCCGGAAGTAACCGTCATCGTCCCAAATTTCAACCATGCACCTTTCCTGGAGCAGCGGCTCGACAGCATCTATGGGCAAACGTACCGCAACTTCACCGTCATCCTCCTGGACGATTGCTCCACCGATAACAGCTGGACGATCCTTCAGGATTTCACCCGCCGCCACCATGAAATCACCCAGTTGCACGCCAACGCTGCCAACAGCGGGAACGTCTTCGCACAATGGAAGAAGGGTCTAACGCTTGCGCGCGGCGACCTGATCTGGATTGCCGAGAGCGACGACTTTTGTGACGAAGATTTCCTGTCCCGCCTAGTTCCTTTCTTCAGTGATGAGGCAGTACAACTGGCTTACTGTCGAAACATCTTCGTGAATGTCGAAGGCCGACCGCTGACATTCAGCTTTGAGACTTACCTTGCCGAAATCGACGAACATAGATGGTCGCACAGTTATGTTCAAACGGCTCACAGAGAAGTGATCGAGTCGCTTGGGATCAAGAATTCAATTCCGAACGTCAGTAGCGTCGTGTTTCGTAAGCCAACCCATATGCCTTTGTTGGAAAACGATGATTGGGCCAAAATGAGGTTGTGCGGGGACTGGATCTTCTATTTAAACCTAATCCGCGGCGGGAAGTTGGCCTTTACTCCGGAAACCAATAGCTACTATCGGTTCCATACGCAGAACACTTCAGTCAGTACGCAAACCTCCGATGCCTACTATCGAGAACACGAACGTGTCGCTATCGAAGTCGCCAAGCTCTATAACACACCCAGCGATGTTTTGAACAGACATCGACAGATTATCGAGCGATTCTGGCAAACGAATTGCCCTGAAGGTACCTCGACCACACCCACATTTGAGCAACTTTACAGCCCTGAAAAGCCAAGCGGCGCGACTCTTTCGCGTAAGCCCAACATCCTTATGGTTGGCTTCTCGCTGTGTGCCGGCGGCGGTGAAATCTTTCCCGTACGCCTCGCTGCGGCGCTCAAGGAACGCGGGTACGCCGTTACGTTTTTTGATTTCCATGGCGCCGAACCCAATCCGCTCGTGCGCAGGATGCTGCCTCCAGAGATTCCCCTGGTGGACCGTTCACGGCTTTCCTGCAGCCTTGATGAGCTTATCGATGATTTCGGTATTGAAATCATTCACAGCCACCACACGTTTGTCGACCATTTTCTCGCTGAGAACATCCAACGACGGCACCAGAACGTGCGGCATGTGGTCACAATGCATGGCCTTTACGAGACTGATAACCCCGACTATATTGATGCCAAGCTCCCGACGATCATGCGGAGCGTTGACGAATGGATATACATTGCTGAGAAGAACTTGCAGCCTTTTAAGCAAAGAGGTTTCTTTCAGGCAGAGCGATTTACCAAGATTGGCAATGGGATCAAACCGCCAAAAATTTCCCCTGTATCCCGAGATTTCCTCGGAGTGCCGATTGGTGCGTTTGTACTCTGCCTCGCCAGTCGCGGGACGGCCGAGAAGGGTTGGCGTGAAGCGATAATGATGGTGAAGGAAGCACGCACCCTGGTTGATCGTGACATACATCTGGTAGTTCTCGGTGATGGCGTGATCTACGATGAGCTGAAATCCGAAACACTCCCTCATTATGTACATCTTTTGGGGTTCGTCGAAAACCCGATCGACTATTTCGCTGCCTCGAATCTTGGTTTTCTCCCGTCACGATTTAAGGGTGAGAGTTTTCCGCTGTCGGTAATTGAGTGCCTGTTGGCCGGAGCGCCAGTGCTCGCCAGCGATATTGGCGAAATTAGAGATATGCTGACGCATCCACAAGGCGGCGTCGCGGGAGGCCTTTTTTCACTCTTCGATTGGACGTTGCCGATTCACGAAGGCGCGTCGATGATCGCTCGTTTCGCCGCCGATAGCCAATTTTATAATGAAGCTCGGCAAATGGTTCCGAAGGTTGCGGCGCGGTTCGACATTGCGAAAGTGGTTGATCAATACGAAGCCATCTATACGAGAGCGTCCAGCAGGAACCCGAGCCATGTCGCGGACTTGCCGTTGTCGACTCCGTGAAATGGCCTGCGCGCGCCTGTCGCTGGGACTGTCGGTATCTGTTGCTTATGAAACGGGATCCCTGACATTGCCGCACGAACAGCTTTACGATGGTTACCGCCGGCTGAATTTTGGGAAAATTTTCGCGAGCGCTTCGCGCTGTGCCTAGCCGGGTCGCGTGGTCTCCCCTGGGCCTCAGCCAAGACGTCAGTCCGGGGGCAATCGACTTAGAAGATCATCCCTTCCCGCCCCTCTGGGGCATGTGGTCACCGTTCCAGGGATCAGCTAGTTTCCGGTGAGGACTCCACAGGAAAACCACGCGACCCGGACTGCCCGCAAGTTGTGACTGCCCCCGCCCGCAGGAAAGGCGCAGTACGTGATAGCCGGACGAGTAAGCTACGGCTTAGAGGAGGTTCATGGGTGGTTCGGTAACGGCAATCATTTCAACTGTCGAACAGCGGCCTCGCGATCCCCTGTTTCGCGCGTCCGGCCGCCATGTCCCGCCTCACAGTTGGGCAAATCGATCCTGCCCCAAGGCAGAACCTGCCTTTTGACCGGAAGACTCCCTGACTCAGTCAATTACGGCTCGCTTCAACGTCTCACTTGTCGCGTGTGCGGTACACAGACCACGCAAAACATGCGGACCTCGAAAGGCAAGCTTGACCAAACCTGGGCTCTCACTGGATCATCTCACCAAAGGCTTTCTGACGATCATGCTAACGCCAATCCAGCGATTGTTTCGCTCTATCGTCCTGCGCTTGCTCACCCAGGGAGCCCAATCGGTACGAACGGCATATCGGGTAGCGCCAATCTCAACGGCCTGGAAGTTGAGAGTCAAGCAAGTAACGTTTCGAGCACTGTCCCCGCTCTTGAAAGGGACTTCCAGCTATCAAGCATGGCTTGATTATCAACAGCGAGCGGCCGCGTTAGGTGTGGACTACACCGAAAACAGCGCTCTGCAACTTCACATCGACAAGATTATCCATCTACCTCTTGAGGGTTTACTTTTAAACGGATGGATTGCTGAATTCTCGGCATCACTTGACCTTTTCAGCTGCACCTTCGGTAATGACCATGCCTTAAACATTCATGCACGGGAATTGGCCTTCTACCACCGGCCGGACCTAGCTTGTTTCTTCAACGCCATCGGAAGGGTGCCGCGAAATTCCGAGGTTGGCTTTTGGGCGTGGATCCCAACCCCAACAGCGATTGACCTACCCCACTCTGTTTGCAAGGTTACCGCCCATTTTCGGGGCGGCCACCGCCAACTGCCATCAGTGGCAGTCTGCGAACCAGCGACCGACAGATTAAACTTAATTCAGTACTTGGCTAGCTGCTATGTCCCGGATAGAAAGAACTTGGACGCCGTGATAGACAAACTCGGACATGCCGTATCGGTTCTCTGGAGGACGAGGGAACAGCATCGGCCCATGGCCAGGGAATTCCAATTTGGAAAACAGCCAGAGGCCCCATCAGTTTCCGTCATAGTTCCGTTCTTTTTACCGATAGAGTGCATGCGGTTCCAGCTTAGTCTATTCGCGGATGACGCCGACTGGGAAGATGGGGAACTAATATTTGTACTTGAGGAGGCGGACCTCAATGAGCATTTCGCACGTTGGTGTGATCAGCTAGAGCCGTTATTTGGACTGGCATTTAGGGTACTCGTCAGCAGCGCTGACATAGGTTACGCCCAAGCCACTAATATTGCCGCAGAATATGCTCGAGCACAGTTACTTCTCCTACTTCACCCGGACGTTCTCCCTACCGCCAAGGGATGGCTGAAAGCCATGACGAGTGCATACGCTGTACTTCCGAATATAGGGGCACTGGGAGTGAGACTACTCGAACAAGGCGAACGCTCAAGCGGACTACACCTACTCCCACAAAAGACGACGTCAAACGAACAGCTTCAAACGCAGAAAGAGAGCATGAGCGGATTTGGCAATCATCTCGGAGAGCACTCCGGAAAACATGCCGTGCCCACAATATCCGGAGCGTGCCTTATGGTCGATCGCACACTATATTTCGAAATCGGAGGCCTTGACGAGGATTTTTTATGGGGCGCCTTTTCAGATAAAGACTTCTGTCGTAGGCTGGGTGGTTTAGGCAAGATCAACTATCAACTGGAAACGTTGGCGCTTTACCACCTCAAGCAGCCTACGCGATACTCGTTGCAGAATGCACACGCCTGGCAATTCATAATTGAATACAATCGATGGCTGAGTGATCGACGGTCAACTGGTTCTAGCGATTTAAGCCGAGGATATTCGGCCGGGCCACAAGAAGGCGAATGGGATGCGTATCCTTGTAATTAGTCACGCGCACCCGGCCTTCTCATTTGGCGGTGGGGAGAATGTTGCCTACGGACTTTTCCAAGAGCTTAAGGAGAGGCCCGAGTGCGAGGCCTTTTTCTTGGCTCACCGATCGGACCCCATCGAAAGTCGGGGCAGTCGAACATTTTTTGATTATCCCGACCACGCAAACGAGACACTGTTTACGTCCGAACATTTCGACTACTTCCATTTCTCAGTTATTGGCCTAGAACAAACCCGCGACGTGCTGGGTGCGTTTAGACTGTTCCTGAAGCGAACACAGCCGGATGTGGTGCACTTTCAGCATTATATTCTCATAGGCCTTGAGTTAATCCGCGAGGTTCGCAACTATTCCAGCGAGGTTGCGATAGTTCTTACTCTACACGAATATCTCGCAATCTGTTGCAATTACGGCCAAATGGTGACCACAAACGGCCAGGAACTTTGCTGGCAGGCCTCTCCCTCCGCCTGCGCGAATTGCTTTCCGGGGAAACGTACGGAAGAGTTTATTCTGCGCGAACTCTATATCAAATCGTTTCTCGCATTGGTTGATAAATTCATTTGCCCCAGTAGATTTCTGTTCGATCGTTACGTGGATTGGGGTTTGGACCCTTCGCGAATGATATTTCTGGAAAACGGACAACCGCCTATAGCGCCCACAACCACATTTGTTCCAACGCTACAGAAGGTAAGAAATCGCTTCGCCTATTTCGGACAAATCAACCTATTCAAGGGCGTCACGGTACTTCTGGAAGCCATGCTGCTAAGCCAGGGCTTATCCGGCGAGTCGCTCTGCCTCTCGATCTACGGAAGCGGCCTAGAGAAGCAGCCGGCAACGTTTCAGCGCCGGTTCCGGCAACTGCTCGCGGAGATTGGCACTGCCGCCGGGTTTTATGGGGCGTACCAACGAGAAGCGTTGTCCAGTATCATGCAGGACGTTGATTGGGTAGTAGTGCCGTCCATTTGGTGGGAGAACTCTCCGCTTGTAATTCAGGAAGCTTTTTCCCACGGGAAGCCAGTTATCTGCAGCGACATCGGTGGGATGGCTGAGAAGGTTCGGCCATACGAGACGGGTTTACACTTCCGGGTGGGTGACCCGAAGGATTTGGCAGGGCGTTTGATTGAAGCGGCGACCACGCAACGCCTCTGGGAGAGCTTGAGCGCTCGGATCGTCCCTCCACCCACAATCAAGGAAATCTGTCAGGCCCACGTTGCCGTTTACGAAAATTGTTGCCGTGAACGCCGTCTGTCGGCGGTCCCGTGAGTGGAATCGATACCTTGCATTGGGGGACTTTCGCTCTCGCCCTCGTCATGGTGCTCTGACGGACTCGCGACTAGGTCGGCCGGTTGAAGCAGGAACGCTTATAGTTCTGACTCTTCATGACGGAAAGGGGGTGAGCCCAGTTGACGCGAAAAGGGAACGACATCACCCATCGTGGGGAAATACTTTACAAGGTTTTTCATGCTAACCTGATGGCGGGGTTTATCTCCACAACTTGCGATAGGCCTTTGAATCGGGCGCGGATCGGCGTTCAGATTGGAGCACTCTTTCTCCGGCAACCCCGTGCCGGAGAGAACGGTTACAGTCGTCAAGGCATAGGCCGCTCCGCCTAAGATTACAGATTCTCGACACCACCTTCCTGTCATGTCTTCCATAGCCCCCCCCCATCGCCGCTCCAACTACCGCGAACATTCAGATGTGATCGCGCCGATGAGCTCTGGAGTCAATCTGGCCGTCGTTTTGGGCATGCACCGATGCGGCACGAGTGCCCTGGCGCGCGGCCTCATCGAGTTGGGCGTCGATCTCGGAGATAATCTGATGGAGGCGGTGAACGCCTATAACGTCAAGGGGTTTTGGGAGAACCTCGACGTCGTGGGCTTGAATGAGCGCTTGTTGGGTGCCTTGGACTCTCGGTGGGATGCAATCGCTCCGATCACCGACTGGCGGGTCAACGATCCGGCGATAGCGGATCTACACGCCCTTGCAGTCGAAACCCTCTCACGCACCGCGGGCCCGTCTCGCCCATTCGGGTTCAAGGATCCCCGTACAACAAGGCTGTTACCATTCTGGCGCGACGTCTTCCGTGCCGCTGGCATGCAACCCGGATATGTGATCGCGCTTCGCAACCCTCTCAGCGTGGCGGCTTCGCTGCACACCCGCGATCAGTTCGCGGCAGAAAAATCCTGTTTGCTTTGGTTGCAGCACCTTCTCGCCGCAGTGTCCGATACCGTCGGGCACCCGAGGGTAATCGTTGATTACGATCGACTGTTGGACAACCCGCCACGCGAGATGGGTCGGATTGCCGACGCTTTTGGTTGGAAGAAGCCCTCGGCGGAGAAGCTCGCGCGCTCGGTCTATGTACGCCGGTTTCTGACACCCAGCATGCGCCATACGCATTACCCGCCACGAAGCCTGTCGGGGCAACCGGCGTTCGGCGGCATCGTCGAACTGGTATACGAAACGTTGCTGCGTGTCGCTGACAGTAGCCTGAGCATAGATTCCTTGCCTGAGACCCCGGAATGGCGGCGAATTGAGTCCACGTGGCAAGATCTGAGCCGTTTCTTACCTTACCTGGGCGATAGAGAACGGCGGCTGGAGCATTCGCTTGGGAATTTCAGGAACCTAAATGAAGCCAAAGCACAACTCGAAGAGGGCTACAGAACATTTGAGACTAACCTGCGGCAGCGTGAAAAAGCGGCGGACGCCGCCCTGACCGAAGCCCAGGAGCGCGAGCAACGGGTGGCCGATTTGTCGCGCGAACTCACCGAAACGCAGCGGCGAATCGAGTCGCTTACGAAATCGCGATCCTGGCGCGCCACCGCACCGATACGCGGGATCTCCGAAACCCTAAAGATAACCAAGGGCCGGCTCGGCAGGCTGATCCGGGACTTTTATATCGCCATCCCGCTGAAGGTGGAACATAAACTCCAGGCCAAGTCTTTCGTGTTCTCCACCTTACGGCCTGTGTTTTCACGAACCGCGAGTTATCAAGCGTGGGTCGCATTCGAAAGGATGAGGCACAGCAGGGAAGTCGGCGTTACCGAAAGCACGGCACTAACGACGGATGAGCACACCAGCCCGGCATCCGCTCGATCGCCAACATCGCTGCCCGAACTCCTCGCCCCTATCCTCAGCGCTCGGGTAGCCAATGGTGACACTTTAGGCTCACATCTGGCCCGACTACCACGAATGCCCGAGGCATGCCCAGGAAAGCGGCGCGTACTAATGATAGATCTTTGGCTCCCGACCCCAGACCGCTCAAGCGGCTCGGCCCGCCAGTATGCGCTGTTGAAGTTCATGCATCAGAGCGGATACTCGGTTGACCTATTGCTCCACCATCGAAAGGACGAGCACCATCTGCATCCGGCTATCCAGCTGTCGGCCGCGGAACTCGGGAGATACGAGGGAGCATTGCGCAGTATCGGCGTGCAGGTCACCTATGGCGCAGCACAAGGACTCCGCGAACTGGTGACAACCGGTCATCTGTATGCGAATGTGTGGCTCTGCTTTCCGGAGATTGCTTTTGAGTATTTGCCGTGGATACGCGCCTATGCGACCAACGCTCAGGTTATTTTCGATTCCATCGACCTTCATTATCTGCGTTTGGCGCGCGAGGCGGAAGTCTCTGGAAATCCGGAAAAGTTGGAGCTGGCAAGCTACTATCGGAAAATCGAAACAGTTTGTGCGGGCTGCGCCGATGTCACCGTCGCAATAACTGAGCGAGAGCGAGACTTACTGAGGGAGCTCGCGCCCGGAAGTCGCGTCACAGTGGTACCAAATGTCCACGAGCTTGCCACACATATCCCTGCCTTTTCCGAGCGCAAGGACCTCTTTTTCATAGGCGGGTTTTCGCATCGTCCGAACGTCGACGCAGTTCACTATTTCGCGACTGACATTTTTCCCTTGATCCGCGAGGACATTCCGCATATCGAATGCGTGATCGTCGGCAGCAACATGCCCGACTCGATCCGTAGCCTTCAAGGTTCCGGGATTCGCGCGCTCGGCTATGTCGAGGATGCATCATCCTATTTTGAGGCCAGCCGTGTGTTCATAGTTCCACTGCGTTACGGGGCCGGCATGAAGGGGAAGTTGGGGCAGGCCTTAAGCTATGGACTGCCCTCAGTGACGACTTCCATTGGCGCTGAGGGAATGCTTCTTGAGCACGGCCAGCATACCCTGATCGCTGACTCACCTGGCGACTTTGCGAGAGCGGTTTTGTCACTGTACAACGATCCACTACTTTGGGCACAAATCTCGGCGAATGGGTTGAAACATCTCGATCAGATGTTTTCAACTCGTTCAATCAAGCAGAATATCAGTTCCCTATTGTCCGGCACATCGTCCAATGCTGAGTTGCTCTCCGCAGCTTCCGACGATGGGGATATAGCAACCGACTTCGGGCAATCACGATGAGAAAGAGCGGCTGCGCCCTAGTCGTCGGCGTTTACCTGCTCGATCATGAAAGCTATGCGGGTACGATTACGCACGAGCTTTCTTCAGCCAGATGCTGGCAAGTCGAACAATCGTGGGCCGCGCTCGGTAGCGGTTCAGTCTCCGCGTCACTGAGCAACGTGACATCCTTGATCGCACGGAGACCAACTCCGAAATTCACCCTGCTGAACCGTTTGCTTGCTGAGCAGAAATTTCAGAAGTATGAGTTCGTCCTCGTCATGGATGACGACATCCGCCTCCCGCCGCAATTCCTCGACGAATACCTTGATGTCGTCTCCCATTGCAGGTTCTCCCTCGCACAACCGGCACTTACGCCACAGAGTTTTATTGATCACTGCTTCGTGAGGCAATTCCCAGGACTCGACGCTCGCCAAACAAACTTCGTCGGGACTGCCCCGCTGTTCTCGATTAGCCGCGCAGCTTTCGACTCCCTGATACCGTTCGACGAGGAATCACCGATGGGCTGGGGCTATGACTCTATTTGGCCGGTAGTTCTCGCGCAGCGGTCGCTGCGGCTAGGGATCGTCGACAAGGTCCCGATCGCCCGAGACCTGCGAAAACCAGTGAGCCACTGCCGTCTCCCGGATGCGGAACGGCAGATGCAGGATTTCCTCACTCAACGAAGGCATCTTGACATCCGCGAAGCGTTTTCCATCGTCGAATCCTATGCGACCGTGCATGAGGCGCGGATTGGCGAGGAGAACGTAGGACAAACCGATGTCTGACCGACCGCTGATTTCCGCGATCGTCACCACATTCAACCGCGATGCATATCTTCCCAGGGTATTGAGGGCCCTTGCCGCCCAGACACTGTATCCGGACCAATTTGAAGTGGTCATCATCGATGATGGTTCTTGGGACAATACACACCCCATAGTCAACGGCTTCACCGACCGCTTCCGAGTACGTTACGCTTTTCAAAACAATTCTGGGCTTGCCGCCGCAAAGAACCATGGTGTCTTCCTGGCCCAAGCGCCGATCGTCCTGTTCTTACATGACGATCATGTTGCCGATCCGCGGCTGCTCGAGGAGCACCTTATCGCACATCGCGCATACCCAGGGCCACACCATGCCGTGCTGGGCCACACCGATCTGGCGCCCGAAATCGCTGACGATCCGCTAATGGATTTCCTCACAGGAACAGGCGACTACCTGCTTTCCTATGAGCACTTGACGGAAGGTGAAGAACTGGACTATCAGCACTTCTGGCGTGGACGCACCTCTTGCAAGCGGGATTTCCTGTTGCTGAACGGCGTATTTGATCCCATCTTCCGCTTCGGTTGTGAGGACATCGAACTGGGCTACCGGCTCTCGGACCTTGGCCTCACAGTGGTCTATCATCCGAAAGCGCGTAGCCACATAATACGCGGCGTCAAGCTCGAAAACTTCATTGAACGAATCCGACTACGCGGGGCCGCGCAGTATGTGCTCAGCCAAAAGCATCTCAAACCTGAAATCCTTCGATACTCGAAAGTCCTAAATTCCGAAACTGAATGGCGACGCATTCAACCCTTAGCTGAGTCAGTCTTTCAAAGTACGCTCACCCTGCACAACTTCGTTATTATGCTTCGGCGCCAAGGCCTAACAGCGAATGAGCATGTGATTCAAACCTTGCGCTCGGCATATCACCGCGCCTTTAATGTTGCGAACTGCCAAGGTATAGTGGGGAAGCTCCGGGAACATCTCGGAACCCTTTGATATGCAACATTGCAAAGCGTCGCCATAGCTCGCCGCTGCATCAACCCTGATCCGCCCCCATATCACTATGGGAATTTGTCGAGTGCGCCCGCTCCGGAGCCCGGTCCGCCCTCCGAAAGCACGAACCTATTCAGCGCCTGGCCGACAAGGGTTGACGCAAAGTCCGAAATGTGGTCAGTGGCGCCATAAAGAAGGCGGCCCTCTCGACTTGGTGGGCACACGCCTTTCTCAACGTCGCATAGGATCGGCATTGTCCGGAAGATTTGAACCTGCATAGGGTGCCTTTCCTGAATGCTCGCCAACATGCGGCGGTATTGCTCCGACAATTGAAGATGTCTGTCTAGGCGAAGATAACAGGCTGGACTCGAAGGTTTCGCGATCAATTTATCAAGCCACGTCAGGCTAGTTTTGCGATCTAGGCAGTCCTCCATATGTGGCAATGTCGGGTTATCTTCGACCAATACGACCCGCCTACCGCCCGAAACAATTCGTTGTACGAACCGATCGAGGCCATCGAGGGCGACGCTCAGGTGAGCGCTCTCGGGCAGGTCGTCGATCGAATAGTCGTTCTTTAGTTGAAAAAGTGCCCTAGTTGCGGCGGCAATGACCACCGTACTCACGCTAGGTTCGCGTAAGACACTTTCCATAGCAATCGTCGCCGCTTTTCGATTGTAAAATGCATATAGAGGGTCGGACGAGAACACTGGCAAAAGTGGACCGGCGTCCCCAGAGCCGAAATAAATCCAAGGACTTCCTTCCGGCGCGGTCCGGAATAAGCCTGGGAAAATGGCGCCCGCCTTGCTGTCGCCAACCAATGCAAACCTAGGGCTGACTCTTCGTCGGTCAACCGCGCAGTTCACCAATTTCCGTTCCTCTGTGTGTAAAAAGTCGCAGGGCGAGGCATTGTTCGGCCAACCCCCGTCAAGGCCTGAGTCCAGACTCAGGTTCTCTACAACCGCGGCGCGCGAGGCCACCCCGTGATTTAGAAAGACCCAAAGCCCCAAAAAGGAGACAGCGGCCAGAGACAAGACAAGCGCACCCACGTAGGCGTGGCGCTTAGGTCCGTATCGCATCGGCCGCTCGACCAAGAGATAAGTTAGAACAGCGCAAACCAGAGCGCCCGCGACGAGGCCTGCGCGCATCAGGGGCGTCGGGCTAGCTTGCATTATGTTCACTATCGAGAGCAGAGGCCAATGCCAAAGATATAAAGGATAACTAACGAGACCGAGTAATACTAAGGGCTTTGCAGAAAGAATATGCCGGTTAATCCAGGCGGTGTCGCCGGCCGCGATAACCAGCACTGTACCCAGAACCGGCCAAAGAGCAGCGGTACCTGGAAAATCGCTCTCTCTCACGAAGAGCACAGCCAATGCGATGAGTAGTACACCAGTAAACGAGGCGCCATTCCGAGCTAACTGACGAATAGCCTGCCTTTGACTTCCTCCCGATCGCCGCACTCCAAACAACTTAGGAAACTCATACATTTCGGCTCGTGCGGGCACCGCACTGCGCATCGCGAACTGACTCAGGAGTGCGCCAAGCATGAGCTCCCAGCATCGGGCTGCGGGAGAGTAGAACGCGGCGGTTTGATTCCCTTTCGTTTGAATCACGCACAAAAGAAACGAGGCGACAGCAAGACCAGCGGTCAAGCCACCTAGTCCTCGTTTGCTTTTCCACGCTAAAGCCAGAAGAATCGGCCAGAAAATATAGAACTGCTCTTCGATACCCAGTGACCACAAATGAAGCAACGGCTTAGTCAATGCAGCGTTGTCAAAGTACCCACTCTCGCTCCAGAGAATGAGATTGGAGGCGAAAACTCCAGCCCCCGCAGTATGTTTCCCGAGCTGTTGGTATTCATGGGCCAGTAAACTCACCCACCCAATGCCCAAGGTGGCCGCCAAGACAAGACAGAGTGCGGGAAAAATCCGAGTGATCCGCCGATAATAGAACTCGGAGACGCTGAACCTCCCGTGATCAAGGGCCTTCAGGAGAATACGAGTAATTAGGAATCCCGAGATTACGAAGAAAATGTCGACGCCGACAAAGCCACCCCCGAGGGATGAGGGGAACGCATGGAAACTGACGACCGAGGCAACGGCTATAGCGCGAAGGCCATCGATATCAGGACGGTAATTTCCGGGACTCTCACTCATGCGGTGGCATCTCTTACGTCGCTTGACATGGACGGTGGTACCCGCGGCAGTGTTTTAAGGCCGTTCGGTTTACCAACCCGGCGGGTCTCATTAACGGTGTTCGACATAGACCGGAGTTACCAAATGCGCAGGGTATTCACTGCCCTTAGTTTCTCCCTACCTGGTTGATTCCTGGCCGCTCAAAAGGGCTGTCAAGTCAGTTGCCTAGGCTTGTGGTTCCGCGACCATGATCCGCCGCTTCACAAAGTCGGGACATCCTCGACTCCCTGGCAGCGAACTTCCGTCATGTCAGGCCTTTTTCAACTGACCCTTGTCGACTGACTTCTTATTTAAAAGGCGAGGTCCACAGGGAGAGCACGCAGTCGTCTGCTGTTCAGCGAAGGCAACAAAAGGAAGAAATCCGGCTCCAACGCGGCTCCGCCAGCGCTAGGCGACTCAATTGGGATCGAGTCAGCCCAATTCCACGAGCCGCCTTTGAAACTCTTTCCAGGCGAATTCATAGACGGCGAGGTCGAATTCGTTCTCCACTGTTAGCCTACGCATGCGATCGCATCCGATTGACTCCTCGAACTCAGCTATCCTCAACGAAAGAGACGACTGTTCATTGGAGGTATTCTGCCGTTCGTAGTCGTACCTGAAGTCCGGAAAGACAGGCTCGAGATACCGCCTCATCAACAAAAGGCTTTCCTCGAACCGTTCCACCAAGCCGAAGAACCTGCTGGTCACTATATTCTCGATCGCGATATCGCGCCGAGCCTCCCAGCTTGCGTCTGGCAGCCCAGCCTTCATGATGGTACTACGAGAAAGAAGATAGACCTGAAAATTGTCGCAAACCCCCGCATCTATGGAGCGTTTCATGTAATCCTGCAGACTCGAATACTCAGCATACCGTGGCGGGTCCTCGTGGGCCATGCGTTGAAATAGATAGCGGAGACTTGACGCTATCCTGTCGATTGGGTGTCGCAGAAAAAACAGGGAATAGATTTCTAACTCGCGCCCGCAGAAGATCGGATAGGAAATTTGATGTGAGCTGAGGGCCGCCATCTGCTGCTCCCTATCGATAAACCGAAGAACATCGTCGTTACCAATCTGCCCTGTGGGGTCCGCCAAGTCATAGGCGAGATGGAGATCCTCGAAATTCCGCCGCAGGATGTCTTCAATCGTGCTTCCGGCATTCTTGAATATGTGGAAATGGACGAGAAGCGGGCGCGCTCCACTGTTGGTCACTGAACTGCTACACATCGAACGTCAAAACTTCCATAACACGGCTGGTCTATCCAAAATCCTCACGACATCAGGTGTGCCTGGGCTGCAGAGAACTCCACGTCGCCTCAAGGTATAGGCGCCCAAATCGTTGATCCGGCTCCAGGTGACACCCCTCCGCCCACTCGTTCCAAGCATTAACGAACACGAGGCGTTCATCTGGGCGGGAATAGACACGCTCTGCCTCATCGCAAGCGTTTCGGAGCCAACGCCCATATAGCTCTGGGGTACTGCCCTGCCAGATGTATGCGGTGTTTCCCCGACGCGCCGAGTTGTCCCAACTTACCATCACACCCCGGAAACGCTGGTATGGTGGGCGTTCTTGAGCGCAAGCTCCCTCCACGAGGGACTCATAGGGAAAAATCTTGCCCGAAAAATTTCCCCGCTCCAGATCGTGGCTTCCCCCAAAAAACTCGCGCGGGTCAAGCTCGGGTACATCGGCCTGCAGCGGTGGGAACTCATATGCGGCGTCGAATCCAACACTTGCCGGATCGCAGCGGGTGAATGCTTCGGCCCGGCATAGAAAAATATCCCCTATTCCGGCGCGTCGACACTCTTCCCTCCAAACCTCGGCGGTGCGTTTGGGGTCTGGCAAGAGCTCAGTTCGGTAAACCAGAAGTAACGGCCGACCGCCGATTCGGATGTAGCGTTCGTCCCGAAATGCTGGTATCACGTCCCGGATAAAGCGAACGTCCGTCGTATTTGAGTGGCGCTGCTCCATCAGAATGTGCTGTTCCCTGCCATCCCACCGCCGGGTCCAACTTTCGTTCGCCCAGCATAGGCAGAAAGGAAAATCGGGCGAGCCACTCGTCAGCATCTCGTTGAGTGGCCGTTCCAGTAGTCGCTGGCCCGCAAACCAATAATAATAATAGCAAAATCCATAAACCCCAAACTGCCGTGCGAGTTCAACCTGCGCTTCGCGAACCTCGGGAACCCGTAGGTCATAGAAACCAAGGTCACTCGGCAGATGTGGTTGGTAATGACCGGGAAAAAGTGGACGCGCGCGCGTGACGTTGGTCCACTCGGTAAACCCCTTACCCCACCATATGTCGTTTTCCGGAATTGGGTGGAACTGGGGCAGATAGAAGGCGATCACGCGTGTGGCGGGGAGAACGCCGACCCCCGCCGAGTCACGCCCTGTTGCGGCACCGTTCCCGGCGGGATCATCAACTGAGGCCGAGACGTGGTAGCCGTTGACGGACGGTTTTCCGAAATAGCCCAATATCTCGGATAATTTCGCTCGCCCCACATCATGGGAATAAAGCGAAGCAACAAGACGGAGACCGGATTCAGAAAGCCGATTCCACAAGGCGGGTTGCGTGTACGCTTCAATCACCGCATCGGCAAATTCTTCCGGCGCTTCAGCCTGAAGCACTTCACCCTGGTGGTGGCAGCCCATCCCCTCGAACGCAATAGGCGTACCGACTACTGGAACGCCGAAGGATAGGCTCGTTGCAACCTTTCCTTTTATGCCCGCCCCGTATCGAAGCGGAGCTACCGTGATGCGACTCCGCTCCATATAGGGGGCCAGATCTTTTACGTATCCAACCGGTACAATTCTCTCACAATCCCACCGCTGAAATTCAGCAGGAATGTTACTACCGACAATAAGGAAACGAGCATCGGGGAGACGTGTTTTAACACGTGGCCACACTTCCTGTACGAAATACCGGACCGCGTCGACATTCGGCTCGTGCAAAAACCCGCCGACGAAAAGTATATCTGTCCTTTCCGAAAAACACGCCTTTCGGCCGGGGATATCTCTGGAAAAGGGAACACACCATACACGACAGCCAGGAACCTCTGCTTCTAGAGCCTCCTTTTCCGCTGGACTCACGACAATGGTGCCATCGGCTCGCCTTACGTACTCCAATTCCAACGCCTTTGTCGCTTCAGCGGCCAACTGGACCTCCCAAGAGCCTTCGAGCTCGGCCCGTCGCGTTTCCCTTACGAAGTGAAGGTCGACTGTGTCGAAGATGATCTTACTCTTAGGCTGGAAGCGGCGTACTAATTCGAGATGTCTGCCGCCGGAACTTGCGCGCCTCAAAAATATGACGTCAAATTCAATATCCGTTTCCTCAAGGAATTGCAAAAGACTTTCAACGTACGGCTCATAGAGACACTCAACACCAAGGCCCTGCAGGGCCGTGGTGTAATGGCCAAAATGACTGACTGTATTGTCTGGAAAAAAGGTTACCTTGTAATTGAATGCAAGCAAAGTCTTCAAAAGATTAAGCGCGTCAATGGAACCAGAATCTTTGTCTGGCGTGGGCCAAACATCGACAACTAAAGCCTTTGCCACCGCATATCGGTCCCGATGCGGCTTACCATTCTCAGATGGGGAGGGATGACTGCTGAGCTCTACCTTCCACTTCTCGTAGAATTTTTCCGCATTCAAAACTTGGTGCGCCTTAACACCGACAGTCACGTCCGTGCCCGCAGTACCGCCTTCAAAATGGGTCAGCTCTGAAAGTGGCTGGTAGAGAACCCGTAGACCTGCCTGGCGAACCTTGAAAGCCAGGTCAGTGTCCTCATAATACGCGGGAGCGTAGCGTTCATCGAAGCCACCCAGCCTAACAAATAGATCGCGCTCAATGATAATAGAGGCGCCGGAACAATAGTCCACTTCCTTCAAATAATTGTATTCGGGCCTGCGGGGATCATCATTCCGTCCAAAGTTGTGCCCTGAAGCGTCGCTCCACACCATTCCCCCCGCCTCTTGCAGTTTTCCATTCGGGAAAATGAGCTTACTGCCTACAAGGCCTGCCGAGGGCTGTTGCTGCATGGCTTCAACGAGGGAATCAAGCCAGCCCGGATGGACTATCGTGTCATTATTTAGGAAAACCAGATATCTTCCGCGGGCCGATCGCGCCCCGCGGTTGCACCCCTTCGTGAACCCGACATTCTGCGCATTAGAGAGAAAATGTAGGCCAGGTATGTCCGATATAATGCTCTGGGTACCATCCGTAGAACAATCGTTGACAACGATAACTTCAAAGCTGTATCTGGAACCTACGTCACTGAGCGCTTTCAGGCATTTTACCGTCAGGTCAATTTGATTGTAGACAGGGATGATGATCGACACCCAAGGATTTCCGGCGTCGTGAAAGGATATCGATGCAGCCAGACTGCGAGTCTCTTCGAAGCCTGCGACGTTGTCCCTGGCGGCGTCACTTGAAGCAGACACCTCACTTCTTTCAACTCGGTCCCCTTCCGTTTCCATTGCCGGGTCAGAGGGCGCCAAAGGGACCTCGGGTTCTGACGTTATATCGTAAGCATCTGACGAAACCTTTCGATTGGCCGGAGCAAGCTTTGAAAGAGCGACTTTGCTGTTGGTTCTTTTTGTTTCGAATAGCAACCAGGCCTGATAGGCGCGAGTGTGTCTGATCAGCGGGCTTAGGACAGCAAAAAGGATGGACTTCAGATTTAGCTTCAGGCTGACCGGAAGCGGAGCAACGAGATAGATCACTCTCAACCAGTGACCTAAACCGGCTGCGATGGACGGGAGCCTGCGTTTCGCCAGTCGTAACGGTCCACTGAGTTTCCATGAGGTGGATGCGTATAGCGATGACAACTCGCGTTGTCGCTTCTCTATGGCGAATTGAAGCTGATCCCGCTCTTCTGAGGTAAGGGACAGCAGATGATTTAGCTTTCCTAACTCGGCGGCGTTAGAGGCCATCTCGCGAAGTAGGGACGCCAACTCTTCCTCGTGCCTTCCTAGCTTCGCATCGCGAGACTCTAACGAGCGCAATAGTGACTGGAAGCGGCCATCCCACAACTGACCCTGCTGTTCGAACTGGCTTTTAACCTCTTCTTTCTCGTTTCTAGTCGTTTTAAAATTCTCTTCCCAGAGACACTTCTCGGCGAGCAGCGCGTCAGACTCTTCATGGAGTCGTTTAATTTCTCCTTCCCGATCTAACAATGTTCTCTCGCCAGTGGCAAGACGTGCCTCCAACTGTTCGGCCTCGCTTAGTGCAATCTCCAGACGGCTCTCTAGGTGAGACACATAGGTCGAAAAGGCGGTTAGGCTCTCGACGTTGCTTAGAAAATCTAGCCAGTCGGTTGTCTCCTCAACGGTCGCCAAGTCGGCCTCATCTCTTGCCACTTTGAGCAAAAGCTGATACGCGGGAGCGGTGAGGTTCTCCAAGAGCGGATAGGTTGAGAGCATCGAGGCCCCATGACGGGAGTGCCGTAAACCCGGGGAAATGAAGGTCCGGCAGTAGTCAGACTCAGACAACGCCTCTTCACTTACAGGTTCAAGGCCTAGTGCGTTGGCGATGCGAGCTAGTTCGCGGGCGGGACAAGCCAGCAATAAATCATAGTCAACTACCACCCTTCGAGAGCGACGACTCCCGATTACCGCACTTCGTATGTGCTGCGCCCAAAGTAGCCCTGATTTTTCTGGAGCCAGACCGTCTCGAGTCTGGAGGGAGCGCGACACACTTAATGGGTTACGGACCGCGAGTACATAACAGGGTTGAAGGCCTGAGGCTGTAAACGCTTCAGTCCAGAAAGTTAGTAAGGGCGCGGTCCTGGGGTCCTTAAAGCCCCAAAACAGGTGACCCGCCGTCTTTTTGGACAGGAGCTCTACGGCTTCAATGAATAGATCCGGACACTGGGACGGGTTCAAAGGAAGATCGCCACTTGGCATGAAGCTATTCCACCGCAGACCGGCGACCTCCAGTAATCGCTCATTGAGGGCGCAGATGTCACTATCTTCCCAATAACCCTTGGGATTATTTTGGTCTGCGGGTACAAGTCTTTCGCCAAGGCCGACACCGAGTTCAAGTAGGCCTCGGGTAAGAACACTGGTGCCGCTTCGGTGCATACCAAGGACGACGATGACCTTCTTGGTATTACTCAGGCCGTCATCAGGCGCGGCCATAGGGTTGCTAACTGAATAGGGGGTGACCTGCTCGTTCGCGTGCCCTTGTGCACTGAGCTGTTCTGTCGTGGTGACCATCGTCATTTTTCGGCTTAGAGTTTAGGGTTGGGGCGAGATAGTTTGTTTGTTCACCACATCGGCCCTGGAATGTCATTCGTCCCTCCATTCGGGCGGAGGCATTTAAAGAAGGGACGGGATTTCGGCTTAGGACGCTCGGTCGCGTATCGGACGACTCCTTTTGCAGCGCTGAGTTCAACATCTCTCGCGACAGGCCATAGTGTGTCTATCACCGGCCGGATGGAGTCGACGTGGCGACCTGTGCAGAGTTGAGTGTAAGGTCGCATGAGCCCAAGAGCTAACGCGCGGCGGAGAGGCTGGAACAAGAGGTCACCGGGGCTCACTTCAGCAGGAACGCCCTTGATCGCTGGAGTTAATCTTGTCATGGGTGAAACTGGCGGGTCTTGGGCATCTCCTAGATTGGGCACTGTGTTACCCAAGAATTTGGGACACCGTTTCGACAGTTGCAGGAACTGACACACGAATCTGGTGAATCCGGTTTGGGGGGACGCTCGAAGCCAACAACAACAAATGCCGTCGCGCCGCCGCTTTGGCGATTCTCGCGTCGGTACTGTTCTACCGCGCCCAAGGCGATCGCGCATGGCATGGATGCCGAGATTCGAGATCCACGCCCGACCAATGGGCGCTCGCGAGCGGCCGCCAGCCGCACAAGAGGCTACGCAAATGTGACACATTGCTTTCATTCGAGAGATCAACTGCGGCAGCGGCCAAGAAAGCCAGCGGGGTTGAGAACCCCCATTCAGGGAAGGCGTAGACCAGACCGGGCTGACGCAACGCATCGCTAGCGAGAAGGTTGATCGCATCTGAAAGCTTTCCGACACCCCGGGTGGCCAGAAGCTGACGCAGAAACAGCGAGTGCTCCCAGACATTCGTCGCGAATAGAAAAAAGAGAATGCCCGAAACGGCCGACGTTGAGATCGACTGCCAGTAGGCGTGAGCCGTCGGGGATTGGCGTCTCCCTCGGATCTACGGGGCAACAGTCGCGCCCGGGCTGCCGTTCCTCCGATGTATAACAGCGGCGTCAATAGAACAAAGTCATTCGCCCATATCCTAGAAGCGAAAGGAAGAGCGAGCGGCGCGTAGAGAACGATGGCGCCGAGGACACTGATAGCTGGATCGATACGACGATATGAAATAAGGCCCCAAACCCCCGCGATAAAGACCGATACCATCATCGCCACCATTTCTGCAGCATGCGGGTCACTACCGTTATTGGTGCCAAACACTAGGCAGATGCCCTGCTCGGTTCGAAATTGCGATCGAGATGAGCATCCACTCCCTGCTCACGGCTTCACAAAGGGTTAAGCTTTCACCCAAGGGGTGAAGGTCGCTCAATACACATTGTAAGTCGAACAGGAAAGGGTAGGCACCACCAGTGCCAACGATCCAGGCCGTATAGCCATAGATGTAAGGCATTACGCTGAGCATGAGCAGAGCGACGATCCCGAGCGCAGACGCCAATATCGACAGTGGTATATGCTCGATGTATCGGATCGTAAACCAGTCCTGGAACACCGGCACGGCAGCAAGCAGCCCGCAGAGGGCGAACAAGGCTGAAACGGTGGTGAAGAACAGGAGCGGGCGGTAGAAACGGAAAATCTGGCCTATAGCGAATACCACCCGGGCCCTATCGGCGAATGTACTCAGCTTCGACTGGCTCCCCAGGGGACGATCCTTGTACTCGATTGGGATCTCGATGACCCTGAATCTCCGGCATAGGGCATGGAGTGCCATTTCAGTCTCGATCTGGAATCCTTCCACCAAGATTGGGTAATTGATCACGAAGCTCCGGCTGAAGGCCCGGTAACCGCTCATGATGTCCTTGAAATCCGCTTGAAATAGGGTGTTAACCAGCGCTTGGACCAGACGGTTGCCGAACTCGTAGAAGGAGCGTCGGTTCTGCTGCGCGTGATGCCCCACCCGTGTGGCGATCTCCGACCACCATGTAGGCCACACCCTCGACTATTGGAGCGATCAGGTCTCGCGCCCGGTCGGCGGGGTAGGTCATGTCCGCATCCGCAAGAAGATATACGTCCGCATCGATTTCATGGAAGGCACGGGGTAGTGCATTCCCTTTGCCCTGTCGCAGCTCGTCGATGACCCCGCCGACGCGGCCGAGGTTTCGTAGGGTCTGCAGCGCCAGTTCCGACGTCTTGTCACTATAGTTATTGCTCACCACGTAAAGCGCAGCGTCGGGCAACGCCTTGGCGAAACCTGCAATGGTATCGGTAATCGTCTGCTCTTCGTTGTAGGCAGGGAGGATTACAACAATGCTTGGTGCTGACATGGATCCTGACGATCCCCTAAGTGGTCACAGATTATCCACTCGCTATTGTACACGCGCGTCCCCCGGAAAAGGCGCGCAACCGCGTCCTGCCGGGCGCCCTTGCGCTGTCCGCTTACCCGTCAGCCCTTGACAGGGCGGGCTGCAAAATGAAGTGCTACACCGGACCTTTGTTACGGTATGCCTATGAGAACCCATTACAAGCATCTGACGATGGACGAGCGGCACACAATTAACGGCCGACGGCTGCACTGCGCGAGCCTTGGCGCCGTGGCCCGAGAACTGAAACGTCCAGCCTCGACGGTAGCGCGGGAAGTCGCCCGCAATCAGCCCGCCGTAAGCTATGGCGCAGTACCGGTTGACGGGGGGAGTCGGCTGGTCAGAGTTCAGGCCGCCTAACGGTAGAGGGATGGTCCAGCAAACAGACACGAGGAAGCCTCAACGCCCCGTCCTCCCCCGCTCGCCGGCACCGCGCCCCGAAACGGGCGCTGCGGCGGGAGTCGGAGCGGCGGGCGCCTCCGGCTCCTTCAACTCCACGATGACGTTCTCGATGGTACCGTTGAACCTGTAGGGCACATCGTAGCTGCGCACCACGGGTGTGCCGGTGTCCTCGCCGATGTCCAGGCCCTCGTCCAGCGTGATGCGGATGGGGATGGTCCGTTCGATGCGCCCTTCGGCCCAGACTTTCCCGTTGACGCGGAGGGTGGCCAGCCCGCCCAAGCCGATTCCGCCCCCATCGTACTTGAAGTCCACACGGACCAGTTGTTTGCCCGGCCGCAGTGTCTCGGTCGCGGCGATCTCGGCGTGAAAGACATCGGCGGTGTTGTAGTGGAATACCGGCCGGCCGCGGTCGACATAGAGCGCCCAGCCGGAGAACAGGCCGCCCTGCGTGATGATCATCCCGTTCGCACCTTCCTCCGGGATGACCAATTCGGCCCGGACGCTGAACGTCTTGTTCTTGATGTCGGGCGCCGCGCCTTCCGGAATGCGGGTCATACCCTGGAAGAACTCGAAGGTGTCGCGACCGCGCGTCAGGCTGGGCCGGATCGCCGGATCGAGCCGCTCGGTCTTGCTGTTGTCCAGCGGCAGGGCGTTGTAGCGGGCGGCCTCCGCATAGAACAACAGTTGCAGTTCCTTGAGCTTGTCCGGCTGCTTGTCGGCCAGGTTGTCGGCCTGACTGAAGTCACGCTCGACGTTGTACAACTCCCATTGGTAGCCATTGATCACATCGACCGTAGACCCGCTCGGGTCCCAGGGCGCGGCGACCGGCGTCGTCGCAGCCACCCACCCGTCGTTGTAGATGGCCCGGTTCCCGAGCATCTCGAAATACTGTGTCGTCCTGGCCGACTGCGCGCGAGAATCGCTGAAGCTGTAGGCCATGCTGACGCCCTCGACGGGCTTCTGCGCGACACCGTTGACGCTGGACGGCATCTGCAAACCCGTACTCTCCAGGATGGTCGGCACGATGTCGATCACATGGTGCCATTGGGAACGTAGCCCGCCCTTGTCGCGGATCTTCGCTGGCCAGGACACCACCATGCCGTTGCGGGTGCCGCCGTAATGCGAGGCGATCTGCTTGGTCCACTGGAACGGCGTGTCCATCGCATGCGCCCAGCCAACGGGATAGTGATTGAATGTGGTCCACGAGCCGAGTTCGTCGATCCGACTCTGAATCTGCTTCAGATCCTCCGGGATGCCGTTGAAAAAGGTCATTTCGTTCAGCAACCCCTGCGGGCTCCCTTCGGCGCTAGCCCCGTTGTCGCCGGCGATGTAGATGACCAGGGTGTTGTCGAGTTGCCCGGTACGGCGTATTTCCTCGATCACGCGGCCGACGTTGTAGTCGGTCTGCTCGAGGTAGCCTGCGTAAACCTCCATCATCCGCGCATAAAGCCGCTTCTGATCCGGCGGCAGCAGGTCCCAATCGCCGATGCCCGTCGGCTTGGGAGTCAGCTTGGCGTCCGCAGGCACGATGCCGAGTTTCTTCTGGCGGGCGAAGATCTCCTCGCGCAATTTGTCCCACCCTTGGTCGAACTTGCCGCGGTACTTGTCGATCCATTCCTTTTTCGGGTGATGCGGCGCATGGGTCGCACCGGGCGCGTAGTAGACGAAGAACGGCCGGCTCGGCGCGACTGCCTTCTGCATGCGGATGTAGCGAATGGCCTGATCGGCGATGTCGTAATCGAAGTTGTAATCGGGCTTGCCTAGATAAGGCTCGATCGGGCGGGTGCCATCGATCACGGCTGGCCGCCACTGGCTGGTGTCGCCGCCGATGAACCCATAGAACGTGTCGAAGCCGAGACCGGTCGGCCACAGATCGAACGGACCGGCCTGGCTGGTCTGCCAATCCGGAACGTTATGGTTTTTGCCGAACCAGGCCGTGTTCCAGCCGTTCTGTTTCAGCACTTCCGCGATGGTCGCGGTGTCCTTTCCCATGACGCTGTCATAGCCCGGGAACCCCGTCCCCGCCTCCATGATGACGCCGGTGTGTGCGGAATGGTGATTGCGGCCCGTGATCAAGGCGGCCCGGGTTGGCGAGCACAAGGCGGTCGTGTGGAACTGGTTATAGCGCAGCCCGTTCTGGGCCAATGCGTCGAGCGTTGGCGTCTCGATAACACCACCGAACGTGCTGGTCGCACCGAAGCCGACATCGTCCAGCAGCACAATCAGTATGTTCGGCGCGTCCTTGGGTGGCTGGATCGGTTGCGGGAAAACCGGCTTGGATTGACGTGCATCCAGCCCAATACGCCCTTGAAATGGCTGCGGCGGATGCGGCAGCACGTCCTGAGCGCCGGCAAACGACGCCACCAGGAACAGCACTACGACGACAACAGACTGAAATGCTTCGGTTCGGCTCATCAACCAACTCCGGATTATCGCCGGAGATTTCCGGCAGACGGCCATGGCGCGACGCCCGGCACGGTGTCCGAGCGTCCCAGCGGCGTCACATATGGCGCGGCCAACTGAGGGTTCCGTAGCCGCAGGGCAAGTGCAAGCCCACCCTGCTCAACAGCTCAGCTAAGCGGCCAGCGGCGGCAGCATCCCAGCGGCCCAACTGCGGGGGCGTGCGGCGCCGTGCGAGCCAGCCAAAGCGTGGGCCGATCTCGCCGTGCCTGCGCGCGAGCGTCTAAAGACTCAATTGGCCCTATTTTTCCTGGAGCAGGCGCTCAAGCTTCTCCAAACGGTCTTCGAGGTCCGCGATCCGCCCAAGGGCCGCGGAAAGACGTTCCGACGTGTCACCGGAGGCACCGATGGAAACCCACTCGTAGTCAAAATCGTCGTCCGAACGTTTTGCGAGCACCTCACCAGGCCGCCCCCCCTCGATGAGCGCCTGTCCATCCAATCCCGGCTCGCCCTGCGGACCGACTGGACCCGCCACGCCCTGCGGGCCGGGCTCACCCTTGGGACCGGCCGGCCCGGTTTCGCCTGCGGGTCCTCTGGGGCCTACCGGCCCAACCGCACCGGGATCCCCCTTCGGACCCGCGGGACCAGCCGGACCCTTTGCCCCGATCGCACCGGGCTCGCCCTTGGGGCCCATGGGACCGGCTGGACCGACAACACCCGCCACGCCCTGAGGACCAGGCGGACCCGCGGGTCCCGCAGGCCCTTTGGCACCGGCAACACCGGCTTCGCCCTTCGGACCTATCGGGCCCGCCACACCGGGCAGGCCTTGGAGCCCTTGCGGACCGGCCGGACCCACTGCACCCTTCGGCCCTATCGGACCCGGCTCGCCTTTCGGCCCAATCGGCCCCACCGGCCCCGGCTCCCCCTTGGGACCCATGGGGCCGACCGGTCCGGCAACGCCTGCCACGCCCTGGGGTCCTGCTGGTCCGGCAGGACCTTTGGCACCGGCAACACCCGCTTCGCCTTTCGGACCCATCGGGCCCGCCACACCGGGCACGCCCTGGAGTCCTTGCGGACCGGCTGGACCTGTCGCGCCTTTCGGCCCAGGCTCACCCTTGGGGCCCATGGGACCCACCGGTCCGGCAACACCCGCCACTCCCTGCGGACCGGGCGGGCCTGCAGGTCCGGCAGGACCTTTGGCACCGGCGATACCGGCGTCACCCTTCGGCCCCACCGGACCGGCAGGACCTATCGCTCCCTTCGGCCCTATCGGCCCCAGCTCACCCTTGGGGCCGATGGGACCCACCGGTCCGGCAACACCCGCCACACCCTGCGGACCGGGCGGACCTGCGGGTCCGGCAGGCCCTTTGGCACCGGCGATACCGGCGTCACCCTTCGGCCCCACAGGACCGGCAGGGCCTACCGCTCCCTTCGGCCCCATCGGCCCTATCGGACCGGGCAGACCCGGCGCCCCCACGGGCCCGGCGGGCCCTCTTGGACCAACGGGACCCGGATCGCCCTTCCAGCCAATCGGGCCGGGGTCGCCCTTTTGCCCGGGCGCGCCCTTCGGTCCAGCCGGGCCCATCGGGCCGATCGGCCCCTGCGGACCCGCCGGGCCCATTGGGCCAGACGCGCCCTTGGCGCCAGGCTCACCCTTGGGACCGAGGGGACCGGGAATTCCCTGGGGGCCGGCCGGACCAACCAAACCCCGTTCACCTTGTGCGCCCGGCTCGCCCTTCGGTCCGGCCGGACCGGGCGGGCCCTTCGGCCCCACAGGACCGGCATCGCCCTTCCAGCCGATCGGGCCGGGATCGCCTTTCGCACCAGCAGGACCGGCCGGACCGGTCGCACCCTGCGGACCGGGAGGACCCGCGGGCCCCGCAACTCCCTTAGCACCGGGCTCACCCTTGGGACCCGCGGGGCCAACGTCCCCTTTCAGACCCTGGTCGCCTTTGGGGCCTGCCACGCCCTGCGGCCCGGCAACACCGGCTGAGCCTGTGTCGCCCTTGGGGCCGGGTTCGCCCTTGGGGCCGGGTTCGCCCTTCGGTCCGGCCGGGCCTGCGACACCCTGAGGTCCCGGAGGACCTGCCGGGCCCGGGTCACCCTTGGGACCCGGCTCGCCCTTCGGTCCGGCCGGCCCTGGGATACCCTGAGGCCCCGCCGGCCCGACGTCCCCTCTTACGGCGACCGACGATTCGGCCCGCGGAGCGACTGCCGGCGTCACGGCAGCGGCGACGGGCGGCGCGCTGGCGCCGACGAGTGCCAGCACCGGGGTCGGTCGGGCTTCGCGCTGCGGGATCGGCGCATCGGGCACTGCCGATGCAATCGCTTCGCGCTCCTTCAACAGCAATTCGGGCAGTTGCTCGACGCTGACACCCTTGCTCGCATGCTTAACTGTTCCCAACACGACCGGAACCAGCCACTCGGGCAGCAGCCGGGCAGCCTCCGAACCCAGCCCCGCGGAACGCGCAGCCGATTGGATCGACCGAATTCCATCGGGAGAAAAGATCGCGTTCAACCATTGGCTACCCGCCTCGGCGGCCGCCTTCGCCTCGTCACCTTCCTTGAGCGCTGCCAGCCAGTCGAAGATGGTTTCGTCTATGGTTTCCAGTGCCGAGGACAGCACACCGAGACCGCCGGGTGAGGAGACCCGTTCGATCAGCCCGGAGAACATGGTTGGGACAACCCGCTCTGCTGCCGCCAGCAACCTTTCCTGATCCTCGCCGGTCAGGCTGCCGAACCGATCGATAATGGGCCCGTGTAACCTGTTGATTCCCGCGGCAACGAGATGCATCGCCATGTACTACCCTCCGAAGTGTGTCGATTTTCTGAGGCGATAGCGACGCGCCCGGGGCCCTAGCTCCCGCAGCCCGACGGCTATCGTCTGCATTCGTTATTCTCACGGCCTCGCCTGTCCAGGACGTGTTTCACCTGGGGCAGCGCCGCCTCTCTTTGGTTGCTCGCGAGCGGTGTGGCAGACGCCCCGTGGCACCCCGCCGATCGCCGATCCGCAATACCGCCGACTGCGGCAGATCATTGATGGTGACTTTGCGATTGTCAAGCTGCGCGACCGGCCGAGAATCCAGGTTGGTGCAGCCCTGTTTTCCCTGAGACGGAGTTCTTGGGGCCGACAAACCTCCGGCGCCGTCAAAAGGGAGTCGAGGCGGAGCGGAAGGAAGAGTCGGGAACGCGAACGGAGTATACTGTTGCGGCACATTTCAAGAGGCTGGTGCCCGGAATGACTGGGTGACCAGGTTGACAGCCTGCAGGTGCCCGTGCATGCTGCCGCGCGGAGCCGGTCGCGGGGTACATGGATCCAGAGAAGAGGCCGGGAGACTTGCGGACGGTCCGCACGATAGCGACACACCCCAAGAAACCAAAGTAGAAAAGTACATGATCGACAATCTTCCAGTGATGCTGATTCTGTTTGGCCTGGCCGGATTCACCTTCTGGTTCGGCCGTTCGAAGACCCGCGGAGACGATGCGCAAGCATCCGCTGCCGCGCCGGCTGTCGCGGCACCACCACCGGCAGCGGCCGGCGAAACGGGTGTCGCGCGCTATCTCAAATCACTTCCGGAGCCTGCCGCGCCCGCGCCGAAGGCTGTCGAAGCGACCCCGTTGGAAACCGGCGTGGCACGTTACCTGAAAACTCTGCCCGAACCGCCGGTGGTGACCGGGGTAACCCGTTACCTGCGCGACCTCCCACCGCCGCCGGTGCTGACCGGTGTGGCGAAATATCTGAAGGAGATCGCAACCGAAACGGCTGCCAGCGTTCCGGAGACGGGCGTGGCGAAATACCTCAAGAATCTGCCCATGCCGGAATTTCCGCCGAAGCAGAAAAGCAGCGTCGACCGCTACCTGAGCAGCATGCCACCGCCAGTCAGGGAATCGGGCGTGGCGAAATACTTGAAAGGCATCGAACAGCGCTGAGCAAGCCACGGTACGGAGCAGGGGGGTCTGCTTCCTGCTCCACCTTCCCTAAGGGTTGAGAACGCGCGCATCACGATGTCGCCGCCGCCGACCTGACTTCCGCGGGACAATGCATTCTGACGCGCAGCGTTCCACAGTACCTTCGGCTTTTTCCCACATCGCGGTTTGCTCAAGACCGCCGCTCATTCCCCCGTTTTCGAAAACCGCGAGCCCTCCGCCATTGCTGACGAAACGGCCCGACGAGCCTACTTCACGAAAGGTACGGCCCCCGGGCGTGACACGGGAGTTCGGGTAGACCTTCCCTTGCGGCCATCAACCAGGCGCGCGCAGAACAATATCGCGAGCACCACGGCATAGATCGACGGTGCCGTGATGTCCTTCTTGACCAGCCAGAAGTAGTGCAGGACTGCGCCGACAGCGATGGGATAAATGAGGCGGTGAAGCCGCTGCCAGTTCCGTCCGAGACGCCGCATCATGCCGTTGGTCGACGTCGCCGCGAGCGGAATCATCAGCACGAAGCTAAAAAATCCGGCTGTCAGCCAGGGGCGTTTGATGATGTCGCTCGCAATCGATATCCAGTCGAAACTCTGCTCGAAAGCCAGGTAGACCAGCGTGTGGAGCATTGCGTAAAAGAATGAATAGAGCGCGAGTATTCGCCTCAGGCGCAACACCCAAGACCAACCGGTCAGTTTCCGCAGCGGCGACAGGGCCAACGTCAACAGCAATAGGCGCAGCGCCCACAGGCCCGTCGTGTGGGTCAGCGCTTCGACCGGATCGGCTCCGGCAGAGCTGGTCAGAACCCGCCACAGAATGTTGACAAGCGGCACCATACAGGCAATGAACGTCGCCACCTTCAGGCGCATCACGGACATGGGTGCCAATTGTTTCATCACGGAATTCACACGTCCGTAAGGCCATCCGACGCGGCCCCCCCAGGCACGGAGGAGCGGCGCTCCTTTGTCTTCCTACCAAGCGGTTAGGAATATACGCTTAGATCGATTTCCTCGCATACCATCAAATGCTCCAACGCGTCTTCCAGTAGCGCCCGGGCCTGACCCGCGACGCGATGTAGATGGGCGTGCAGCGCAGCGTCCCGCTCGTTGCGACTCTCACAATCCGCGCTGTACGTCTCGAACGCCGTGACGCGGAACAGCAAATCGGCCAGGTGATGCGGGCATTCGCAGCGAATGCCGGTAGGCAGGTTGGCGACGGCGGCCAGCGTCTTGCTGTCGAAACGGCGGAGCGGGATCGGCACGTCGCTCGCCGCGGCGACCGCCGCCAGGACTGCCGCCTGGAGCGCAGCCGCAGGCGCTTGGTCAACGCGGCAGGCCTCGCGGAGAGTTGCCGCCGTGACCGGCGCGCGCAAGGCGACCACACCACCCCGCTGCAGCCGGGCGATCAGCGCTGCCGGAGCGAAACCGTACACCACGACCAGCCGCCGCGCCCCTACCCTAGCCTGCAACTCGGACCAACGCGCCGGTGCGTCCGGGTCCAGCGCAGGCCACTCTAACACCAGCACCTCGGGTTGTTCCGCACTGGCCAGTTGTTCGAACTCCGCGTACGAAGTCGTCGTGCCGATGATTTCCAACGGCGACAGTTCCTCGCGCCACGCTTCAATTAGAAAGGGCAACGCATCGCCGTAGATGAGCACGCGCGACGGCGCTGCCGGTGCAGCCGTCGCTGCCGCCCCCGCTGGCCGTGCGGTTTCCCGGTGTAGCTCCAGCCGTTCACGAAGCGACTCATCATCAAGGGTTGCCACGGTACTGATTGCATGCCCATGGTCGACGAGTTGCTTGATGAGTTGCAGCCGCACGACGTCGTCGTGCGTGTACTGCCGCTGGTTTCCCTCACCTCGACGGGGAGCCACGAGCGCGTAACGTCGCTCCCAGGCCCTCAAGCTGTTCAAAGGTATGCCCGTCAAGCGAGCGACCGCACTGATACCGTAGGTTGCCTCATGTGACCCAGGTCGCGTCATGCCCTATTTTCTCCTGCCCTGTTGGGCCTCTAGTCGGCTTTTACACCCCGATCTTAAACATTAGACAAAAGCTGTGCAACAAGGAACTTCCGAGAGCCAGAATGTACAAAGGCTGTACATGGCAAAGCAGTAACGCGACGACTGTTCACGGGGAAGGAAAGATGATCAGACACGCAATTGACTTGAACTTCATCGTTGGCCAAGGCATAGACCTGGCGGCAACACGGGTTACCGAATGGGTCGCGTCGGCACGCGTCCAGGACCTGCTGGCGCTCGTATTCATAACGGCGGTCGTGGCATGTGCCCACCTCGAATTTCGGCGTCCATTCCTACGTCCGGGGCTGCGGACTCTGAAGCATTCCTACTTCACGAACGTCTGCACCTACCTGTTCAACGACGTCACCCTTTCACTCCTGTCCATCCCCTCGCTATATTTGGTTGCGCAGCAATTTTCCGGGCGGGGAATTCTGAGCCACCTACCCGAGGGGCCTATGCAGTGGCTGGTCACCTTCCTGCTGCTCGACCTTTGCCTCTATGCATGGCACTACGCCACCCATCGTTTCGACTGGCTGTGGCTCTTTCATAAGGTCCACCACAGCGATCGCAGTTTCAATGTCACGACTGGGCTTCGGTTCCACATGGGTGAGCTGATCCTAGAGGTTTTCGTGCGAGTCGCGTTTATCGCAGTAACCGGGGTCGACGCTGAACTCGTGTTGTTCAATCAGGCATTGATTTCGCTGTTCGTACTGTTTCACCACACGAATGTCGCATTCCCTCACGAAGCACTTCTGTCTCGCGTGATCATAGTGCCTCGGCTGCACCGGATGCATCACTCCGATCTGCGCGAGGAACACGACAGCAACTATGGCGCCGTACTATCGATCTGGGACCGACTGTTCGGAACGTTGCGCGAGGGCGAACCACACGCAATCGGTTTGAAGGAGGTTGACGAGCAACGCTTCGCGGACCTGATCAAGTACGGTTTCATGTCGCGCAATGCCTTCAGACGCGCGTCGAAACTCGTCGAGTCCACGGAGGAGGCTTGACCGCCGGAGGCATTCCGAGCGGGCGCGTGACTGTCCTCAAGTCATCGTGCGGGCCGTGGTGACGTAGGAGCGACCCGCACAAGGGGGTTGGGGCGAGCCAACTCGAGCGCATTGCCAGTGCCCCAGCGACATTCGCGCGTCCCATGGTATAAGGTCGAATCTCGCAGTTGCCCTACGAGGCCGAGGCACATTCCCGTGGATTTCGACCGCGCCATCGTACGAACCCCCTTCTCCAGCACCAAATGGAACAAGTATCGTGACCGGAACGTGATTCCGCTCTGGGTGGCGGACATGGACTTCGCAAGTCCTCCCTCCGTACTGGAGGCCCTTCATCAAAGAGTCGATCACGGAATCCTGGGCTACACCGACGCACCCGATTCGCTTGTGGACGCAGTCCAGCGCTACGCGGAACGGCACTATCGTTGGACGATCGAGGCCGACTGGCTGGTGTGGTTGCCAGGTCTGGTACCGGGACTCAACCTCGCCTGCCGAGCGGTTGGGCAGGACGGGGACACCGTACTGACCGCAACACCCGTATACCCACCGTTCCTCCACGCGCCAGCCCAATCGGCGCGCAACCTTCAGACCGTACCATTGGTGGATACTGCCGAGGGCTGGCGCTGGGATCTCGGTGCGCTGGAAGAGGCTGTCAGCCCGCGCACGCGGTTGTTGTTGCTCTGCCATCCGCATAACCCGGTCGGGCGCGCTTGGCGGTCCGAGGAACTCGCCGGCTTGATCGATGTGGCCGAGCGTCACGGGCTGACCATCTGCTCGGACGAGATTCACTGCGACCTGCTGCTCGACCCCACGCTGCGGCACACTCCGCTCGCCTGCATCGCTCCCGCATTCGCCGACCGGACGATCACGCTGATGGCGCCATCGAAGACCTGGAATCTGCCGGGTCTCGGCTGTTCCTTCGCGGTGATTCCCGACCGCGGTCTGCGCCGCCGTTTTCGCAGCGCCATGGCGGGACTCGTTCCGCACGTCAACACACTGGGTTTTACGGCCGCGGAGGCAGCCTATCGGGACGATGGCGCCTGGTTGGCGGAGTTGCTCGTCTATCTGCGCGGAAACCGCGATTTGCTGCTAGGCTGGCTCGGCGCGTCATCGCGGCTGAAAGCAGCGACACCCGAAGCAACCTATCTCGCCTGGATCGACGCGCGTGCCGTCGACCCAGCCAACCCGTTGCCGCACTTCGAAACGCTCGGTGTGGGCCCGTCGGACGGCCGGGACTTCGGTTTTCCCGGCTACGTACGCCTCAACTTCGCCTGTCGTCGAGCCCTACTCGAGCAGGCGCTGGAGCGTCTGGCGCCACTGCGGTAACGGGCCAGACGGACCTCACTCGGCACCCACCAGCGTCATCCGTGTTGGACTGGCCTGTATTCTCCCGAAACGGTTACGCTAGACTCAGAATTTTCTGGGCCGAGACTCATGCCATGGCGACACTTACCGACGAGATGAAGGCGGTCTTTGCGAAGAACAGAATCTTTTCCTTTGCGACAGCATCGCTGGACGGCACTCCAAACGTCGCGCCGATGTCGATGGTCGAGTTGATCGGTGACGATACCCTCTGGATCGGCGACAACTACATGGCGAAAACGCTGGCGAATGTCATGGAAAACCCGCGCGCCGCGCTGTTCTTCTGGGACCCGGACGACAAGCGCTGCTTCCAGATCAAGGGCTCGGTCGCGGTGAAGACCAGCGGACCGGAGTACGAGCAGATGCGCACGAAAATCAAGGCAAAAGGCGCTCACTACCCGGCCAAGGGGCTCCTGATCCTGACCGTCACGGCGGTGTTCCAGTGCTCTCCCGGAGACGGCGCCGGTCAGGCCTGCGCCTGACGCTGCCGTACACGTCCAGCCGCCTGCTCTGCAGAATCGAATGAAATCCGCCCGACTCCACCTGATGGCGCCGCTGCTGGCCGTGATCCTGATCGGTTGCCGATGGGCCGATCCGGCCTCCGCAGCGGTAGCGGAAACGGCCGCGACCCAGTGTGCCATCGCTACGAAGACGGCCCCGGTTGGCGATGGGACCATGGTCTACAACTCGGCGGGGACGGGCCCGACCCTGTTGTTGCTCCACGGCCTGTTCGCCAACAAGGAGCAATGGAATACCCTGCTGTGCCTGCTGGCCGAAGCCGGCTACGCCGCCATCGCCGTCGATCTGCCCGGCTACGGGAAAAGCGCGGGTTATTCGTTGGAGGACTATCGCCTCGAGCGGCAGGCGACCCTGCTGCGCGACTTCACAGGCCAACTCGGCATCGCACAACTCGACGTCGCCGGGAGTTCGATGGGCGGCACGATCGCGACCCTGTATGCCGACCGGTACCGAAGCCAAGTGCGCAGCCTGGCCTATATCGGCGCTCCGCTCGGCGTGATCGGCTGGGGGCCTCAGCTTCGCCGCGCTTTTTTCCGCGGCATCAATGCCTTCATTCCGGTTACCGGCTACCAGTTCGAACTCGAACTCCGGTTGCTGTTCATGACTCCCCCAAAGATACCCACGCCTGAGAAGAGGGCGATCGTCGACGAGTATGTGACACATAATCGGCACTACGTGCAGGTATGGGACATCGTGAACCTGTACGACGACATACTGCGGCGGCGGCCCATGCCGGAACTCCCGACACTGATACTGTGGGGACAGGAGGATCGGATCTACCCGGTCGCGGGAGCCGAGACGCTGCAGCGGGCATCGCCGAACAGTGAACTGCACACGCTGCCGGCGGCGGGGCATTTGCTGCTGATGGAGAATGCCGACGCAGTGGCGGCGATCTACCTGCGTTTCCTGCGATCGTCTGCGGCCGGCTTACCCACGCGGGCCGATTAGGCCGACGCACGCAAGCTGAGCGGGCACCGTCAGGGTCGCCATCGCCTTGGCATCGTTCGCCGCCGGGTGGTTTAGCCGACCCGGACACCGGAGATTCCTCCATGGCAGACAGCGGGATCAGGGGCCGTTCGATACGCCAGCCGCAGAGGAAAGGCGTTATCCAAACCCAGGTGGACTCGGCTCAGTCGATGAGACCGGGGCGCCGCTCTGCCCCAACACTGCCTGACGGCTCCCTGTTCGCGCCAGCGCCTGCTAGCGCTCAACACGCGATCCGCACCGGCGCTGGCCACGCGCTGGACGTTGCAGCCCTGCACCGTCGCTCATCGGCTCCGGCCGCCGCGCGACGCAGCGCTCGAAAGCGGGCAGATGACGGTCGCGCGAAGCGGACTGCAACTGCGACAGGACACGGCGGACATCGGGCTCCGGCGTGGCGGCAAGCAGGCGGTCATACATCGCCATGTTCGCCCGCTCGGCCTCGACTGCGGCGCGGCACGCGTCCCCGATGGTAGCGGGGGCGACAACGCGCGACGCCCAGTCGTCTTCCAGCACCGGCAGGCCATAGGTGTCGAAAAGCGAAATCAGCGAGTACACATGCCGCTGTTCCGCCTCGACGATATTGACGAACGGCCGAACTGGGCCGAATTTCTCAATGACACAGCGGTAGGTCGCACGCGACTTGTATTCGTCGTCCAGTGCCTCGCTCAATCGCTCTCGCAGTTCAATCGCCATGATCCTCTCCATTTCTCGACGAAGCGCCCCCGAAGTGGCTAGGGAAAGGTGTGAGGATCCGCGCCCTCGCACTCGGCGTCAGGATGGTGCGTCTTGATGATCGCCTCGACATCCTCGACACGATCCCGGTCCACGTCGATCATCACCAGCAGTTCGCCCCGATCCATGGCTTGCTGAAACTGCTCGATCCGCCGGCTGCCGATGCTGCTGCCCACCATGCTCGACATCAGACCGCCCACCCCGGCGCCGGCCAGCGAAATGGCCAGCACCGCACCGCCGCCCAGGATCAATCCGGTCGGCAGCACCAGCGCGATCAGTCCCCCGATCAGCCCGGTGACGGCACCGAGGGCAATCCCCTGTTCCAGGGCCGGAAGGAAATCGGTCTTTTGCAGGAACCCCGCCTCGGGGAGATCGTCCAGCGGCGTTCCGCGCTTCCCCAGGACATGGATATGGCGCTCCTCAACCTTGGCGAGCAGCAATTCCTCGACGATTTTTCGTGTGGTCTCGATCGTCGGGACCAAAAAGTAGATTCTACGCACGGCCCACCTCTCACCCTCATGAGATCACCTTTGCCCAACAGTATTGGGCAGATGAGGGGTGGGTTCCAATACCCCGCTTGGGGTAAGCCCGGGCTATCCCGATTGCGTCCGTGCACCCGGGTTTCCGAGCGATGAGCGGCAACTTGTCCCGACGAGGAAGCCCTTAGGTATGCTCCTCGCTCAGCCACTGCGCCCGTTCCCGCAGTGAGGCGCGCCACCGGTCCAGTTGCGCGCCGGCTTGCTCGAACAGATCGGCCGCGGTGTCCACCCCGGCATAGAGCCGCGCCGCATTGGCGACGACGAACACCGAACTGATGTGGTGCAGGAACGCGGCGAGCACCGGATTAAGGAACCCGAAGCTTACCAGGGCCAGCCCGAGGACATTGAAGGAAATGGCCCACGTGTAGTTCTGCTTGCCGATCTCGTCCATCGTGCGGCTGATCTCGAGAATCTTGAGCAGATCGCCGGCATCGTCACCCAGTATCACCAGATCCGAAGAAGCGACCGCTAGCGCGACGTTGTTATGCCCGCCGATCGCGATCCCCACATCCGCGGCGGCCAGAGCCGGTGCGTCGTTGACGCCGTCGCCGACCATCGCGACCCTGCCCGAGGCCTGCAACTGCCTGACCAATGCCGCCTTGTCCTCGGGCTTGCAGCGATAGCGGTACTCGTCGGCGCCGATCAGTTCGGCCACCCGTTTCGCCTCGGATTCCTCATGATCGCCGGTCGCCAGGATCACGCGGCCCACACCCAGGCTGCGCAGCCTTTCCGCAAGGTTCGCCATGGCCGAGCGCACGACGTCCTGCACGACGATCAGTCCGCGGATCTCTCGGTCGATGGCGACCCAGAGGGCGCGTCCCGCGTGCTCGAGCTCCGGCAAGTCAATACCGTAGCCCTCGATCGTCTCGGGACTGGCGATCAAGACCTCGTGGCCCGCCACTCAGGCACTGACACCCCGCCCCGGCAGATCTTCGGCGTCGCTGACCGGCCTGAAATGCGTGATGCCCCGCTCCCGCGCAAAACTCAGCAGGGCGCGCGCCAGGGGATGGCTGAAGCGGGTCTCCACCGAAGCGGCAATTTCGATCAACTCGTCTTCGGCGAGACCGATGGCAATGACCTCGCTGACCCTGGGCTCACCCAGCGTGACCGTGCCCGTCTTGTCGAGGATCACGGTGCTGATCTCCCGCATCAGGCTCAAGGGCTCGCCGCCGCGCGCCAGGATGTTCAGCCGGGCCGAGCGGCCGATGCCCGAGGCGAACACCGTGGGCGTCGCCAGCGCCCACGCGCAGGGACAGATCACCGACAAGGCAGTCGCCATCCGGTCCAGGCTGCCCGTGACGAAAATCAGCACCAGCGATTTCGCCAGCGCCTGCGCATACAGCGCGAGACAGGCCAGGTAGAAGGGCAGGCCCAGCCAGAAAAAGAACGGCATGCCGTAGATCGCATCCATCGCAAGGAAGACGATGGGCGGGAGCGCGGCAATCCGCCGGAGCAGGAACAGGTCGCCGTGGGGACTCAGCCGGAGGATCCGGGCATCCAGCTGCCGGAGCGCATCCTCGCCGGCAACCCGATCGAACATCATCGGGGCGACCGCCAGACGGACCGCGTGTCCGCCAGGGACGGACCAAGGCGGATGCCGAATCCGGGAGGCACGCCGACGAACAGCGGCACCGAGGCCCGGAGATCCCGGGGATCGGACCGAGCGGGCAGGAAACCCATGCACGTCCTCCGTCAGAAGAGCGGCGAAGCGATCGCGACCAGCGCTCGCTTCGCCGCTCCGGCGGGAAGAGACCGGAGTCGGATTAGCTCTTTTTCAAGCGCATGATACCCATGGCCTTCAGCGTCATCCGCTCGTAGGTCGGCTCGCTGATGCCCTTCCTGACCTTGCGCATGAAATACTTTTCGTACGCGATCTTCGCCCAGTGCACCCAGCGGCCTTCGGATGCCCATTGCACGTTACGCGGCGGAATCTGCGGCATCGCCAGGAAGGCGACGCCACGATCGCCGAAGTCGGCCAGACACAAGGCATTCCAGGTGGCCTTGTGGGATGGCTGCTTGCCGTCGATCTCCTCCCGGACATTGTGCGCCGTCGCGGTCACCATGGACTCGATCATGTACCCGGTCTTGGGCACCCCGGTCGGCACCGGTGTCTGTCCCAGCGGTGGGATCGCGACGCAGACGCCGATCGAGTAGATGTTCTTGTAGGTCGGGTTGCGCTGGTGCTCGTCGATCAGGATGAAGCCGCGCGGGTTGGTCAACTTGTCTATCCCGAACACCGCGTCCACGCCCTTGAAAGCGGGCAGCATCATGCTGTGCTTGAAGGGCAGCTCATGCTTCTTCTTTTCCTGGCCGTTCTCGTCGACCTCCGTCACGTACATCATGCCGGCCTCGACCTTGTCGACCTTGGCATTGCAGATCCAGTTGACGTGCTTGTCGCGCATTGCGCTTTCGAGCAGTCCCTTGGTATCGCCGACGCCGCCCAAGCCCAGGTGACCGATGTACGGTTCGGAGGTGACATAGGTGATCTGCACCTTGTCACGGATCGCACGCTTGCGCAGATCGCTCTCGGCAATGAACAGATACTCGTAGGCCGGGCCGAAGCACGAAGCGCCCTGTACGGCGCCGATGACGATCGGGCCCGGATTGGCGCAGAAATTTTCCCATTCCTGCCCGGACACCGCGGCATGGTCGACGTGGCAGACCGATCGGGTATGGCCTTCCGGCCCGAGTCCGGGGATTTCCTCGAACGCGAGCTTCGGGCCGGTCGCGATGATCAGGTAGTCGTAAGCCACCTGACTGCCGTCGGCCAGTTCGAGCTGGCTGCGTTCGGGATGTACCCGCTTGACCTGCTGCTGGATGAAGCCGATCTTCTTTTTCTTGAAGACCGGCGCGAGCTCGACCTTGATGTCCTCCGGCTTGCGCCAGTTGACCGCAACCCACGGGTTGGAGGGCACGAAATGGAAGGTCGGCGTATCGGCAATGACGACGACCTCGTCTTCCTTGCGCGCGTTCTCCCGCATTTCGAAGGCCATGGGAATACCGCCGATGCCGGCCCCGATGATGACTATTTTTGCCACGAGCTATCTCCTCTTTTGTGTTATTGGTGAGGTCGCGTGCCTACGCAATCGGGGAACCTACACCCGGACGCCCCCTAAATCCGGCAACGCCAGTGCCGCCTCGGGTTTTCCGTAACCCTCGGAGCAGCTCGAGTACATCGCATCGCCGGTAAGCTTCCTGCCCTGCGCGGGCTCGAAAGCCGAGCCCGCGCATCATAGCGCAGGTCTCCGCAGTCCATGCAGATCAGCAATCGATAATGCGTGTGAAACAAGGACCGTGCCAGATCGCTGCCATCGGGAGCCATCCCGCGGCTCCACGGGTTTCACCGAATCACCAACCGGTGGCGCTCCAGGGAGATATCTCATAATGAAACATGCGAGACGTCTATGGTAAAGTTTCAGCGCAAAGATGAAACATCTCCGAAACGCCGCGCGCCATGGCCCAGTCTTCACCCTTCTTCAATCGCTGGCTCAGTCAGATCGGTCCCGACACCGCCTTCGATGTCTTTACCGATCTGATCGACGACGCGGCCGTCTTCGTTGTCGATGCGCACAGCCGGATTCTGTTCTGGAGCAGTGGCGCCGAACGGATGTTCGGCCTGGGGTCGGAGAAAGTGCTGGGCGTTCCGTGCCATGAGGCACTGGGTTGTCATGCGGCGCCCGATGCGGCCGAACTCGCCGCGCAGGGGCTGATCAAGGCCCAGCCGGTAACGCTGCAACGCCCCGGCGACAAAGCCATGGCCTGTCGCCGAACCGCGCGAGCCTTCTTCGATGCCGCGGGCGAGTTCGCAGGCGCGATCGAACTATTGCAGGCGGACACCGGAGAGGTTCCGGTCACACCCTCACGGACGGACGTTGAGAGCTTCCATGGAATCGTGTCGCGCGATCCCGTCATGAAGGAGGCGATCCGGATCATACGCAACGTGGCCGAGACCGACGCGACGGTGCTGATCCGCGGAGAGTCGGGAACCGGCAAGGAGTTGGTGGCCCGCGCACTGCACCGGGAAAGTCAGCGAAGGAACCAGCCCTTCCTGGCGATCAATTGCGCCGCGCTGACCCCGAGCCTGCTGGAAAGTGAATTGTTCGGGCACGTCAAGGGCGCCTTTACCGGCGCCGTCCGGGATCATCCGGGCGTTTTCCAGCAAGCCAACGGCGGCACCCTGTTCCTGGATGAGGTCGCCGAATTGCCGCTCGAACTGCAAGCCAAGCTCTTGCGCGTGCTGCAGGAGCGCAGCTTCATGCCGGTCGGCAGCGACCGGGCCGTGACGGTGGATGTCCGGATCATCGGCGCCACGCATCGCGCGCTGCGCGAAGAGGTCAAAGCCGGGCGTTTTCGGGAGGACCTGATGTACCGCCTGCGCGTCGTGCCCCTCTTTTTACCCCCGCTGCGGGAGCGTCGGCAGGATGTCAGCCATCTGCTGTGGCTGTACATCGACCAGCATAATCGCCAGGGCCCGCGGCACATCGAGACGATCGCGCCCGGCGCGATGCGGCGACTGCTGGATTACGCCTGGCCGGGCAATGTCAGGGAACTGCAAAACGTGATCGAGTACGCCTTCGCCGTCGGCCGCGGCACCGAGTTGACACTGGAGGATCTCCCGCCAGAATTTCGGGAAGCAACACCTGCAACGCTCTCCGCGTTGGCGATGCCGCTACGACCGGCTCGCCGCCAGGATGAAGCCGAGCTGATCCGCGAAGCCCTGCAGGTCACCGGCGGAAATCTGGAAGAAGCCGCGCGCATCTGCGGGATGAGTCGTGCGACTTTCTGGCGCAAACGGAAGAAATATCAACTCAACTGACGCCCTCAGCGCGGATTCTTTGCAGTCGCGACACGACCCGTCCCGGGAGGAAGTTGGCTCTGGTGTAACGGCCTCACTCCGGCGCGGAACACAGGATGTCGTCGTTCATACCGATGGCGACGCCATTCCACGTGACGGCATTCCGAACGACCATACAGCCGTTCTGATCTTTCTGTCCGGACGCTTGGGCCCTAACCATCAGTTCGCCATACGGCGAATCGGCGCGTCCGTTGGCATAGGCCCAATGCGCTGCGGCCTGTCGTGCCGCCTGCAGTCCCGGATCGTTCGGCAGATCGGGAATCGCCTCCGCTTCCCGGTCCAAGGTGTACTGGCCGTCCGAGCAGACCCGCCATAGCTCGGCGACCCGCCGCGCCGGATAGGTCACTGCAACGGTGCGACACCGGTCGTCGCCGCCGACGAAATTCATGACGACGGCCTGACCATTGACCCTCGCTTCAACGGGGAGGAAAGGTCGTTCCCTGGCAACCCCGACCAGGGCCTCTTCCTCCGCAGTTCGCTGCGGCGCGGGCTGCGCGCCGGGTTCAGGCTCCACGTCCGGAATCGGGTCGAGCTTCCGGAACACCGGCTCGGCAGCGCGTACCGTGGGGAGTTCGGGCGTCGGACGCTTGGCTGCCTTCGGCGGGGAAACAGGCTGTCCCGTGCGGCTGTCGATGACCTGCGCCGTCACCTCATAACGGCTTGGGGCGATCGGTTCGGCCCCGCCACAACCGACGCTCGCGAGAACCGCGGCGGAAGCGCCCACCGAGAGGCTTAGGCGGACAGCGCGGTACGTCAACCCGAGCGCGCCAAAACACCCTCTCGCTATCCCGGTGGCGATCCGGGGCATTCGGCTCAGACGGAACATCGTGGCGCCGATCCCGCTCAATCGCGGCGAAGGACGAACTCGATCCGACGGTTCATCGAACGTCCGTGCGGGCGTTCATTCCCGGCAACCGGCCGCTGACTGCCATACCCTCTGACGCGCAAACGGGCGGGGTTGGCGCCGGCGTCGATCAAGGCTTCGCGGACCGACTCCGCCCGGACCTGTGACAAGGTCAGATTCACCGCGGCATCGCCGGTATCGTCGGTATGCCCGCAAACATCGACGACGGCCCCCTCCGGCAATCGGTCCATCAGGTGCGCCACACGGCGAATCAACGGACGGTGCGCAGCCGGTACTTCGTCGCTGTCGGGGGAGAAATGGATCACCCAGGCGCCGAGCATGGTCTCGAGATCGGCGAGCGGGGCACCGGTGTCGAGTTCGGCCAGTCGCATCGGATCGATCCGGCGATCGCGGAGCCCGATGGCCAGATGATCGCCCCATAACGCACGGAGTCTATGCACGATCCCGGCACCGTCGTTGAGACTCGCCGCGGTCACGTCCACGCGGCTGCCGCGCAGCAACAGGTCCACACCCGGCTGCCGGGCTAACGACAGCACGGAATCCAGCGCGCCGAGCCATGGCGGTGGCGGCACACGTGCGTCGATCCGGAGTTCGCCAACGAGGTTGCTCTCACCCACCCGATCCACCAACAGCTCGAGCACGCGTGCTCGACTGAGTTCGTTGTCGACCACGCCGGCGTACTCCACCTGGGCTCCGACATTGCTCAACGACAGGGCTGCCGATGTGGCTTTCGGAAACACCGCGGCCCGGCGGATCGGAGACACGGGCGACAGCGCCCAGTAGCCAAGCAACAGGCACCAGGCGAGGCTGACCGCAGCAGCCACCCAATTTTTGCGGAACGGCGCGGAGCGACCGCGTGCTTCCGGCAGGGCGGAATCCGGAGGAAGGCAAGGCGGTTCGAGTGCCCGGATCAGTTGGTACGATGCATCGGCAGGCAGCGCGGCCGGTGCCGACAGCCCTTCTACACGCGCGCCGCGCGCTCGCATCTGGCTCTTGGCAGCAGCCAGGGCGACCGGCGTTAGCGTTTCCAGCAGCACGCGGGCCGCGGTGGTGTCGAGTTGCGCGTAGCGGGCCGCGCGCGAAACGAGGCGGGCCGCGGCGGCGGGCCCGACGAGGCGGTTCATGGCCTGACGGCCGAGGGCCTGGGTGGACTCCAGACCTTGGGCGTCGAGCGCGGTCGCCAGGCGTTCCAGCAGGGACTCATCGATCGCCTCGAACACCTCGGCAACGCGACTCTCCTTTCCCGGCCGGGCGGCCACCCCGATCAGTCCGACCAACAGCGGTGGGAGCACGGCCTCGACCGAACTCCGGGTCTGGGGCTGGCCGGAACGTAACAGGCAGGCCAGGCGCTGCATTACGGGTTCGTCGAGACGACTGCGGATGAGTTCGAGCAGGCCTGATGTCTCGGTCGGGAGCCATGGGGCCCGACTCCACGGGTGGAAGGCGTCGCGCCGGCGAGAATGTTCGCCGGCCAAACGGGAAGGGATGGCGTCGGATGCGCTAGCCATGCCGCTCGAAGCAATGAGTGGACGCACGGTTGAAGCGGGTCGCGACACTGGATCGTGGGTATGGAGACATACGGCGGAAAGGATCGCAGCAGTGCGGGGAGTCCACGAAGTGTAGTCTCTACGAACCCGTCGGCGAGGATTCGGACGAGCAGTTGCCGGGCCGGATTATCGCAGCATTTCCGCCGGTCGCGCCAGCCGAGTCGACCGCGACGGGCTCTGAGTCGGTTCTGTTCCAAGTCGGCTCGAGTTTAGGTAAGATGCGCGGCTGCGCGGGGCCAGGGGTTTGCCGCCGCGCGATCGGCAGAGCCGAGGGCGACTTCTTTCAGCGTAACCGGGATGAGCATGTCGACTGACACCAAGACCGCAACGGACCTCGTAGCAGTGAGAGGCTGGCCGACGACGCCCCGCTGCGAGCTGTCGGGTTCATGCCCGGACGTTCTCTCCGGCTGACGGGCATGGGAGCCTTCCGCATACCTGTAGCCAGGCCCGTAGCGCCGCCCCATTTTCGGGCGAGTCCCGGACACCTCCGCATCCTGGTCGTCGATGACTACCCGGATGCCGCGGAAACGCTGGCGTTCCTGCTGGGGATGGACGGCCACGAGGTTCGAACGGCCACCGATGGCGGCGAGGCGATCGCGGCGGCGACATGGTTCCATCCCGACGTAATCGTACTCGACATCAGCATGCCCGGCATGGACGGGTTCGAAGTCGCTGGCCGTATCCGGGCGATCGACAGTGGCTCGACGGCCCACCTCATCGCGATGACGGGCTACGCCTCACGGGAGCTTCGGAACAGTGCCAGGAATGCCGGCTTCGATGAATTTCTGGTCAAGCCCGTCACGCTGACCTTACTGCGAGACGCGTTGGCCGCGCATCGCCACCGAACCGACGCTGCGACCGCCTGAGGCGCGCCACCGCGCCGGCGCATCATTCCATTGCGGCTGCGGGGTGAGTGCCGAACGATCGGTTGGCCGCCGCTTCGGCGTGGTCTGCACCGGCACCAATCCCCGACATCGCACCCATGCCCGGAGGCAACCAGACTTCGGTGCCGGCCGGTACCGGCACCGTCTCCGACGTGACCGAGTCGCTCCACGCGGCATTCATGCTGATCAGGCGGTCTCGGTCGACACCGTAGCGCCGCGCCACCTCGGATAAGGGCAGGTCGGACGCCAGCACGACCCGCTCCCAGTCCAGCGGAGACTCGACTTGCAAACCCTCCGGAAAGAATTGCTGGGGGTGCCGCGCGATATCCCGGGCAGCGAGAAACTCGGCATAGAAATTCCGGGAGGCGAACCCGAACTTCGGATGATCGTAGTGGCGCACGATCCGCACGAAATCCTCGCCCACCGATTCCCGCGCCCGCTGCATGCCGGCAATGCCGTGGTTGTAGCTGGTCAGAGCCAGCGGCCATACGGAGAGCTTGCCCAGCGCGTACCGGAGATAGCGGGCCGCGCCGCGCGCCGACGCAACCGGGTCCAGTCGTTCGTCCACCACGCCATTCATGGTCATGAACCGTTCCGCCGCGGAACGCGTGAATTGCCAGATGCCGACGGCCCCCGCCGATGACTTGGCGTGCGCCTGAAACGACGACTCGACATGCGGAAGATACGCCAGATCCTCGGGCAGCCCAGCATCGCGGAAAATGCGACGGAACGTCTGGTCGTAGCGGGCACTGATCTCCAGGCCGCGCTTGAAGCGTTCGCGCAAGCCGCGCTGCGCACGGACCCGATCGGCCGCGCCCAGGATCGCATCCGGCCGCGCGGCTGCCCCCTCGAGTCGGGACAGGATGGCCTTGTCCGGCACTCCGAGGTTCCGGTTCTGAACCCAGGCCTCTTCCAGGTCGCGCATCCGCTGCTGCCAGTAGTCCTTACGTTCTCGGACGAGTTCCTTCTGTTGGGCGTTGTACCCCTCGGTGATCGGTCCGGGGAGATCAATCAGCTCGTAGACGACGCCGAGATACCGGTCGTCGTGGATGGCCACCTGAGAGCGGCTCCACGTGCCGTAAACGTGACGCCAGAAATCGATCTGCGGCTCCAGTTCAGCGGGGCGGGGAAAGTCGTCATCCCCTGATTGATGGAACCCCGCGACCGGCTCACGGAGCGGGGGAGACTGAGCTGTCTCGGGCGCGGCAACCGTGTGCCGCTGCTGCCGGGGCGGCGTCGGACTGCTGCAGCCTGCCAGCCCGAGGGTCGAGAGCATCGCGCTTAAGCACAAGACCGACGTCAAGCGTCTCATCGAACGGCCTCCCTTAACCGAGCCTCAAATTCTAACGGCTCCGCGCTAACGAACACGAGTCCGCGCCGGGCAGGGCGGGCGCGTCTGCCGGGGAACTCATTCGGTGCGACTCTGTGGCGCGACGAAATCCGGCGCCCGCGGAGATGAGGGCCCGGGGCCTTCGGAAAATGAGTCCACCAGGTCGCGGATCTGGTCGAGGCGAATCGGCTTGACCAGATAGCCGTCGAAACCGGCCTTCCGGGCCCGCACCCGGTATTCCGGCTGAGCATAGCCCGTCACCGCAATGATGCGCGCCGACCGGGTTGCGTCCATCTGCCGCAGGCGCCGCGCCACTTCGAAACCGTCCATGCCCGGCAAACCGATGTCCAGCAGGACCAGATCCGGGGCAGCACCGCTAGCCAGTTCCAGTCCTTCCGCACCGTCTGCCGCGGTCTGCACCTCGATGCCGAAGTATTCGAGCAGCAGGGTGAGACTGTGAGCGGCATCCACATTGTCGTCGACGATCAGCACGCGAAGCGGCCGCAGAGGGGCCACCTCCGCGGGTTGCGGCGCCGCGGACTCGACCGGCCCGCGGCTTGCCGTCCAGTCGCCCAGCGGCAGGCGGACGATGAACTCACTGCCCCGGTCGACTCCGACGCTACGCGCCTCGATGTCGCCATCATGCAGGACGGCCAGCTGACGGGCGACCGTCAAGCCGATGCCCAGTCCGCCTTCCGAACGATCGAGCTCCCGCTGTCCCTGGGCAAAGGGATCGAAGATATGAGGCAGTAGGTCGGCAGGGATGCCAATCCCCGAGTCCCGGACCCGCACGACAGCTTGTCCCTCCTCGGCCGCGGCCTCAAGCCAGATGTGCCCGCCCTCGGGGGTATAGCGGATCGCATTGTTCAGCAGATTGTCGAAAACCTGGGTCAGTCGAACCGGATCCCCGGGGATCACGACGGTTTCTTCAGGCAAGGACAGGTGCAGTTGCTGACCGCGCGCCGTGATCTCCGGCCCATGCGACTCGGCCAGCTGCCGCAGCAGCGTCACGACAGCGATGGCTTCGGTTTGGAGGGCGATTTTGCCGCGGAGCAAGCGACCGACATCGAGCAGGTCGTCGACCAGGCGGATCAGGTGCGTCGCATGCCGGCCCACCATGCCATGGACCCATTGCAGCGTCGGGTCATTGCCGGCCACCGCGCCCAGGATGTCGTTCGCGTTCTGGATCGGCGCGAGGGGGTTACGCAACTCATGGCCCAACATGGCGATGAACTCATCCTTGCGACGCATCATGTCCTGTTGCGCGGCCTCGGCGCACTTCTGCCGATCGATGCTGACCCCTGCTCCTAGCCAGCCCTGTATCGACCCATCGCGAGACCGGTGCGGGACCCCACGCTCGAGGTACCAGCGGTAGGCACCCGCGCTGGCATCCCAGTAACGGAGCTGAAGTTCGAAAGCCTCCCCCAGCGCGACGGCACGCCCCAGTTCCGCTGCATAGCCCTCCCGGTCATCGGGATGTATCGCGGCCAGCCTGCCGTGCCCCAGGCAGCATTCGCGGCTCAGCCCGGTAAGCCGCTCCAGCGAGGGCGAAGGCTCGACCAGTGCACCACCCCGATCCGCCATCCAGAAGACGGATTCGGTGGCTTCGACCCAGAAGCGAAAACGCCGCTCGCTGGCCTGCAGCGAGGCTTCGCTCCGCTTGCGTTCGGTGATGTCCTGGATGACCGCAAGATAGACGCCTTCGCCACCCTGACGAAACAGCTGAAGATGAACTTCGACCGGATAAAGACTGCCGTCCGCCCGGCGATGGCTGGCTTCGAACACCTGCACCGTGCGTTGCCCGGACAACAACGGAGCGACCAAGGCCATGAAGGATTCCGGGGTCACTTGCGGCTTCAGGTCGAGCGGCGTCAACGCACGCAGGGCCTCCATCGAATAGCCCAGGTTCGATCGGGCCCCCTGATTCGCGTAACGGAAGTGGAGCGTTTCCGAGTCGAACAGATAGATCTCGTTCAGGCTGGCCTCGAGCGTATCGCTCAACACCGCCCGCTCGCGTTCGGCCGCCTTGCGCTCGTCGATGTCGATCATGGTGCCGACCATCCGCAGCGGACGGCCTTGCAGATCCCGCTTGACGACCCGGCCGCGTCCTAGCACCCATTTCCATTCGCCGTTCGGCAAGCGCAGGCGGTGCTCCTTCTGCCAGAGCGTACAACCGCCGGCCAGATGCTTCTGCAGCGAGCGCTCGACATCCGGCCAGTCACCCGGATGCATGCGCTCGGCCCAGCTGTCGAAGTGAGCCGGAACGTCCTGTGCCTGAACGATCCGCTGCCAGGCGGGGCTGTAGCGCACGGCGCCGGTCTCGACATTCCAGTCCCAGACGCCGTCCTGCGTAGCTTCCATCGCCAGCCGGTAGGTCTCTTCGCTCTCGCGCAGCGCGGCCGCGATGCGGCGGCGTTCGGTCATGTCCAGTACCGTGAACGTAATGCCGCGGCGCGGCTCACGCCGATCGAGGTACGTGGCGTTCAGCACGACGTCGATCAGGACTCCGTCCTTGCGTACCCAGCGAACGTCGACCTCGTTGCCGTAATCAGCGCCCCCTTTGCGGTACTTGAACAACGCTGCGCGTTCGTATTCTGACTGATCGGCATAGAGAAAGCGGGTATCGTGTCCGACCATTTCGTCCCGCGAATAACCCGTCAGGCGGCACAAGGTATCGTTCACCTCGATCAACACCCGGTCCACGGCCATCGCGATGCCGATCGGCGCGATCTTGAACAGTCCGGCCAGCTTCCGCTGCTCCTCAAACAGCGCACGCTCGGACTCCCTCTCCTCGGTGAGATCCACGTGGGTGCCGACCAGACGCGCGGGCAGGCCCTGAGCATCGCGCCGGACCACCGCCGCGCGGGAATTGATGCAGCGCCATCCGCCCTGCTTCGTCCGCATGCGAAACACGAGATCATAGGGCGGTCCGTCGTCCCGCGCGCAGCGCAGGTGGTTGATCACCTTCCAGGCGTCGGCGCGATCATCGGGATGAACGAGTTCATGCCATGTGGCCACGCTCGCGGGCAACTCATCCGGCACATAGCCCAGCATCGTGTACCAGCCAGGGCTGAACCAGACCTCCCCGGACTCGAAATCCCAATCCCAAATACCGGTGCCGGTCCTTTCGAGGACCATATCCAGCTGTTGTCGGCTTTCCGTGAGAGCATCCTCGAAACGCTTGCGCGCCGTGATGTCCATGAACGAACTGACGACGAGCCGGGGTGCGTCGGGATCGGAATTGGAAGTCAGCAGACCGGCGCAAACAGAGATCCAGATCAGGCTGCCGTCCGGCTTCCGCACGCCCATCGTCACGTCCCGCTGGGCCGCACCGGTTGCCAGAGCGATCATGGCGGGGTGACGGTCTCCGGGCAACGGGTGACCGCCTTCGTCGATCGCCTGCCACCGCGGATCCGCCGAGGTCCGCATCGCCAATTGTTCTCCGCTGAGGCCCAGGATGCGTTCGGCCGCCGCATTGCTCAGCACGATACGGCCATCAGCCTCCTGCACGACGACGCCGACCGGCAAAGCCGCCAACAGTTCGCGGTAGCGCGCTTCCTTGGCCTCGTCCCGTGCCGTCGCCTTCGCCAGCGCGGCCTGTGCCGCCACGAGACGCTCGGTCAAATCGGAAGCGCCCTCGGGCCGCCATTGCTGCAGTTGGACCAGCAGGTCTTCGTGCTCACGACGTCGCGATGCCGGTGGCTCGGCGTCGAGGTTGGCATCACCGATGAGCGTATGTTCCGCGGGGAAATGGTGCGCCGCCCACCTAGTCACCCGTTCCATGGTCCGTCGCAACGTCTCGGGCTCCGTAACGCCGCACTCCCGGAGTAACCCCAGGAGTTCGCGATACGGGTCTGCCATGGTCGATTCGGCGGGCTCCGCACCCTCCGGGTGACCCACGGGGGCGGTCACAACGGCGGGACCGCGCATAGGGCCAGAGCGACCGGCGACGCGGCACGCGGGCGACGATTGCGCCGCATCAGGTGCGACGACTGGGCTGGGTAGACCAAGGAGCCGGACAACCAGCGGACCTGCGTCCCTCCTGGATTAGTCATCAGGCGATCTCCGACGAAGAATGAACCATTGTTCGATTGTCAAGGATTCGCCGCGGAATTCGCAAGCCGGTATTTCTGCCTAGTCGGGCGGGCGCTCAAGCGCCACCGCTGCGCTCGCCGGTGTCGCCAGGCCGCCCGATGGCGTCGGGCTCACGCTCCGGCTGCAGCAACAGCGGAACCTCCGCGCAGCCCCCCGCGGGCAGCGCGCGGAAAGCGCGGAGTTCGAGGACACCGCGCGTGCCTAGCGAAATGATCAGATGCAATGCGTCCGGGTACCCCAGTTGCTGCAGATCCAGCGTCGACGGCTCAGCCGGTGCGGCCGGGTGGGAATGGAAGACGGCGAAGAGAACTTCGCCGCGCTCGCGCATGGTGCGCATCGCCGCAATCTGTTGTTGCGGGTCCAGCGCAAATCGAGATTCGCGCTGCTCGGCGACGTTGTCGACCGGATAGACCGTCGTTGGCGTTCCCTCCCGGGCGCCAATCAGACCGCACACTTCGCATGCTGCCTGCGCCTGGGCATGGTGCAGGATCCTGTTGATCAGCGCGCGTGGAAACAGGGTGGGAGCAGGGATAGCCATTGGAGCCTTCTCGAAAAATCAGTCCAAACCCGGCGGTGGCGGCGTAATGGCGGCGGGCATCACGGTGAGTCCGCCATAGCGTCGGTAGTCCGAGTCCGCCACATGCAGCTCCGCCAGCGCCGTACCGTAACTGACAAAGCCGTCGGCGCCGACGAACCCGCCCGCGACACGATACCTGCCTGGAGCCAAACCCAGAAACGGAAGGCTGACGATAAGACGGCCCGCTCCGCACGTCAAAGACAACCGGCCCGAGTATCGGCTGTCGATGCTCGCGACCAACAGATCGGCCGTGTTCCAGAACTGCAGGACCAACTCCAGGGAGGACTCGTCTGCGGCGCAGCGATACTCCAGCAGCCAACGGATGGCGTCGCCAGGCAACACGGGCGCGGGGCCGATCTGCAGACGGGTGATCGCCGCCGCACCGTCGACGTCGAACGCAGGCTCGTCGGCGAACGCGAAGGGTACGCCCTGGGCGTTCAGGTAACCGACCGCCTCGTGGTACTTCCGAATCACTGCCTCAGGGTCACCCAAGACGACCGGCTTGCCAGCGAGCAGCAGCAGACAGCGGTCGGCCACGTAGCGGACGTTCATCTCCGCATGCGACACCAGCACGACCGCCGTCCCGGCGCGTTTGAGCGCGTTCAGCCGATCGAGGCAGCGCTTCTGGAAGGCAATGTCGCCAACCGCCAGGACCTCGTCGACGAGCAGCACATCGACGGGCCCGGAGGTCGCGATCGCGAAGTCGAGGCGCGCGTACATTCCATCCGAGTACTGCCGCACCGGCCGGTCGATTGCCTCGTGCAAACCGGCGAAATCGACGATGCCGGACAGGCGCGCGTCCACCTCGGACGGACTGAGGCCAAGCTGGGAACACTTCACGTACACATTCTCGCGTCCCGTCAGCATCGGCTGCAGGCCGGAACCCAGCCGCACCAGGCTCTGCAGGCGTCCCCGCGAGTCTACGCTGCCCCGGTCGGGACGATAGTCGCGGGCGATAAGCTTCAGCAGCGTACTCTTGCCTGCCCCGTTGGGCCCGATGACGCCGAGGCATTCGCCGCGCTGCACGGTGATGGAAACCCCATCGAGTGCCCAGAACTCGTGAGCGCGCGGGGCCGGACGGCGGGGTCGCCCGAGCGCCTGGCGGATTGCGTCGGCGACACCGTACCATAGCGCATGGTGCCGTGACCGGCAGAATGTCTTGCCGACCGCGTCCATGCGGATCATGACGTCCATCACGGCGGCCCCCAATATTCGCGTAGAATCCTTCCGTCCTCTCGCCTGACGCCCTGCCGGGCGCTCCTTCCGAAACCCCGGTATCCTGCCACCGCACAGCGTTTGCCCCGGCCTTGAACAGCAGCCTCACGCACACGACCCACGCCCTGCTCCTTTACTGCCGTGCCGGCTTCGAAAAGGAATGTGCCGCCGAGATCAGCGCCTGTGCCCACCGCAGCGGCCACGCCGGCTACGCGAAGACGTCGGACGGTTCGGGATTCGTTGTTTTTCATCCGTATCAGGAATCGGCTGGGTTAAGTGATGCCGGAGGCATCGAGTTCGGCGAGCTGATCTTTGCGCGCCAGTTGGTCCAGTCCGCCAGCCTCACGGGTCCGCTGCCACCGGAGGATCGCATCACCCCGCTACTCGAGCAGGCTCTCAGCATTGCCCGCCGTTTTTCCGACATCCTGCTCGAAACCGCCGATACGAACGAGGCCAAGGCCTTGTCGACCTTCACGCGGAAACTCGCGGTACCGCTGCGGCGTGCCGCCGAAGGTCGGAATCTCATCGCGGAAGGCAGCCAGCTGCCGCGGCTGCATCTGTTCTTTCTGAGTGCCACGGAGGCCTATGTCGGCCTGAGCCCGGAGGACAATGGGTCGCCCTGGCCGATGGGCATACCGCGTCTCAAGTTCCCGCGCGGGGCTCCGAGTCGTTCCACGCTGAAGTTGGAAGAGGCGTTCTTGACCTTCCTCGAACGCGCACCCGAGGCGCTGCAACCCGGGATGACGGCGGTCGATCTGGGCGCTGCACCCGGCGGCTGGACCTGGCAGTTGGTGCGCCGCCACCTCCGGGTGACGGCTGTCGACAACGGGCCCATGCAGGCCGAACTGCTCGACTCGGGACTGGTCGAGCACCGCCGTACCGATGCGTTTCGCTTCCGGCCCGCGAAACCGGTGGACTGGATGGTCTGCGATGTCGTCGAGCAACCGATCCGCATCGCGCAACTGGTGGCCCGGTGGCTCGCGGAAGGCTGGTGTCGACATTGCGTCTTCAATCTGAAGCTGCCGATGAAGAAGCGCCGCGACGAAGTGCTGCGCTGCCAGGAACTGATCGCAACGACACTCGAGGACGCCGGCTGCCCCTATCGACTGCGGATCAAACAGCTCTATCACGATCGGGAAGAGGTGACCGGCTATCTGCAGCGGCTGCCGGAGCCGGGCACGCGGTCGACGAGGCGCTGAACCTAATTCTTTCCGAACCGCCGGAACGAATCCACCGGAGTGACCCAGACCAACTCATCTCCTGACCTGCCAGCTTCAGCAACGTCGGCGATGATGCGAATCAACTCGTCGACCTGATCGTCAGGGCAGACGATCTCCAAGCGCACGTGAGGCCAGGAGTCGGTCAGAGCGTCCTGGACACTGGTCGGGACAACGATGTCTTCGTGATAGCTGCAACGCTCGAGTTTGCAGATACTCATGCCCGGAAACTGTCGCATGTGGCTGAACGCTTCGCGAATCTTCGCGAGCTTTGACGGCTGGATGATGGCCTTGATTTCTTTCATTGCACGACAACCCACTCACGCTTCGTAGCGCTTTGCTTCGAACCAACGGTACAGCGTCGGCAAGACCACGAGAGTCAGCAGCGTCGAGGTGATCAGCCCGCCGATGACGACTATTGCCAAGGGGCGCTGGACTTCGGACCCAGGCCCTGTGGCAAACAAAAACGGCACCAGACCGAGCATCGCCACGGTGGCGGTCATCATGACCGGCCGAAACCGCTGCTCGCAGCCTTGAATGATCGCTTCGGCCTGAGGAAGGCCGTCGTCACGCAGGCCTCGGATACACGACACCAACACGACGCCGTTCAGGACGGCGATACCCCACAGCGCAATGAACCCGACCGACGCGGGTACGGAAAGGTACTCGCCGGTCACGAACAGCGCAACCACGCCGCCGATGGATGCAAAGGGCAGCACCAGAATGATCAGGGCTGCAAAGCGCAGGGAGTTGAACAGCAGGAACAACAGAAAGAAGATCGCGGCGATCGTGATCGGGATGATGATCTGCAAGTGACCCAGTGCGCGCTCCATGTTCTGGAATTGACCGCCCCAGACCAGCGTGTAGCCTTCCGGCATCGTGACTTTCTCGGCGACGACGCGCTGCAATTCGGCCACGAAGCTGCCAAGATCGCGATCGCGGACGTTGACGCCCACGACGATACGGCGGCGCGCGGTCTCGCGGTTGATCTGCGCCGGGCCATCCTGCAGGCGAATTTCAGCCACGGCGCTCAGTGGTACAAGGGCGCCGTTGGGCGAGGTCAGGAGGATGTTACCGATCGCCTCCACGCTGTTCCGAAAACCCTGAGGAAAGCGCACGGCAGTCGAAAAACGCCGTTCGCCTTCGTAGATCTCGGTCGCCACTTTCCCACCGATCGCTGTCTCGATGATGTCGTGAATGTCCGACGCGTTCAGGCCATGCCGCGCGATGGCGTCGCGATCGACGGTAATCGCAAGATACTGCTGCCCGGTGATCCGCTCGACCCGGATATCCTGGGCGCCGCGAATCGTACCGGCCACGCGGGCGATTTCGGCCGCCTTCTCGCTTAGCGCTGTCAGGTCGTCGCCGAAGACCTTGACCGCGACGTCCGACCGCACACCGGTGACCATTTCGTCGACGCGATCCGAGATCGGTTGGGCCATGACCAGCTGCACGCCCGGGAGCGCGGCGGCGAGCTTCTCCCGCATCGCGTCCGCGATCGTGTCCTGGGTCCAGCCATCGGGCCATTCATCCCGGGGCTTCAGGCTGACGATAGGCGTCGATTCGTTCTGGGACTGCGGATCAGCCGGGCTCTCGCCCCGCCCGACGCCGGACACCGCGCTCTTGACGCCCGGAATCTCCATGACCAGGCGCATCGCCTCCGACTCCATCTTGATCGACTCATCGAGGGAGATGTTGGGAAAACGGTTGATGCCCGGAACGATGGACCCTTCCTTCATCTCCGGAATGAAGGAAGTGCCGAGCAATGGGATCAACGCCAGGGTTCCGCACAACAGGCCGATTGCCGCGATCACGACGCTCTTGGGATTCCGGTCCGCGAAGTGCAGCAGTCGCAGGTACGGCGCCTTCATTTTCGCGATGATCCAGGTGTCGTGATCGGCACCGCCCGTGAGGAACAGGGAACACAGGGCGGGGGTCAGGGTCATCGACAGGACCAGCGAGATGAACAGGGCAATCGCAATCGTGAATGCGAGCGGCGAGAACATCTTGCCCTCCATGTCCTGCAGCGTCATCAGGGGCAGGAAAACCATGATGATGATGCCCACGCCGAACAGCACCGGTGTCCCGACTTCCGCGGTCGCGTCATTGATCACCCGAACGCGGCTGTATCCGCGGCCGCGGCGTTCGCCGAGCAGGGTGAACGCATTCTCTACGACGACGACCGAACCGTCGACCATCAACCCGATCGCAATCGCCAGCCCGCCCAGCGACATCAGATTGGCCGACAGGCCGAAATAGTTCATGGCCATGAAGGTCATCAGCGGGGTCAGCAACAAGGTACTGACCACGATCAGGGCGGACCGGACATCGCCCAGGAACAGGAACAGAATCACGACCACCAGCACGACCCCCTCGAGCAGCACCTTGGTGACCGTGTGCAGAGCCGCATCGACCAGTTCGCTCCGATCGTAATACGGCACGATCTGCAGACCGCCGGGCAGCATGCCCCTCCCGTTGATCTCCGCCACGCGTGCCTTGATCTCGCTGACGACCCGCTTGGCGTTGCCGCCGCGCAGCATCATCACGACTCCGCCGACCGACTCGGTATACCCATCCTTGATGACGGCACCGACGCGGACCTCGTGGCCGATCTTGACCTTGGCGACATCGTGCAGATGCACCGGGATACCTTCTTCCTCCTTCAGGACGATATTCCCCAGATCCTCGACGTTGCGAATCAGACCAATGCCGCGGATGAGGTATTGCTCGGCATAATGCGGCAGCACGCCGCCGCCGCTGTTGGCATTGTTACGGGCCACCGCCTGGTAGATGGCTTCCAGGTTCAGGCCGTAGTGCCGCATTCGGTCCGGATTCACCAGGACCTGGTACTGCTTCACGTAGCCCCCCTGGGAGTTGATCTCGGCGACTCCCTGAATCCCGCGCAACAGGGGGCGGACCACCCAGTCCTGGATCTCGCGGCGATACATCAGCTCGTCTTGGGAGAGCTCCCGCCGTCCGTCGTCCGGGTGGTCCAGCGTGTATTGATAGACCTCGCCCAGCCCGGTCGAAACGGGCCCGAGGATGGGCCGGATTCCTTCTGGCATCCGCTCGGCAACTTCCATCAAGCGCTCCATGACCAGCTGCCGGGCAAAATACACATCGGTCTTGTCGGTGAAAACCAGTGTGATGATCGAGAGCCCGTTCTTGATCAGCGACCGCATCTCGGTCAGGCCGGGCAGGCCGGTCATGGCGATCTCGAGCGGGACGGTGATGAAGCGCTCGACCTCTTCCGGCGAGCGCCCGGGGGCGTCCGTCGCGATCTGGACCTGAATATTGGTCACATCCGGAAAGGCATCGACGGACAGTGCCTGCAAGGCCTTCATGCCGAAGCCGAGCAGGGCCACCGCGAGCACGACCACGACGATGCGCTGTCGCAGCGCACCGCGAACCAGAGCCGAGATCATCGACTATTCCAGTTGCGAGCGCAGGCGCTCGTTGTTCAGATGAAACGACCCGTTCGTCACGATCTTATCTCCGACTTGCAGACCCGAGATGAGCGGCCGCACGCCCCCTTCCGGGTCGCCCAGCGTGACGGGGCGCAGCGCGAACTGATCCTTGCCGATCGCCACGAACACATGGTCCTTGTCGCCCTCGCGCACGATCGCTTCGAGCGGAATGACCGCCTCCTGCGTGGCCGGCTTGCGGATCATCAGGGTTGCCAGCATGTTCGGCTTGATGATGTCCGCGGGATTCGGCAGATCCATGCGCACGGTCATCGTCCGTGTATCCGGGTCGATCACGTCGCCGATGTAGATCAAGCGCCCAACGAAACGTTTGCCCGGCAGGGCGGCGATTTCGGCCTCGGCGTCATCGCCCTCGCGCGCCCATTGGGCATTGCGCTCCGACACATCGGCCACCAGCCACACATGGGAGAGGTCCGACACGGTGAATAACGCGTCGGACGGTTGCACGACCTGACCGAGCGTGATGTTCCGTTCGATCACCGTGCCGGTGAGGGTCGCCGTGATCGGCGACAGCGACTTGATCGTACCCCGTGCGCCCAGGTCCGTGATCGCGGGCTCGCTCATGCCCATGACCTTCAGTTGGTCGCGCGAGGTATCCAGGTCCACCTCGGCTTCGGACAGTTCATTCTGGCGCTGCTGCAGGTTCGCCACCGCGATGATCCCGTTTTCGTACAACTGCTTCGCGCGGTTGTAGGCCGACTGCCGGAGCTTGAGTTTGGAGATCGCCTTCAGATAGTCGGACTGGGCCGTGCCCAACTCGGCGCTGTTGAGCACGGCCAACAGATCGCCCTTCTTGACGTCATCGCCGAGCGAGCGCCGGATCTCGACGACCCGACCGGAGACCGACGCGCCGATATGGGCCAGCCGACGTCGATCGAGTTCGACCCGCGCCGGGACCCGCAAGGAGTCACGCAACTCGGTCTGGCCAACGACGACGATCTTCAATTTTGCCAGCAGCGCGGCATTTGCCGTAACCGCAGGCGGGGATGTGTCTGCAGCCTCCAGCGGAGCGCTCAGCAGCAGTAACAGTGACAACAGCCAGAACGGCAATGACGTCGGAGTTTTCATACGTGGAAGGGACGGATCAGCGGCGACGCGCGACGGTTCGACGCGAGTGGCTTTCGAGGGCGGCAAGCGGTGGTCAACGCGTCGATCACGGTGCACGATGCGGATGACGACCGGATCGGCATCCACGCTCCGTTTGTTCGCGGCTCAGCAGCGAAGCCGGGCATTAGGGGTAGGTTCGATTCATCAAGCCCGATTGTAACAGGCCGATTCCCATTTGCCGCCGATTCTCGCGAACCGGCGTGGTAGCGAGTGTGTCTCCCCGGACGAGGCAACCGAGATGCCAGGTGAGTACACACATGCCACTAGCCGGTAACCCCTCGTGCATGGGTCAGCGACAGGGCACATGTCCAAGGCGGCACCACCGAATCGGTGGCGCGGATGTTCCGGGGACGAGAAGCGGGCCGTCAGCCGGGAGGCCGACGGCCCGGTGACGGTTCAGAAACGGCGGGTGCGACGCATCGGCTGCGTATCTGTCCGGGGACGGGCTTCATTAACCCGAATGTTGCGGCCCTTCAGATCCGCGCCGTCCAGATTCTTGACGGCCGCCTCGCCGCAAGCCTGATCGGGCATTTCGACGAATCCGAAACCCTTGGAGCGTCCAGTTGCTTTGTCCATGATGATGGTGGCGGAAGACACCTCGCCGAAAGCCTCGAAGGCCTGGCGCAATTCATCATCGGATAATTGATACGACAGATTCCCTACATAGATATTCATAACGGACCCGTGCTCGAAATCGTGCCATTTCGCTCGTCAACATCAGCAGCTCAATCAATGGCACAGGTATCAAGAACTGATGATCGTAGCAGGTCTATCGCTTTCACCGCGTCGCAGGCCATCGAGGGAAGCACCACCGACGTGAATCAAGTTGCGCCTACGATGGAAAAACAATTAACCGCGAATAGCCGCCTTGTCAAATGAATTTTTCGCGGCGGGGTCGTGAGCGAGGGCGGCGAGCGCCGCGTCGTGACGGCGGGACAGGGCACACAGCGCGCCCAATGCCCCCAAAAGGGCCATCGCCATGTCGCTTTGGGCATCCCATGGATCGGCCTGGGACGCGATGAAGGCATCGGCGCGTGCGCCGAGCACGAGGTGGCTTGCCCATTCGCACAATTCATACAAGGCGCTCAACGAGAGCGTCAGGGCAAGAACGGCGACCGGCAGCAACGAGGGGAGGGTTATCGCCCGAAAGCGGATCAGCAGTTCCCGAAACACGATGGCCGGGACCAGCCCCTGAAAGAAATGCGCGAATTTATCGAATTCGTTGCGGTGGCCGGCGCCCCCCGGAATCGATCGCGGCCCCTCGAAGCCGGGGACTGCCGCGAAGCCGTAATGGCCGCCGACGAAAATGACGAGCATCAGCGCCAGACACAGCCAGGCGGCGAGAGGCGTCAGGCGGAAGCGGCGGCCATAGGCGATCAGCGTGACATAAATGACCAGGGCGGGCGCGGCTTCCAGAGACCAGGTCAGCCGGTCGGCCGGCGCCCATCCTGACCACAACGCCGCCGCCCAGATCAAGGCATGCCAGCCTGGACTCATGGGAACCTTGAGGGCCGAATCGGCGACACTCGGATTCGGATCATGGCCGGGTCACGGCGCGGTCGCACGTCGCGGCTACTGGTCACACCGACGGAAGCGGGGCGATCGCAGCCCCCCGTTCGGCCCGGCCACGACTTCGCGGCGCGCTACGTGCGCCGATAAAGTTCCGCGCCCGTTTCGACGAACTCCTGGGATTTCTCCTCCATGCCCTTCTCTAGCGCCTCGGCTTCCGAGAGCTGGTGAGATCGCGCATAGTCGCGCACGTCCTGCGTGATCTTCATCGAGCAGAAGTGCGGCCCGCACATCGAACAGAAGTGCGCGAGCTTGGCACCCTCCTGCGGCAGGGTCTCGTCGTGGAACTCCAGCGCCTTCTCGGGATCGAGGCTCAGGTTGAACTGATCCTGCCAACGGAACTCGAAACGGGCCTTGGACAGCGCGTTGTCGCGGCTCTGGGCGCCCGGGTGCCCTTTGCCGAGATCGGCGGCATGCGCGGCGATCTTGTAGGCAATGATGCCGTCGCGCACGTCCTGTTTGTTGGGCAGGCCGAGATGTTCCTTCGGCGTCACGTAACACAGCATCGCCGTACCGAACCAGCCGATCATCGCGGCGCCGATAGCCGAGGTGATGTGGTCGTAACCGGGAGCGATATCGGTGGTCAGCGGCCCCAGCGTGTAGAACGGCGCTTCGTCGCAGACCGCAAGCTGCTTGTCCATATTCGCCTTGATCATGTGCATGGGCACATGCCCGGGGCCTTCGATCATGACCTGGACATCGTGCTTCCACGCGACCTGCGTCAATTCTCCGAGCGTCTCCAGTTCCGCGAATTGCGCCGCATCGTTCGCGTCCGCGATCGACCCGGGGCGCAGGCCGTCACCGAGCGAGAAGGACACGTCGTAGGCCTTCATGATTTCGCAGATCTCTTCGAAGTGCGTGTACAGGAAGCTCTCCCGATGGTGAGCCAGACACCACTTGGCCATGATCGAACCACCGCGCGACACGATGCCCGTCAGCCGTTTTGCCGTCAGCGGGATATAGGCCAGACGGATGCCGGCATGGATCGTGAAATAATCGACGCCCTGCTCGGCCTGCTCGATCAGCGTGTCCCGGAAGATCTCCCAGGTCAGTTCCTCGGCTTTGCCGTCGACCTTCTCCAGCGCCTGGTAGATCGGCACGGTTCCGATTGGAACCGGCGAGTTGCGGATGATCCATTCTCGGGTCTCGTGGATATGCTTGCCGGTCGACAGGTCCATGACGGTGTCGCCGCCCCAGCGGATCGACCACAGCATTTTCTCGACTTCCTCCTCGATCGAAGAGGACACGGCCGAGTTGCCGAGATTGCAGTTGATCTTCACCAGGAAATTCCGACCGATGATCATCGGCTCGGATTCCGGGTGGTTGATGTTGGCCGGGATGATCGCCCGACCGCGGGCGACTTCCTGCCGGACGAATTCCGGCGTGATCACCGGCGGAATGGCCGCGCCGAAGGACTCACCCGGGTGCTGGAAACGGTAGATGTCGGGGCAGGCCTCGAGCCTCTGGTTTTCCCGGATCGCGATGAACTCCATTTCCGGCGTGATGATGCCGCGTCGTGCATAGTGCATCTGGGTTACGTTGGCACCCGCCTTCGCCCGGCGCGGCGCGCGGAGGTGCTCGAAGCGCAGATGCGCCAGGGCAGGGTCGGATTGCCTGAGTCGGCCATATTCGGAGGTCGGCCCGTCCAGCGCCTCGGTATCCCTGCGTTCCTCGATCCAGGCGGCCCGCAAGGGCCGCAGGCCCTCGCGCAGGTCGATACGTTCGGCCGGGTCGGTGAACGGACCGGACGTGTCGTAAATGAATACTGGCGGATTCGTTTCCGCCCCCATTGCTACCGGAGTGTCCGACTGCGACACGCACCGCATCGGCACGCGAACGTCCGGTCGGCTGCCCGTGACGTAGACCTTCTCGGACTTGTCGAAGGGCTGGATCGAAGCGATCTTTTCCTGGACCGCGTCGTGGAGAAAGTCTTTGGGAATCGCGCTCATCGCTCTCACCTTCGTGGACGTTGTAAAGGCGGAGGAATCGGGGCCCGGCAGTAACGAATCGGGGCGGCTTTCCTACGCCGGTGTTAGCCGGATCAGGTTCGAAGGGTGTGTCTCAGCCCCGCGCCAGCCACATCGAACACGATGAGCGGGAGGGGGCACCCCTAGCCTCTGAGGGCATTAAAACTAATGCATCACGCTGGGTTTTTCAAGTTTGGCGGGCGGGGCAACGGCCTGACGCCCGATGGGGCGCCTCAAAACGTCCGCTGCTGTGGGGGCGTTCCACGTTTCAGCATGACCAGCGCGCGGAAGAACGTCGCACAAACCACACCGACGAACACGGACGAGATGTCCAGGCCCAGGCCCAGCCAGAGGCTATGGTTCCGAAAGGCGTCGCCCAGCAACGGGCGCATGACCAGATACATCCAGAACGCGAACCCACCGTAGTAGACGATCACACCGCTGACGCACCAGGCCAGCGGGGGGAGGGAATGACGTTCGGCGGTCCGGTAGAACCAAACGGCAATAGCGAGAATGGCGAGTGCGCCTAGCATGATTCGACCTCGTTGGGGCTCGGGATTGGGTGTCCGGCGCGCGACCTGGCTTCAGGGAAAGCGCCCGTCATGAGGCGTCGCCGCTTCGCTCGATGCAGTCCGCCAGCGCGCCCAGACTCGGCAGGACCCAGGTTCCGTCCGGAGGCCGGGAGGCGCTGGCCGCCCGCGATGGAATCAGCACCGGAATCAGGCCCGCGCGCTGGCAGGCCTGCAGGCCCACGAGCGAATCTTCGAGCCCCAGGCATTCAGCCGGGTCGGCGCCCAGACGGCGGGCACCTTCCAGAAAGAGATCCGGCGCCGGCTTGCCCAGCGCGACCTCGTCCCGGGTCACAACGATCGGAAACAGGTCCCGGACTCCGGCCTGCTCCAGCACCTCCCGGGCATAGGGTGAGTCACTGTTCGTCGCCAGCGCATAGGGCAGTTCGCGCTGCCTCAACAGGCCGATGAATCGGTCCAGCGCCGGCATCTTGGCGACGCCGTTGGTGCGGATGTGGACGTGCCAGAACTCTTCGGCGAGCACGAAAAAACGCCGTAGATCGAAACCCTCGCCGCAGGCTTCCGCCAGGGCGGCATAGACGTCGTCCGCATGCCGTCCGAACAGACCGTGGCAGAACGCTTCACTCAATTGGCAACCCAGGGCGGCGGCAGCCGCGCGCCAGGCGTCACAGTACGTGGCCTCGGTGTCCAGCGCCAGCCCATCCATATCCATCACCACGGCACGGAAGGCGGGGAGTATGGGCCCTTCCGCCAGTCCCACGGTCGGGTTAGGGGAAACAATCATGAGGGCTGGCTCAGCGGGCCTGCTTCAACATCACCTTCTTGTGGAACAGCGCGACCACGGCCGCTGCAATCACCGCACCTGAAAGCTCGATCATGACGCCGGAAACCATGCCGTGCGCCTTGAACGCAGCCCCCATCAGCGGCTTCAACACGGCGAAGGTCCACGCGAAGCGCACCGCATAAAAGATGACCAGCGCGCCGATGACCCATTGCAGCGGATTGAGCTTGACCCTGATCGCCGTCTGGTAGAACCAGTAGCACAGCAGCGCCGCAATCAGACCTCCGAACATCGCACACCTCCTCACTCGACTTCTATCGTTTTCGTGGCCCGGACTCTAGCAAACTCACACGAGCATCGCCATGCGCAAGCGTGGCCCAGCCGGTCAGGCGGGACCGTGCGCCGCAACGTGCCGCTCGACGCGCAGGTATTCCCCCGGCGACTCCCGGCTCGACCCGATGACCAGGCGGAGACGGCCCGACGCATCTTCCTCGAGTTGCCCGGTCGCCTCGACAACTTCCCCCCTGGCAGCCTGGCCCACATAGGTGTGCGTGAAGACGAGAATCTCACCGACCTCAGGATCATCGACCCGGTAGCGCGCCGGGTAGTCGTAGGCCGCCGTGTCGTCGACGACGACACAGTGGAGCCTTCGGGCGCCCAATTTCCGAACGGCCGCACTGACAGCGGCTCCGACTGCCAGCGTGACGTCGAACTTCGTACCTTCGAAGAGGGCCTTGTTCGCCTTGCGGCGCTCATGCCGGACGTAGTCGTCGAGACCGAGGTCACATCCGCGACGTTCCCAGACGTCGCGCCATGCAACGGCGTCCAGCGCAGCGAGATCGCCGATGGCGACACCCGCCACGATGAGCCGACGCAAGTCGGCAAAGGCGGCACGCGAATAGCTGACCAGATCCAGATCGGAATTCGCGGTCTGGGCGCCGATCAGCAGCGACCCCGTCACACCGAGTTGATCGGCCGGGACGCCTCGGGCAACGAAGTATCCCACGAGACGGCATAACCGAGCCTCGATTGGCTCCGCACCACCCGAGGTCAGCAGGGCACCACAGCGCGCAGCGGCGCTGTGGTGCCGGCTGATGTGGTCCGTCGGCACGCCATGTACCCAGGCATCAAAGCGGGGGGAATGGTGCAGGTACTGCGGTGCGGTTGTCCTCAGCAACTCCATGGCTCCCCCGGTTTCCAGCTTGACCGGCCGGGACGTCCTGCCCTCCCGCCGGTAGCGTAGCCAGCAGAGCACCTTACCGTCCTCCGGCTCCGGATCGACAACGGCGAAAATCAGGCCCTCGGGGACTTCGACGAAGTCGCGGGGCCGGATCCGTGAGCTCACGCGTCGAAGTCGTCCGGAAAGAACATCGCAGCGCCGTCCGCATCTCCCGTATCCCGGTAGATCAGCACCGGCTTGTCCTTGTCGAGCAAGGCCCCATCGATCACACGCCCGACGATGACGCGGTGATCCCCCGCCGTGCACTCGCTCTCGAACACGCATTCGAATTGCGCGATTCCGGCGTCGATCATCGGCACGCCATGCGGACTCGGATGCCAGGCCTGCCCTTCGAGTTTGTCGATCCCCGCGGACTGGCCGTAATGGAGGGCCAGATCAAACTGATCGCGGGCCAGCACGGCGACCGAGAACCGCCCGCCCTCTTTGAGGAGGCCGTAGGAGGAATGGCCGGGGTTGATGCTGACGGCCAGCATCAACGGTTTGAAGGAGACCTGCATCACCCAGGCTGCCGTGAAGGCATTTCTTCGCTCACCCGCGGCGACACCGATGACGTAGACACCATGGCTGACTCGCCGGAACATTTCGGCAATTTCGACGCTCATTGCTTCACTCTCTGCTTAAAATGACTCGGTACACGGTTTTGACCCCCAGCGAGCGAGTTCGATCATGGCTGACAAGCCACCCGTCCTGACTCATTTCAACGAAGCCGGCGCCGCACACATGGTCGACGTCGGGGCCAAGAACGCCACCGAGCGCGTCGCCATCGCGGAAGGCTACATCGGAATGGCGCCGGAAACCATGCGTTTGATCGTCGACGGCGGTCACCGAAAGGGCGATGTTCTCGGGATCGCCCGCATCGCCGGGATCATGGCCAGCAAGCGGACGGCCGATCTGATCCCGCTATGCCATCCGCTGGCGCTGACGCATGTCGGCATCGACTTCGATACCGACGGCGTCGCTTCCCGAGTGCACTGCCGGGCGACCGTCAAGACCGTGGGTCCGACGGGCGTGGAGATCGAGGCGCTGACAGCCGTCCAGATCGCGCTGCTGACGATCTACGACATGTGCAAGGCAGTCGACCGCGGGATGGTCATCGAGAACGTGCAGCTCGTCGAGAAGTCGGGCGGGCGATCAGGGCGCTGGTCACGGGCCGATTGACCGCTGACCCGCGTCTCGCTTGGTGCCGTCCGCCGTGCGATGGAGATCAGGCCACAACACAGGAAGCGATTCGCTCGAGGACATCGAAGGTATAGGGGCTGTCGAAGCGAGGATCGTCCGCGACATGCTCGCGCGACACGAGCGACCATTCGGCCGGTTCGAAGGAAGGAAAGAATACATCGCCCGGATAGTCGCGATGGATCGTCGTGAGGTATATCCGGCTGGCACGAGGCAACAGGGCGGCGTAGAGCGACGAGCCGCCGATGACCATCAGGTCGGCAGCGGCAGCAGCCTGCCTGAGGCCCTCATCGATGTCACGAACGACGATACAGCCCTCGGCGGCGCGGTAGGAAGGGTCAGAGGACAACACCAGATTTTGGCGGCCCGGCAGCGCTCGCCCGATCGAGTCATGCGTCTTGCGACCCATCAGGATGGGTTTGCCCCAGGTCAGGGTCTTGAAACGCTGCAGGTCTGCCGGCAGATGCCAGGGAAGACGATTGTCGCAGCCGATCACGCGATTCTGCGCCATCGCAACGATCAGCGATATCCGGGGCTTCAAAAGGGCGCACATGGTCGTTCAGACGGCGATCGGCGCCTTGATGTGTGGATGGGCCTGGTAACCCTCGACCGCAATGTCCTCGAACCTGTAATCAAACAGACTGGGCGGGCGGCGCAGGAGCAGCAGGCGGGGCAGAGGCAAAGGTTCGCGCCGTAGCTGTTCCCGGGCCTGATCCAGGTGATTGCAATACAGATGCACGTCGCCGCCGCTCCAGATGAGCTCGCCGACCGCGAGATCACACTGGTGCGCAATCAGGTGCGTCAACAAGGCATAGGACGCGATGTTGAAAGGGAGCCCCAGAAACGCATCGATGGAGCGCATGTTGAAGAGGCAGGACAAGCGCCCACCCGCAACATAGAACTGAAAAGCATAGTGGCAAGGGGGCAGCGCCATCCGGTCGATCTCCGCCGGATTCCAGGCCAGCACCAGATGCCGCCTCGAATCCGGGTTCCGTCGGATCGCATCGACGACCAGCGCCAGCTGATCGCGGGTCGAGCCGTCCGGCATCGGCCAAGCCCGCCACTGCTTGCCGTAGACCGGCCCCAGTTCGCCCTCGGCGTCCGCCCACTCGTTCCAGATACTGACACCGTTGGCCTGCAGGTAGCGCACGTTGGTATCACCCGCTACGAACCACAGCAGTTCATGGATGATCGAGGGGAGATGCAGCTTCTTGGTCGTGACCAACGGAAAGCCCGCACCGAGATCGAAGCGCAGTTGGCGGCCGAACACGCTGAGGGTGCCGACACCAGTCCGGTCGGCCTTGGTATCGCCGTGATCGAGGATATCCTGAAGCAGGTCGAGGTAAGCGCGCACGGCAAACCCGCCTGTCAGGCGGCGGCTTTCGGGCGGTAGGCCCAGATGAACAGACCCAGGCCACCGAGGATCATCGGCAAACTCAAGAGTTGCCCCATCGTTACCCAGTTCAATGCGACGTAGCCGAGCTGAACGTCTGGCTCGCGGACGAACTCGGCGATGAAGCGGAACAGCCCATAACCCATCAGGAAGACGCTGCCGACCGCGCCAACCGGCCGTGGCTTCCGGCTGAAAATCTGCAGGATCACGAACAGCGCAAGCCCTTCGAGCGCGGCCTCGTAGAGCTGCGAGGGATGGCGGGGAAGCGGGCCGCCCGTCGGGAAGACCATGCCCCAGGGCACATCGGTTACTCGTCCCCATAGCTCGCCATTGATGAAATTGCCGATCCTGCCGGCGCCTAGGCCAATCGGCACGAAGGGGGCAACGAAATCACCGAGTTCGAGAAACGACATCCCGTGCCGCCGGCCATAGATCCACATGGCGGCGAGGGTGCCGATCAGCCCTCCATGAAACGCCATGCCGCCCTCCCAGACACGAACGATCATCAGGGGATCGGCCAGGAATCCAGGCAGGTTATAGAACAGCATGTAGCCGATGCGGCCGCCAAGCACCATACCCAGGGCCGTAAAAAAGATGAAATCCTCGACCTGGGCCGGCGTCCAGGGGAATCCGGGCTGCTGTGCGCGGCGGCGAGCCAGCCACCAGGCGGCACTGATGCCGATGACGTACATCAGTCCATACCAGTGGACCTTCACCGGTCCCAGGCTGATCGCAACCGGATCGATATGCGGATAGGCAATCATCAGCGTGCAGTGTCCGGTGGGTCAGATATCGAGGTTGGATACGTCCAGCGCATTGCGCTCGATGAAGTCGCGGCGCGGCTCGACCTGATCGCCCATCAGCATCGTGAATACCTCGTCAGCCGCAATTGCGTCCTCGATCTTGACCTGCAGCAAACGGCGGGTGTTGCTGTCGAGCGTAGTCTCCCAGAGCTGTTCGGGATTCATTTCGCCGAGACCCTTGTAGCGCTGGATGTGCTGTCCTTTCTTCGCATCGGCCATCATGCGATCAAACACCGCGGCGAAGCCAGCCACCGGGATGCGCTGTTCGTCTATCGCCAGCGTGGTCTCCGGGCCGAACAGGTCGCCGGCGATCTGGCCAAAGCTCGTCAGGTGCCCATAGTCGACGGAATTGAAAAAGCCGGCACCCAACTCGAAATGCTTTTCGACGCCGTGCAGGCGCTTCGCTACGCGGATCGTGAAGCTGCCGGGCGCCTCGCCGCGAATGAGGGCGAGTTGAAACTGCGTGCGGGCATCCCCGCCGTCGAGCCTGGTTTGCAATTCATCGGCCCAGTCCTGCAGGGCCGACAGATCCTCGGCCACGGCCGGCGAAAGCGGGCGGTGGTCGATCAGCGTCACCAGCAAATGCTCGTCATAGCGATGAGAGAGACGGGCCACGACCGTTTGCACGTGGAGGTAGTCCCGCGCGAGCTTTTCCAGACCGGCGCCCTGTATCGGCGGGGCGCCCTCATGCGGGTATAGCCGGGCCTTCTCGATGGCGAGCTGCAACAGGTAGTCATTCAGTTCGGCATCGTCCTTGACGTAGTGCTCCTGCTTGCCCTTCTTGACCTTGTACAGCGGGGGTTGGGCTATGTAGACGTGGCCGCGCTCGATCAGCTGAGCCATCTGTCGATAGAAAAAGGTCAGCAGCAAGGTGCGGATGTGCGAGCCGTCGATGTCCGCGTCGGTCATGATGATGATGCGGTGGTAACGCAGCTTGTCGGGGTCGAACTCTTCACGGCCGATCCCGCAACCCAGGGCCGTGATCAGCGTCCCGACCTCCTCCGACGACAACAGCCGGTCGAACCGGGCGCGCTCGACATTCAGGATTTTTCCCTTCAACGGAAGGATGGCCTGACTGCGGCGATCCCGGCCCTGCTTGGCGGAACCACCGGCCGAGTCACCCTCGACGATGAACAATTCGGACAACGCGGGATCGCGCTCCTGACAGTCGGCGAGCTTTCCCGGCAACCCGGCGATGTCGAGGGAGGTTTTGCGCCGGGTCATTTCCCGCGCCTTGCGAGCGGCTTCGCGCGCGCGCGCCGCCTCGATCACCTTGTTCGCGATCAGTTTCGCAATGGCCGGGTTCTCCAGCAGGAACTCGGAGAGCTTTTCTCCGAGAGAGGACTCCACGACCGGCTTGACCTCGGACGACACGAGTTTGTCCTTGGTCTGCGACGAGAACTTCGGGTCAGGCACCTTGACCGACAGCACCGCCGTCAGGCCTTCGCGGGCATCGTCGCCCGACGTCGCCACCTTGTGCTTCTTCACCAGACCCTGCTCTTCGATGTACTGGTTCAGCGTCCGCGTCAGCGCGCCACGAAAACCGGCCAGATGCGTGCCGCCGTCGCGTTGCGGAATATTGTTCGTGAAACAGAAGATGTTCTCCTGATACGAATCGTTCCACTGCAAGGCAACTTCGACACCGATGTCATCGCGAGAGGTCTGGAAGTGGAACACCTTCTCGAAGAGCGGCGTCTTGTTCTTGTTCAGATGTTCGACGAAAGCGCGGATGCCGCCCTCGAACTCGAACACATCCTGTTTCCCGGTCCGCTCATCCTCCAGTTCGATGCGAACACCGGAATTAAGAAACGACAGTTCGCGCAGGCGCTTCGCGAGGATTTCGTAGTGAAACTCGATGTTCGTGAAGATGGCCGGACTGGGCCAGAAGGTCACCGTGGTGCCGGTCTGCTGCGTGGGACCTATCGGGGCCAGGGGCGCAACCGGCTCGCCGCTGCGGTATTCCTGCCGGTAACGTTGCCCATCCCGGCAGATCTCGAGCAACAGTCGCTCCGACAGCGCGTTGACGACCGAAACACCGACACCGTGCAATCCGCCCGATACCTTGTAGGCGTTGTCGTCGAATTTGCCTCCCGCGTGCAACACCGTCATTATCACCTCCGCCGCCGACCGCCCCTCCTCGGGGTGAATGTCGACCGGGATGCCACGACCGTCATCGCTAACGGTGACCGAGGTGTCCGGGTGTATCGTCGCATGGATGCGCGTGCAGTAACCGGCCAGCGCTTCGTCGATGGCGTTGTCGACCACCTCGAATACCATGTGGTGCAGACCGGAACCGTCATCGGTGTCGCCGATGTACATTCCTGGCCGCTTCCGGACGGCGTCCAGGCCTCGGAGGACTTTAATGTTTGAACTGTCGTATAGGGGAGCTTGGGTCATGGTTTCTCGAATACCCTGTCACTTAGCGCGGGACGACGCGCCCATGTTCCACGTGGAACATGCCGACGTCCTCGGCGCGGGCGGCATCCAGTTCCTGCCGGTCAACTGCCGTAATGAAGCACTGCGCCCGAAGCGACGCGAGGTAATCCCACAAACGACCCCGATTGATCGGGTCTAGCTCCGACGGCAGATCATCAATCATCACGCAGGCGGGATCTGCTGCGTTCTCCGCCAGAAATCCGGCCTGTGCCAACAGAAGCGCGTAGGCCAACATCTTCGTCTGGCCACGCGATAAAAACCGCCGCGCGGCCCGGCCGTTCACCGCCAGCACGAAGTCGGCCCTGTGCGCACCCGACTGGGTGTAGCCAAACTGCCGATCCTTCTCTCGCTCCTCTCTCAGCACATCGAGCAACGCCCGCCCGTCGGTCCAACCGGTTATAGCCCTAAGACCTACCTCGACTCCGGGAAGGAAGTGGGAAACCGCCGCCTTGATGTTGGGCTGCAGGCGCAGCAGATACCGCGCCCTTGCTTCGGCGAGTATTGTACCGTAACGGGCCAAAGCCTGATCCCACGGCTCAAGATCCGCACCGGATCGCAGGGCGGCGTTGCGCTGACCAAGCGCTTTGGCGTGTCGACGCCAGACATCGAGGTACGCATGTTCCACGTGGAACACGCCCCAATCGAGAAATTGCCGCCGCACGCGCGGCGCCCCGTCGACGAGCTCCACGCTGGACGGCTGGATCACCAGCAACGGCAATATCACGAGCAGTTCCGCGCTGGAAGCAACCCGCTGCCCGCGGATGCGGATCTCCCGCTCGGCCCGAGCCACACGAATCCCGACCGGAAAGACCGCCCCGCCCTCGTCACTCAAGCGGGCCGACACCGTGGCTTGAGCCTGATCGAAACGAATGAGTTCCGACACCCGCGTCGTCTTGAACGACCGGCCGCGCCCCACCAGATGAATGGCCTCCAAAACGCTCGTCTTTCCGCTGCCGTTCGCGCCTACCAGGCAGTTGAGATGAGCCGCGGGCACCAGCTCCGCCTGTTCGATATTCCGCAGCTGGGAGATCTCGAGCCTTCTCAGCACGGCAGGGCAATCGCCGTCATTGCTGTCGTGGTGCGGGCGACCGAACGTTTCGATATCCGGCCGCCCGCAGCGAGACTCAGAGTCTCATCGGACTTACCAGATACCGCACCCGCGGGTCGCTGACTTCCTCGATAATGCAACCGGAGTTGCTCTCCGCAAACGACAGCGTCGCCTTCTCGGACTCGAGACTGCCCACGGCATCGAGCAGATAGGATGCGTTGAAGCCCACGCTGAACGATGCCCCATCGAAGTCCACCGCGATTTCCTCTTCGGCCTCTTCGCGATCCGGGTTCTGCGCTTTCAGCCGCAGCGTACCCGATTCCACGAACAAGCCCACACCGCGGTATTTCTCATTCGACAGGATGGCAACTCGCGTCAACGCCGCCTTCAACTCATTCCGGTCGGCAACGACGTGGCGCTCCGTCGTCGAGGGCAAGACTCGCCGATACTCGGCATAGCGTCCCTCGACGAGCTTCGACGAAAAGGTCAGATCGTCCATCCTCGCCCGAATGCTGTTCGAGGACAGCTCCACGTTGACCATGCCTTCGTCGTCCTTCAGCAGCCGCGCCAACTCAAGCGCCCCCTTTCGCGGGAGGATCGCCTGTGCCGACCCGGCCCCCAATCCCGGCACGTCCGTCTCGAACAGGGCCAACCGGTGACCATCCGAGGCGACGGTGCGCAACGTCGGGCCCTCGATCTCCAGCAACAAACCGTTCAGGTAATACCGAACATCCTGCTGAGCCATCGCGAACAGCGTTTTGTCCATCGCCCGCCGAAGCACCGCCACCGGCACGGAAAACACGCGATCCTGCGCCCCCGTATCGAATTCCGGGTAGTTCGAAGCGGGCATCGTACTGAGGGTAAAGCGGCTTCGCCCGCTTTGCAGATGGAAGCGCTCCTGCCGGATCTCCGCCAGTAGCGGTGCCCGATCCGGAAGCAGGCGCACGATGTCGACCAACTTCCGCGCCGGCACCGTCGTGCTGCCATCCGCTCGACCCTCCACATCCAGGCGCGTCACCAACTGCACCTCGAGATCCGTGCCGGTCAACTCCAGGCGCCCGTCGTTCAGGCGCAGCAGCACATTGCCGAGTATCGGCAAGGTTTGCCGACGCTCGATGACACCCACGATCTGCTGCAACGGCGCGAGCAGCGTCTCGCGCGAGGTTGAAAATTTCATCCGTTGTTCTGCCTTTCAAAGTTGCAGGGACACCAGCGCAACGCCACCGGCGCGCGTCTTCAGTTCGAAAGAATGCGCATCAGGTTTGAAAAGTCTTCCAGGAATTTGCTGTCGCCCTCCTTGAGCTCCCTCACGCGCCGACACGCGTGCAGCACCGTCGTATGGTCGCGGCCGCCGAAAAACTGACCGATTTCCGGCAAGCTGTGATTCGTCAGTTCCTTCGATAGCGCCATTGCCAACTGCCGCGGTCGAGCGACCGAGCGGTTACGCTTGGTCGACAACAGGTCAGCCACCCGAATCTTGTAGTACTCGGCCACCGTCTTCTGGATATTCTCGACATTGATCAGCCGATCCTGCAGCGCGATCAGGTCCCGCAAGGCTTCTTTCGAAAAGTCCAGCGTGATTTCGCGCCCTGTAAATTCGGCGTTCGCGATGACCCGCCGCAGCGCTCCCTCCAACTCGCGGATATTCGAGCGGATGCGCTTCCCGACAAAGAAGGCCACCTCGGGCGGCAGATCGACCCCCGCCTGTTGTGCCTTGCTCATCAGAATGGCGACCCGCGTCTCCAGATCGGGCGGCTCGACCGCTACCGGCAGGCCCCACCCGAAGCGCGACTTCAGCCGCTCTTCCAGCCCCTTGATTTCTTTCGGGTATCGATCGCAGGTCAGCACGACCTGATGTTTGTTCTCGAGCAAGGTATTGAAGGTATGAAAAAATTCTTCCTGCGACCGTTCCTTGCCTGCGAAGAACTGTATGTCGTCGATCAACAGCGCATCAACCGTGCGGTAGTATTCCTTGAAGGCGTTGATCGAGTTATGCTGCAACGCGTTGACCATATCCGAAACGAAGCGTTCCGAATGCAGGTAGACGATATTCGCTGACGGGTTGCCCATCAGAATCTCGTTCCCGATGGCGTGCATCAGGTGCGTCTTGCCAAGACCCACGCCACCATAGATGAACAGTGGATTGAAGGCGCGACCGACATTCTGCGACACCTGCACCGAGGCGGCCTTCGCCAGCTGATTCGATTTTCCCTCGACGAAACTCTCGAACGTGAACGTCGCATTGAGACTGCTCGCGCCCATGCGCCGGGATGGCACCGCCTTGCGCGACGGCGGCGACGGCTCGGCAGTCACCGGCACCTTCCGGCTGCCGATCTCTAGCACCACGCTCACCGGCGGCTGTTTGCCCAGACCCGCGACGACCTCTTCGATCTTCCCGATGAAATGCTGCTTCACCCAGTCGAGCACGAAACGGTTCGGTGCCAGCAGACGCAGCTCCGACGCACCCTCGATAGCCTGCAGCGGACGAATCCACGTGTTGAATTGTTGCGGCGGCAGTTCCCCCTCGAGCTTGTTGATACAGTGACTCCAAAGGCTGCTCATCGCGCGCTTGATCGATCCGGGCTGGTGCAAGGGGCAGGTTGCCCGGCAGGGCCACCCGTAAGGACTGGGTCAATTAATATACCCCAATCCCTCGCACCCTACAGCCTTGACACCACGCGACTCGCACACGTAAGCTACGCGATCTTTTTGCGTCATCCTCTGTCAAGGTTCCCGGTATGAAACGCACCTATCAACCCAGCAAAATCAAACGTGTTCGCACGCATGGCTTTCGTGCCCGCATGAAGACTCCCGGCGGCCGGGCAGTCATCAACGCACGCCGCGCAAAGGGCCGCAAACGCCTGACCGTGTGACCTTTGTCGGCCCGCCCCCGGGACTTCCCGAAGTCGAAGCGCCTGCTGACGAAGCGCGACTATCGCTTCGTGTTCGCCGAGCCCCTGCGCGTTTCCGACGCGCACCTGACCGTACTGGCTCGGCCCAACGGCACAGGAACCGCGCGTCTCGGTCTGGCAATCTCCAAGAAGAGCCTCCGGCGGGCCGTCGACAGGAACCGAGTCAAACGCATCCTACGCGAAGCCTTCCGCGAGCATCACGCCCTTTTGCCGGGTCTGGACGTGATCGTCATGGCCCGCAACGTCTGCGCTGAAGCTTCCTCCGCCACGCTGCGCACCTCGTTCAAACGCCACTGGAACCAGCTGTTGCAGCGATGCGCGCCGTCCTCCTGTCCGTCATCCGAACCTACCGCTTCCTGCTGAGCCCGTGGGTGGGCAATCACTGCCGTTTCCACCCGACCTGTTCCAGCTACGCGATCACAGCCATCGAGCGCTTCGGTGCCCTACGTGGCGCCTATCTCGCCATCCGAAGGCTGTTAAAATGCCACCCTTTGCATCGGGGCGGCTACGACCCCGTCCCGGAAACCTTCGGAAAGAACAAGAATGGCTAACATCAGGTTCGTACTGTTCATCATCCTGGCATTCATGTGCTATTCGCTCTGGCAGCAATGGCAGCTGGACTACGGACCCAAGCCCCCGCAACCCGTGGCGTCCGATACGCCTGGTGCGGCAGGGACTGCCGGCGCACCAGCTGACACCCCGGCCGCAGCGCAGACCCTCGACCAGATCGCCGGCGGTGACCGTGCCAAGTCGGAAAGTCTCAGTCCCTCCGCGAATCGCGTCCTGGTCACGACCGACACCTTGCGCGCCGCGATCGACCCCGCCGGCGGCGACCTGCGCCTGCTCGAACTGCTGCAGTACCCGATCAGCAAGAATGAACCCGATCGGCCCTTCCGTCTGTTGACCGACGAAAGCGACGTGTTCATCGCCCAGGCCGGACTGCTCGGCGATCCCCAGGATGCGCCCACCCATCACAGCGTCTGGACCCCGGCCTCTACCGCCTACACGCTGGAGCCCGGCCAGGACAGCTTGCGCGTTCCCCTGACCTGGACCAACGGCCGCGGGCTGACGGTCACGAAAACGTACACCTTCCAGCGCGGCAGCTACTCCGTGCAGCTCGAACACCGTGTCGACAACCGCTCCGCACAGGGCTGGACCGGAAAGCAATACGTGCAGCTGCAGCGCACCGATACCAGCGACAAGGACAAGTCGCAGTTCGTCCGTTCCTATCTCGGTGGCGTGCTCTACACACCCGAGGCCCGGTACGAGAAGATCAGCTTCAGTGACATGACGGACAAGAACCTCAGCCGCAGCGCCAAGGGCGGCTGGGTCGCGATGATCCAACACTACTTCCTGGCCGCCTGGATCCCCTCCGCCGAACAGGACAACAGCTTCTACACCAAGGACCTCGGCAACAAGCGCTTCCTGATCGGCGCGACCGGCCCCGATGCCACCGTGGCGCCCGGCCAGACCCAAGCGCTGGCAGCCACCCTGTACGCCGGCCCGAAGCTGCAGCGCGTGCTCGAAGCCACCGCGCCCGGCCTGGAGTTGACCGTCGACTTCGGTGCGCTGACCGTGATCGCCAAGCCAATTTTCTGGCTGCTCGAATGGTTCCATAAACTCTTCAACAACTGGGGCTTCGCGATCATCTCGGTAACGCTGGTCATTAAGGCGCTGTTCTTCAAGCTATCCGAAGCCAGCTATCGCTCGATGGCGAACATGCGCAAGCTGCAGCCCAAGCTCCAGGAGCTGAAGGAGCGCTGTGGCGACGATCGCCAGCGCTTCAATCAGGCGATGATGGAGATGTACCGGAAGGAGCGCGTCAACCCGCTCGGCGGCTGTCTGCCGATCCTGGTGCAGATCCCTGTGTTCATCGCCCTGTACTGGGTGCTGGCCGAGAGCGTCGAGTTGCGCCAGGCACCGTTCCTGGGCTGGCTGAACGATCTGTCGGCGCGCGACCCGTACTACGTGCTGCCGCTGATCATGGTCATCTCGATGGTCATCCAGCAGAAGCTGAACCCCGCACCGGCCGATCCGGTGCAGGCGAAGGTCATGCAGTTCTTCCCGTATCTCTTCGGCGGTTTCTTCGCCTTCTTCCCGTCCGGGCTGGTGCTCTACTGGGTCGTCAACAACATCCTGTCGATCGCGCAGCAGTGGTACATCACCAAGCAGATCGAGAAGCCCGCGAAGTCCCCGGCCTGAAGTCCGCGGGCCGCCGCGCATGATCGCGCCGGCCTGCCACGACACCATCGCCGCGATTGCGACGCCACCCGGCCGGGGCGGCGTCAGCATCGTCCGCGTGTCCGGGCCCGGCGTCAGTCGGGTTGTCGAAGCCATCCTCGCGCAGACCCTGGATCCCCGGCGCGCCCGGCTTTGCCGCTTCCGCGACCACGACGGCTCCGTGATCGACGAGGGCCTGGCACTTTATTTTCCCGGCCCTCACTCCTTTTCCGGCGAAGACATGCTGGAACTGCACGGCCATGGTGGTCCGGTCGTCAGCGACCTGCTGTTGCAACGCGTCCTCTCCGCCGGCGCGCGCCTCGCCCAACCCGGCGAATTCACCGAACGCGCCTTCCTGAACGGGAAGATCGATCTTGCTCAGGCCGAAGCCGTGGCCGACCTGATCGACGCCGCGACCGAACAAGCCGCCCGCTCCGCGCAACGCTCACTGCAGGGCGACTTCTCCAAGCGCATCGCCGCACTCTGCGACGAACTCGTCTGGCTGCGCACCTATGTCGAGGCGGCCATCGATTTCAGCGACGAAGAAATCGACTTTCTGAACTCCGGTCAGGTGTCTACCCGACTTGGCGAGTTGTCGTGCCGTCTGGACACCCTCGTCGCGACGGCCCGGCAGGGCGAATTGCTCCGCGATGGCCTCACCGTCGTCATCGCCGGTCGCCCAAACGTCGGAAAATCCAGCCTGTTGAACCGTCTGGCCGGTCGCGACACCGCGATTGTCACCGACATCGCCGGTACCACACGCGATCTGCTGCGGGAGCACATACAAATCGACGGACTGCCACTGCATGTGATCGATACGGCGGGAATCCATGATGCCGCGGACCGCGTCGAACAGGAGGGAATACGGCGTGCCCGGGCCGCGATCGCAGAGGCCGGCCGCGTACTGCTGGTCCTCGACGATCGCTTTCCCGAACAGGGAGAAGAACTGCTGCAGGAACTACCGGGCAGCGTGCCGATCACACGAGTGCACAACAAGACGGACCTGACCAACGCCGCACCCCGAATCGAACTCACGCCCTCGGGCACGCATGTCTACCTGTCGGCCGAAACCGGTGCCGGCGTGTCCGAACTGCGTCAGCACCTCAAGGAGTGCGCCGGGTATCGCAGCGAGGAGGGCGGGATCTTCATGGCGCGCCGCCGGCACCTGGACGCGCTCCGCCGCACCCGCCAGACTCTCGATCAGGCGATGATCAATTGCGAAGCCTCAAACCCGGAATTGTTCGCCGACGACCTTCGCGCGGCGCACGAAGCCCTCGGGGAAATCACCGGCCGCTTCACGACCGAAGACCTGCTGGGCAGCATCTTCAGCAGCTTTTGTATCGGAAAGTGAGCCGGGGCCGCGAACACGCCGCCCACGTACCGAACGGGTTGGCACCCGCCAAGGCACGGCCGTCGGATCAAACCTTGGAGCCGCGCCAATGCGGATCGCCGTCATTGATCCCGCGCAACCCGACCACCAACACCGAAACGCGGATGTAGGGTATCCGGCCGCCCAGGGCGACCGGATGCAGGCAAGCGAACCCGCTACAGGAGTTCCGGGGGCACGTTGCCGCCGTTGTCGGCAAGCTTCTGAAGTACGGTTTTGTGCAGCCACACGTTCATTTTGGCAGAGTCGCCCATCAGATCGGCCGGGCAACCCAGCTCGGTGGCGAGCTCCTTGCGAGCGGCCAGGCTGCTGTCCAAACCCAGCAGCTTCATCAGGTCGACGATGGAGGTCTTCCAATTGAGCTTTTCCGCGCTCGCGGCAGCGCGACTGTCGAGTTGCGCGGTCACGTCGACGAGAGCGGCGCCGGCAGCCCCTGCGGCTGGCGCCGGCGCGGCCTGGGCACTTCCGAAACCGAGCTTTTCAAGAATGGTACTGAACAGGCTCATCTGACTGACTCCTTGTGCGTTGAAGGGCCACCAGTGTACCGAAAGTTTGCCGACACCGGGGAACCCCTGACGCCGGGAGGGACAACGGCCGTGGCGCCGGTATAGCCGCGACTCGGGCCGGCAGAGGCTTTATCCCTGGCCGCCACGGCCTTCCCAGCCAAATTGACGCCGATCATTTCCGTCGATAGACCCAGGCCCGAAGAATGCCCGCGACAAATGTCCGATATCCGCTTTTTGAATTAGACTACAGCCGCTTGACGGCGCCGCAATCCGCCGCTCTCCGCGCACGCTCCGCAAGCAAGCTCGTCCGGCGCCCATGCGCGGATGTTGCGGCGGCGGTCAACTGAGCCCGGAAGAAGCCTCCGGGGCAAGCAATTACGACTTCATTTTGGAAACCGATCGCCCGCCCTCACGTTTACTCCCAGGTTTCCATGCCCAAGCCAATCCCGACGTCGAAACTGTCGCTGCATCAAATGCCGCCCTCAGACGCCGGACATGTTCAAAACCCCGACGCACGGCCGTGGCGGTTCCCGCTCGCTATCCTGATCGTCACTGGCCTGATCGGGGCTGTCAGTGCGTCCGCATTCTTTCGCGCCCGCGCTCAAATGCGTCAGGAGTTCGAGAACCAGCTAACGGCCATCGCGGAACAGAAACAGCAGCAGATCGAGCAGATGTTGACCGACATCAAGGTCGACGCCGATCTCTATGCATCGGCGGAATCCGAGCTCGCGCAGTCGATCGCACGGTGGATTGGCGGGCAGCAGCGGAACACCGCATTGGAATCGCTGATTCGTCAGCGTCTGGAAGCCATCGCCGCTGCGCACCATTACCTATCGATCGCCCTGTTCGATGCGTCCGCCCATGACCTGTTGGTGATCGGGTCTCCCGATGCAGCCGAGCACGCCACTTCGGCTGCGGCCATCCTGTCCCAGGAGCGCGGTTCCCTAGTCGACTTGCACCGCAACGCCGACGGCCGGGTCGAATTCGGTATGCTCGCGCCCGTAAGAATCCCCGGGGCGCCGTCCCCGGCCGTGCTGTATCTGGCCAAGGACGCCGCAACCTCCCTTTATCCGCTGGTCGCACGCTGGCCGATTCCGACCGAATCGGCAGAGACTTTCCTGGTGCGGCCGGAGCGAGACAGTGTCCGCTTCATCAGCCCATTGCGCCACCGGCAAGAAGGTCCGCTAACCCTCCAGAAACCCCTGTCGTCCCCGGGCCTTCCCGCCGCGTCTGCAGCCCGTGGTCGCCACGGGATCCACCGCGGCCCCGATTATCGCGACGCGTCCGTCCTGGCCTACACAACCCCCATTGCCGGCACCCCGTGGTCCCTGATCGCCAAGGTTGATGAAGCGGAAGCCGACGCGGGCGTCAGACGCCTGGCGGCATGGACGTCCGCCGTCATTTCGCTGCTGGTCCTCGGGCTCATTGCGATCGGTTTCGCATGGTGGCGGCACAATCGCCAACGGCGAGCGATCTCGGCGCTGCTGGACCGCCAGGACTCCGAGGCGCGCTTCCGGGTACTTTACGAGAAGGCGCCGGTGGGGATCGCCCTGATCAGTTCGTTGACCGGCCGCATCCACCAGGCCAATCAGCGTTTTGCGGAAATCGCCGATCGCCCGCGCGACGAGCTTGCGACACTCGACTGGATGCAGATCACCCATCCAGACGACGTGCAGGCGGATCTCGCGCAAATGGCACGCCTGAATGCAGGCGAGATCACCGAGTTCCGGATGAACAAACGCTACCTGCGACCGGACAGTTCGGCAGTCTGGATCAACATGACGATCGCTCCTCTGGGAATCGATATTGACCAGGGACCGACTCACATTTGCATGGTCGAGGACATCACCGCGCGCATCAATGCGGAAACCGCCCTGCAACGCAGCGAAGAGCAGCACCGCCTCCTCTTCGAGACTTCCCCGCATGGCATTGTCTATCAGGATCGGAGCGGAGCCATCGTCGACGCGAACCCGGCCGCAGCCTCGATACTGGGCGCGAGCGTCGACGAACTGCGTTCCCTGGACTCGCGTGCTTCCCGCTGGCAAGCGATCCATGAAGATGGATCCGCGTTTCCCGGAGACACGCATCCCAGCATGGTTGCGCTGACCACCGGCGAACCGGTACACGGCGTTCTGATGGGGGTGTTCAACCCCGCCTGGGGGCAACATGTTTGGATCAAGATCGACGCCATCCCACTGCGTGCGGCCCTGGGCGGCGACGTCTGCGCGGTGTACACGATCTTCGAGGACGTGAGCCAAAATCGGGCTGCCGAGCACGCGTTGCGGGAAAGTAACGCCCGTTATGACGATCTTGTTCGCCGGATACCCGTGGGGATTTACTCGATCCTCCAGCGCGCCGATGGCACGGCCCGCTTCGACTTCATCAGCGACCGACTCTGCGCCCTGTCCGACGTGAAGAAGGAGGACGCGCTGGCGAATCCGCGCGTTCTCTTCGACACCCTGCACCCGCAGGATCGCGAAGCGTTTGAAGCCGCTCAGCGCTCCGTCGCACGCACCCTTGATCCATTCCGCTGGGAGGGCCGCTTCGTCGTCGGCGACGACATCCGCTGGCTTCGACTGGAGTCTGTTCCCGTGTCCCTGGCGGGCGGCGACATTCGTTGGAACGGTGTCTTCATCGACGTGACCGAGCATAAGCGGGCCGACGAGGCGCTCCGGATCAGTGAAGCGCGCCTTCGTCTGGCACTGAAGGCCGCTCGTCAGGGGCTCTATGATCTCAACCTGCGAACCGGGGCAGCGATCGTGAACGACGAGTACGCGTTGATGCTCGGCTACGACCCGCGCCAGTTCCATGAGACCCATGTGCGCTGGCTGGATAACCTACACCCGGACGATCTCGATGCCGCGCAACGGGCCTATCAGGACCATATCGAGGGCAGGAGTGACGACTACCACGCCGAATTCCGCCAACGCACGGCGTCCGGCAACTGGAAATGGATCCTGTCCACAGGACGCGTCGTGGAGCGTAATGCGGCGAATGAGCCGATCCGGATGCTGGGCACGCATACCGATATCGATGAGCGCAGAACCATGGAGGAAAAACTCCGCGAGAACGCGTTTTTCCTGCGGGAAAGTCAGCGTGTAGGACAGTTGGGCGGCTGGCGCGCCGACCCGACGAACAACACGCTGATGTGGACGGAGGGTGTTTACGAAATCGTCGAGATGCCCGCGGATTACCAACCGGACCTGGCCACCGGACTCGATTTCTACCTGCCAGGCTCGCGCGAACGGGTTGTGGAAAGCCTTCAGCACACGCTTGCCACAGGCGAACCGTTCCGGATCGAGGTCGAAGTGCGCGGTGCGCGGTCCGGAACCGTCAAGGCGACGGAGCTGCGCGGATTCCCTCACTATCGGGCCACTGGTGGCATCGACTACCTGATGGGGACGCTCCAGGACATCTCCGAACGCAAGCTGGCCGACCAGCGGGAAGCCGCGCGCATCCAGGCCATGGATCTGATCGCCCGAAATGCCCCTTTAAGCGAAATCCTCGATGCCATCGTGCGCGCCGTCGAAGCCGGCCAGCCGGGAACGCTGTGCAGCATCCTGTTGCTCGACCCCGAAGGCAAGCACCTGCTGGTCGGTTCCGCCCCGAACCTTCCCGAGTTCTACAATCGCGCCATCCATGGGCTGGAAATCGGCCCATCCTCGGGCAGCTGCGGCACAGCCGCACACAGCGGGAAGCGCGTTATCGCCGCCGACATCTCGACCGACCCTTACTGGAGCCCATTCAGGACGCTTGCGGCCAGCGCCGGCCTGGCTTCCTGCTGGTCCGAACCCATCCTTTCCGCCAACGGTCAGGTGCTCGGCACCCTGGCCATCTATCATCGACAGCCCGCGTGGCCCACGGACGGGGATCTGCGCCTGATCAAGCAGGCCGCCGATCTGGCCGCGATCGCAATCGACCGCTTCCACGTCGAAGCCGCCACAAGGGCCAAGAGTACGTTCCTGGCCAATATGAGCCACGAGATCCGAACTCCGATGAATGCCATCCTGGGTTTGAGCTACCTGTTGCGCAAGGAGCCCTTGACCCCGACCCAGAGCGATCGTCTGACCAAGATCGAACAGGCGGCTCAACATCTGATGAGCCTGTTGAACGACATCCTCGATCTTTCGAAGATCGAGGCCGACCGGATCGTATTCGAGCAAGCCGATTTTTCCCTGCCCGAACTGCTGGAACACACCCGGTCACTGGTGGCGGATGCGGCGGAGCAGAAGGGCCTTGGCATCACGGTCGACGCTGGCAATGTACCAAACCGGTTGCGCGGCGATCCCACGCGGTTGCGACAGGCTCTGCTCAACTATGTCGGGAACGCCGTCAAATTCACCGAACACGGCTCGATCACGCTGCGCGCGCGCGTGTTGGAGAACACGGGCTCAACGCTGCTGGTCCGATTCGAGGTGGAAGACACCGGGCCGGGCCTCGATCCGGGGCGCCGCGAGCGCCTGTTCGCCCCTTTTGTCCAGGCCGATGCGTCGACCACCCGGAAGCACGGCGGCACAGGTCTTGGCCTGACCATAACCCGCCGTCTCGCGCAATTGATGGGAGGCGATGCGGGCGTCGACAGCACCCCAGGGTGCGGCAGCACCTTCTGGTTCACGGCGCGGCTCGAACCCGGCAGCATGATCGATTCCAGCGACGAAGGGCAGGATTCCGACTCCGCTCTGAATGCCTTGCGCCGGAAGCATGCCGGAACCCGCATTCTTCTCGCCGAAGATGACCCCATCAATCAGGAGGTCGCCCTGGAATTGCTGCGGGCGGCACAACTCCGCGTCGATACGGCCGAAAACGGCAGAATCGCTGTTTCCCGCTGCGCGAGCGCCCCCTACGATCTGGTGTTGATGGATATGCAGATGCCGGTCATGGACGGATTGGAGGCTACGCGTGCCATACGTGCCCTACCGGGTCATGCGGCCACACCGATCCTCGCGATGACCGCCAATGCCTTCGAGGAGGATCGGAACGCCTGCCTCGAGGCGGGAATGAACGATCACATCGGCAAACCCGTCGTGCCGGAACGGCTCTACCTGACCCTACTGCAGTGGTTGGAACAACCAGCCATTACCGGCCCGGCGACGTGAGCGCACCCGCTACGAGGGCTCCTCGACAAAAGCGCGCAAACGACACGGAGTCAATGGACTTGTACCTGGGGACTGGATTCCTCGGCATGGACCTCTTATTGCCCGCGCAGTCGACTGCCCGTCTCGGGGATACATCGCAACGACAGCCTAGCGACGGTCTTGCTCGCCCCTTGAGCCCGGATCCGGCAGCACCCTCACCAGCATTGCGCTGATCCTCGACCAGTCCTGTATGAGCGCATTGCCGATCTGCCGGATTTCCTCAGCGCCGGCATCGCGGCGCAGCGCAAGACCCAGCGCGTCCGCCAGCGCGGCGACACTCTCAATGCCCAGGTTGCCGGCCGCTCCCTTCAACGCGTGTGCCTCGCGTCCAATCTCCGCGAGCTTGTCCTCAGCCAGGAGCGCCGCGATATGCTGCAGGTCCGGAGGATGCTGATAGACCAGCATCGAGAGAAATCGGAGATAAGTCGGCATTTTGCCGCCCGTGTGGCTCAACCCTGCCTCCACGTCGAGGCCCGGTATCGCGGCCAGGCGCTGCCGGTACTCGTCCTCAACCGAAACCTCCGCGGCATTGACCGGTCCATCGATGGTGCTAATGGTCCTGACGGGTAACCACTTCAGCAAGGTCCCGTATAGGAGTTCAGGATCCACGGGCTTGGCGACGAAGTCGTTCATGCCCGCGTCCACGCAATCCCGTCGGTCCTCGTCGAACACGTTGGCGGTCATCGCCAGGATCGGGACCGTCCGACGCTCCGGCATCGCACGGATGATCCGCGTGGCCTCGAGCCCATCGATTCCAGGCATCTGCACGTCCATGAGGATGAGGTCGTAAGCGTTGCCCCTGACCTTCTCCACGGCCTGCTGCCCATCCCAGGCGACATCCACCAATAGTCCGGGTGCCTGCAACAGTTGCAATGCGACCTCCTGGTTGATGGCGTTGTCTTCCGCCAACAGCAGGCGGGCACCCGTATGGTTCCTTCGTAGCTCCGCCTCGGCCCAGGCTAGCGACACACCGGGGTCGAGCGGAGCCCCTTCCTCCCCCCGTTTCAAACGGACCGTGAACCAGAACGAGCTGCCCCGACCGCGTTCGCTGTCCACACCGACGGTGCCTCCCATCAGCCGGGCCAGACGTCGGGTGATGGAGAGTCCCAGACCGGTACCACCGTGCTTGCGGGTGGTCGAGGCATCGGCCTGCTCGAACGCCTCGAACAACCGAGCTGCTTCCTCAGGCGCGATGCCGACGCCCGTGTCCTGGACAGTAAAACGCACCAGCAAACCATCAGCGTCCTCGCCCAGCAGCAGCGCCTGCAGGCTGATCGAGCCGCTATCCGTAAACTTCACGGCGTTGCCCGCATAATTGAGCAGCGCTTGACGCAAACGGGTCGGGTCGCCCTTCAGCCACAGCGGCACATCGTCGCCATCCACTTCGACCTTGAGGTTCTTGGCGCGGGCCTGTTCCGCGATCAGCGAACGGACGTGATCGAGAATACTGGCCAGCGGGAAGTTCGCGTGCTCCAGTTCCAGGCGCCCGGCCTCGATCTTCGAGATGTCGAGGATGTCATTGATGATGGAGAGCAGATGTCGCGCTGCCCCATCGATCTTGCCCAGCCGCTCCAGTTGACCCGGAGTGGGGCTGTCGCTCCTGAGCAGATGAGCCAGGCCCAGAATGGCATTCATCGGCGTTCGGATCTCGTGACTCATGTTCGCCAGGAAGGCACTTTTCGCCCGATTGGCGCCTTCTGCTTCCGCACGTGCGGCGACCACATCCCGGGTCCGCTGTTCGACCAGTTGTTCGAGATGTTGGCGATGCGTTTCCAGTTCCAGGAACAGTGCCTTCTTCTCGGTAACGTCCTCTTGCACGGCCACGTAATGGGTAACCCGGCCATCGGGCTGACGCAGTGGCGAGATGATGGCATCGTCGACGTAATCGCTCCCATCCTTGCGCCGGTTGAACAACTCGCCCCTCCAAGTCAGGCCTTGCGCCAGCATGGCCCGCAGGCTGCGGAAGGTGTCTGCCGGCGTCTGGCCGGATCCCAGGAATGCCGGGTTTCGCTGCAGGGCTTCCTCTCGCGTATAGCCGGTGTTGCGGCAAAAGGCGTCGTTCACGTACTCGATCAGCGAGTTCGTGTCGGTGATGATGATGCTGGCCGGACTCTGCTCCACCGCGAGCGCCAGCTTGCGCAACTGGTCCTCCGCCTGCTTGCGGTCGGTGATGTCGGCAAAGGTTACCAAGGTGCGCTGATCCGGAAGGCGGGTGACATGAAACTCGATGTCCCGGGGAACTCCATCGGCACGGTGAACGGTGTAGATTCTCGCCTCGTCCAGCGTGCCCTCTTCCTCGCGAGCCATCACATTCTCCTGCCAGGCGCGCTGCACCTGTTCCCGATAGGCTGGCTCCGGGTACGCCTTCCTGAACATCGTGTCGAGGTCGGGGATGTCCGCCAGACTATACCCCAGCAACCGGGTGGCGGTCGGATTCAGGTAAGCCGTCGTGCCGTCCGTCTTGATCAACAGGATGCCGTAGGGCGCGTTCTGCATCACGGAGAGCAGATTCTCGCGGCTCTGCAGTAGCGCCTGCTCGTTCAGCTTGAGATCATGGATGTCCGTGCAGGTACCGAACCATTTCAGAATTTTTCCAGCGTCGTCGACGGCCGGAACGCCCCGGATCAGCCACCAGCGGTACACCCCATCGGCCCGCCGCAGACGGCACTCCAGAGCGTAGGTGGCATTGTTTTCGACAGCGTTCCGCCACGCGACCCAGGCCCGATTCCGATCATCGGGATGGAAGGGGATGTTCCAGCCGTGGCCGGAACTCTCAGCCAGAGACAGGCCCGTGTAATCGGTCCACTGATGGTTGAAATAGGTGTTCCGGCCATCCGCATCCGTGGCCCAGACTATCTGGGGCATGGCTTCAGCCAGCAAGCGGAACTCCCGTTCGCTGGCTGCCAGCGCATCCGCCAGCTGCTTCCGTTCGGCGATGTCCTGCACGATGCCCGCCAGTGCCAGCGGTCGGCCTTGTTCGTCGTACCGATGCCGCCCTTTGGCCCAGATCGATCGCAGCACACCGTCCACCCGCCGGATGCGGCACTCGAAGTCCCAGTCGGCACCGCTTGCGGTCGCGTCGCGGAAACACCGGTCCACGTGGTCGCGATCCTCCGGCGTGACATGCTCCAAGAACATGTCGTAGGTCCAGAGCGGCAGCGCTTCCTCGTAGCCGAAGATCCGGTCGTGCAGCAGAGTGCGCATGGCGGCACGGGTGCGCAGGTCCAATTCCCAGGCGCCGACGCCGAGCGTGTCCAACGCGAAACTCAGGCGCTGCTCGCTGTCCGCGAGGCGCGTTTCCGAGTGTTTCACCCGAGAGATATCCAGCACGATACCCCGGTAAAGACAGCGGTTACCGTGAGCATCCAGCACCGGCTGCCCCCTCGACAATAACCAGCGCTCCTCGCCGAGCGGGCAGTTCGCGACCCGCCACTCCAGGTAGATATCCCCTCCGGCTTCCACGGCCGCATGCAGCTTCGCGATGGTGGTATCGCGATCATCGGGATGGACGCTTGCCGCCCAGGCCTCGTAAGATGGCTCACAGCTGCCCGGTTCCAGGCCGTAGAGATGCCAGATGGTCTCGGACCACAGGACTCGACTGCTCTTAAGGTCCCAATCCCAAAGCCCAGCATCGGCGGCCCGCAACGCAAACTCCAGACGATCCCGCTTCGCCTCGAGATCTGATGCCTGAATGCGCTCGATCTCCCCCGCCAGGTCGAACAGTTTCTGGTGAATCCGGCTGAACAAGACCCCCATCGACGTAAAGACGGCAAAACTGACCAGGTGACGGGAATCCGCCACGGCCCAGGAGAGCCGCGGCTCGACGAAAAAGAACCAGACCAGCCCGACCGAGAGTATGGTGGCGAGCAGCCCGGCGTAGAGTCCACCCAGCCAGGCGCTGAGAAAAACCGCGGGATAGAAGAATAGCCAGACGAGGGGAGGGACGTGGGGCCATAGCGCCCACTGCAGCCCGCAGGCCACCAGCGGAATCAGCGCACCCCACATCAGGGAATACGGAAGCTCGGGACGAGGGAGATTCTTCATTGGGGTGACTCTGCGGGCGCTGTTCTTTTCGGTTGATGGCCTTATACGCCGCAGGGGAAATTATGCTACGAATCGCCCGGGGCCGCTTGGAGTGATCACCGTCCAGCCGGCAGTTCGAAGGCGCCGCCACCGTGGCGGTCCTCTTAATCAGAAGCCTGCCGACCCCGTTTGAACGATCCATTTACGGGATAATCCACTGCCGGATTGCAGACTTCAAAGGAACTTTTCGATGGCCTCGACTTACGATTTTCTCGCTTCGCTCAGCATGTGGGAGATCGCCGCGCTGTTCGGTGCCAGCTATACGCTGGTTAGCATCGCAGCGATCCCTTTGCGACGCTGGCTCGTCGGGCGGGAGGAAACCGGCCATCATGAGGCACTCGATGCCGTGTTCAACTCGGTTTCCGCGCTCTACGCAATCCTGCTGGGCTTGATCCTGGTCGCTGCCTGGCAGAACTTCCAAGACGCCGAGGCGGAACAGATCGACGAAGCCAACCGTCTCGTCAGCCTGTTTCGTCTGTCCGGCGGACTGTCCGAACCGGAAGCACAAAAGATCCGATCCAGCTTGTATCGGTACGCACAATCGACGGTCGACGAGGAGTGGGCCTGGATGGACTCGCTGTACAGGCGGTCACAGGGTGTAACCACCGGCATCCCCAAGGCTTTCGCGATCCACAACGAACTCTGGTCATACTACGTTCGCTACACGCCGAAGGAAGCGCGCGATGAGATCACGCTGAATCATTCGATGGAGGAATTGATCCGATTAACCGAAGACCGCCGATCGCGCCTGCTCGATGCGAAACCCTACCTGCCGGCGGATGTCTGGCGCCTCTTGTTCGGTGGCGCGGTCGTGGTCATGGTCATGGCGGCCTTGTTCACGCAGGGTAGGAATGGCCTGTTCGCGGTCATGAGCTTCGCCCTGGGAGCATCCATCGCTTTCGAATTGGCGGTGGTCATTTCCGTCGACCACCCTTACGCCGGACGCACTGTCGTGGAACCCAATGCACTGCGCAATGCGATTCAGGTCATGCAGCATCTGGCCCTGAGCGAGGGCCTGACATTCGACGCGTCCAGCCCCGGCCTGACCGAACCGCGAAGTGCTCAGCCTTGATGCCGACAACTCCCTGCGGCCACTGGGGCAGGGCGCCCGAAATGCCGCGCTAATCGGGCCGTCCCATGGGCTCACGGGCCTTCGGCTCGGTCTCGGCCTCACCCGCGGCGCTCAGCGGCCAGGGAGATCATCGGGTGCGGCAGAGTCAGTCACAAGTGGCGCGACCCTGGCGCCCCCTCCAATCGACAGTCTTGCAATCTCGGTCCCGGGTCGTTATACAACTAGGCTGAGTGACGGCGCCGGAAATGCGCTGCAGCGCGCTCTCGAACGGAATCCTCAAGACAGCCGCCAGGCGCTCGAGCGCGTTTACCATACCGACCACGGACTGGCAGCCATCGACCAGCAACAGCCCGCAAAGGGCACAGCCGAATCGCATGAAACGACTCACCCTCCCGATCTTATCCTTGGCCATCGGCGCGTCCACGCTCACTGCTTGTGCCACCAACCCGATCACGGGCCGCAGTCAGGCCGCGCTGATCAGCGATGCGGAAGCCGCGAAATCCTCGCAACAAGCCTACAGCCAGCTTGTCTCGGAAGCCCACCGCGAACGCGCGCTCGACACCGACCCCGCCACGCTGAGCCGCGTGCGTACGATCACGGACAAGCTCGTGGTGCAGGCCCAGAACCTACGCCCGGAAACACGCAGTTGGCGGTGGGAAGTGCACGTCTTGCGCGTCAACGAGGTCAACGCCTGGTGCATGGCCGGTGGCAAGATGGCCGTCTATACCGGCCTTCTCGACAAGATCAAGCCGACCGACGACGAACTGGCGCAGGTGATGGCGCACGAAATCTCGCACGCACTGCTGTCGCACCAGGCCGAAAAAATGTCCCGGGTAACGATGCAGAAGGCCGGCTTGCAACTTGGCATGATCGCCGGCGCCATCGCCGGCTACAACCTCGGCACGGTGGCAGGACTGGCCGATTCCGCCGCGACCCTCGCGCTGCAGTTGCCGAACAGCCGGGAAGCCGAGAGCGAAGCCGACGCCGTCGGCATGCAACTCGCCGCCCGTGCCGGCTACAACCCGCAGGCGGCGGTCAGCCTCTGGGAAAAAATGCTGCACGCCAGCGGCTCCCGCACTCCGGAAATCCTCAGCACTCACCCCAGCCCGGAAACCCGGATCGACGCGATGAAGAAACTCGCGGAAAAGTACATGCCTGTCTACCAACAGGCCTTGCACGGCCGCGGCTAGGGCTCAGGCCGCAATTCCCAGGACCGCCGCTGGCGTCGCCTGAGCGCCACACGGCGCGACGGCGGCGATGCCGCGGGTCCGGATGACCGAGGCCGGAACGTCGACGCCGCCTCAGCTCAGCGGTGGCGATGCTTGCCGCTCCGTGACTTTGAGGACTTACCTGACCGGTGATGCTTGCGGTGCCCGGACTTGCTCCGGTAGTGATGCTTTCCGGAACGCGTATGTTGCTCAGGCGCCGCATCCGCGCCGTCGAATCCTTCGGCCATCGGCACTTCCGTCGGATCGGTCAGGCCTTCCCGCGGCGCTTGCGGAACCGGCTCAACCGGGAGCATGCTCCGGATACGCTCACGCGACCCACCGTCACTGTCGAATCCCCCAACCGACGGACTGCCGAAACCGGGGCGGGTCCAATGCCTGGGTGGGGGCAACGGGGGCGGTTCCGAAACGGTGGGATCGATCTGTTCCACCGTGTCGGGCACGGTAAAGCCGCGCTCCCGCCGCTCAACATCCCGGCGATAAAGCCACTGCCGCATCTCGTCCAATTCGGTCAGGCCGGAATTGCCATCGTCGCCTTTGGCACCTTCGAGATCGGGCCGCAACGCGTTGGCATCCGGTGATTGCCGCTTTGGATACCACCGCCAGTCGCGGGCTGAGGCTGGCCCAAGCACCAGAACCAAGGCGAGACCCAGTGCCAGGTGTCGCGTCACGCTCACGGCTGCCACCCTAAGCCCGCATCAGCGTAAGACATGGCGCTCGCATCCGCCGAAACCGCGACGGCCCTGGAGAAGGAAAAGATCCATGGTCGATCCGTATTCCGAAAGGCGAAGCGCTGGGCGCGGGCCAAGCGGCGAATTGCAAGGAAGGGGACGAAAGCCGCGCGGAACGCGAGGTCCAGCGCCGAGACAGCGAGTAGCAACGGAGAGAGTCCAGCAACGAACGAAACACTACGCCGCGTCTGCGGCCGAAGCACGGGCTCACGCAGCGAATCGGCGCGCAGTATTGCAGTAATGCTCGCGTCCGGCAAATCGCTGGGACACTCCCGAGGGCTCACAACACCACATCGAAACCTTCGAATTGCGGATGCCCGAGATACAGGCCCTTGGCACCGCCGGCACCGGCATGGGCCTTGCGAAATGCTTCGGAGTGGGTCCAGTCCTCGAAGGCCGCCCGCGAGTCCCAGATCGAATGCGACGCGAAGAGTGTACATTCGTCGGTGGCCGGGCCACGCAGGAGGTTGAACTCCCGAAAACCCGGCACCTCGTCCAGGTAGGTTTCGCGATTGCGCCAGATTTTCACGAATTCGTCTTCGCGTCCGGGGGCAATCCGGAAGCGGTTCATAGCAATGAACATGTCGGTCACTCGTCTGTCGAAAACGCCCGGAACGGGTCCAGGCAGGCCCATCGGTCATCCCACCCAACTCGGCACCTAAAATCAGGCTAGGCCTAGGGGCTACTGTCAAAGGTCAACATGACCGATCTTCCGGTACGGGTATTTGTGGCGCGGAAGGTTGCGACGCCCGCCTCGAACTCCACGCTCTCGATGGCCACGGGCGGGTCGTCATAATCCGCCTCGGCGATACCCAGGCGATCCATCAAGTCCTGATTTTCCTCGGCGGTCAAGGTCATGTTGCCGTCGTCATCGATCTCCATCGCTCGCTCCGTGTCAGGCCAAAAGCTCACAAGAGTAGCGCCGCGTCCGCCGACTTGCCACCACCACCCTCGCTCTGACCGCAGCCACCGCAGGAAGATCCGTGGCTAAGCGGAGCGAGGTCAGCGGCAAAGGGCACGAGGCGCCAGCGTGCGGCCCCAGGGCCGCACGCGCCCTACGAGACCGCCGGCCGTCAGCGGATAGGGACGATCGAGCGGATAACCAGCCGCCGCAAGCGCTCCTGCGGTCCATGTGTTGCAGGTGTTGAACAGATGAAAACGGCCGCGCCCCGGGTAGAAAGCCCCGCTCCCCGGGCGACCACCCGGCAGTGGCGCCGTACGTGCCGATACCGCTCGATCGAAGCTGTCGTGAACGTAACGCAGCAGACTTTCCAGGCGGGGCGGCGACAGATCCAGTGCGATCAGGTCGCTACAGGCGAAGACCGTCTCGGGCGGACTGCGTAGCCCGGACATGAACACGACGCTGGGCGACGGCCAGAGCGCGGCTTTCACGGCCATCCAGACGCCCGGGTCGGCTGCCTGGTAGAACTCGCGCTCGCCCCAACCGACCTCGACAAAATCGGCCTCGGGAAAATCCCCGCGTTCCGGCCATAGCCGGGCGGACCCCGCGTTACGCTCGACGATCAAGCCCGCGTGCCAACCCTGACCCAACAGGTAAACGCGTGGCCTATTGTCGACACGACCCGCTGCCGCAGGCTCGAAGGGAGTCGTACCGCATGCCGCGAGCAGCGTTCCGAGCACGAGCAGAGCGAATAAACGGCAACGTCCGTTCTCACGGTCGAAATCCCTGACAGCGACCGGCGTGTCAAGCGGTCGCGGGATGGGCGCTGCGTTTCCGCGCGCGTCGTTTTTCGGGTGTCGACGGCGCCAAGTCTTCATTCGCGTCGGACCAGGTGTGGGCCGCCGCCTCCTTGCCGGCGCATCCCCCGTCGCGGAATCCGCGGCCCAACGCATTGTTCAATGGCAGCAGATACCACAGCGTCATCGCGCTGAACGCGATGCCATAGCTGCCGTAGTAGCCAACCCCGTACACGGCCGCGGACATGGCGCGCCCCACCGGAGACAACAGGGAACGCCGGCGCGGTGCCGACGCTCCATCGGTGCGGCGCTCCGTGCGCGCCGGAGCATTCGGGTTTCCGTCGTCATCGGCGTCCAGCGACACGCCCGCGCGCTGGTCCAGCGTGCGACTCAGCGCGGCAGACAATTTGACCCTTTTCGTCATATCCGGAGTTTCCCCCGACTCGTCGACCTCAGGCCGCAATCGTTTCGCAGATCCACCGATAAAGCCCTCCGATTTCCACAGCACCCCGCCCCCGGGGCTCGAATTCCTGTATCGCCTTGCCGACGGTCAGACAGTGCACGAAGGCCGCGCGCTGCGTGATGCGTACCGGGGCCAAAGGCACCTGATAGCCGGCCACGGCCTCGGCCGCCTCGTCCGCCAGCGAGCCGCGCGGCGGCACCGCGTTCAGCACGACAGCGACTGGCGTGCCGGCCAGCCGTGCCAGATCGATCGTCGTACCGATCGCATGCAGATCGAGGATCGCCGGACGGCAGGGAATCAGGATCAGATCGGCCGCCCGCGCCGCAGCGAGGGCCGCGCTTTCGGAATGCGGCGCCGTGTCGATGATGGCGGCCGCCATACCGCCCTTGCGGGCCGCCTCGATATGCCGTTCCAGCCGATTCGCCTGCGCCGAAACGACTTCGGGCAGCGCCTCCGAGCGGCTATCGCCCCAGGTTGCCGCACTGGCCTGGGGATCGAGATCGATCAGCGCGCATCCGACGGATCCATCCCGGGTCGCCGCGACGGCGAGATTGATCGCCAGCGTCGTCTTTCCGGCGCCTCCCTTCTGCGAAATAACCGCGATGGTGATCATTGGCCCCACCGTAACCGAGAGGCTGAGCGCGGGTCAAGATCGGGGGCCCGGGCAGCGCCTCACCGGCCCGCATTCGGCGGCACCCGACACGCTGGTTCATTTGCCCCGCCGCGAACGGTGGCTTTGCACCACGCCCTAGCGATGTGGCGGCCCGCCGGTCCTGCAAGCCTTTGAAAGTGCGCTTCGCCCACGAAAGGCCCGGTAGTTGCATGCAGTCCAACGCATGATCTAGCCGAGGTAACCCGTGATCGCCATAGACCCCACGACCGCATCGCGCCAGACGCCGAAAACCGGCATTCCCGGATTGATCGAAAACTGGAGGTCCGACCTGACATCCGGCTTTCTGGTCTTTCTGATCGCCCTCCCGCTGTGCCTTGGCATCGCGATGGCCTCGGGCTTTCCTCCGATGGCCGGCATCATCAGCGCGATCATCGGCGGCGTCGTCGTCTCGCGCATCAGCGGATCGTACGTCACGATCAACGGCCCGGCAGCCGGCCTGATCGTCGTGATCCTGTCCGCAGTCCAGTCCCTTGGCGACGGCGATGCCATGGCCGCCTATCGGTACACGCTCGCCGCGATCGTGGTCGCCAGCCTGCTGCAGATCGTTTTGGGCCTGTTGAAGGCGGGCCGGCTCAACGCGTTCTTCCCGGCCTCGGTCGTCCACGGCATGCTGGCTGCGATCGGCATCATCATCATGGCCAAGCAGGTTCACACGCTGCTGGGGGTGAAGCCCGAGTCCAAGGAGCTGATCGACACGATCCTCGAGATCCCGCACAGCATCGCGAACTTCAACCCCGAGATCGCCTTCATCGGAGGCGTCGGACTGCTGATCCTGATGGTCTGGTCGCGCGTACGCAACCGCTATTTGCGCATGGTCCCGGGCCCGCTACTCGTGGTGCTGGTGGGCATGGCGCTGGGTCAGTATTTTGATCTGGATCATCAGCACGTCTACATGTTCCTGCCGAACGATCCGGTTATCCCCCATCACGAGTTCACGGTCGGCCCCGCCTTCCTGGTCGCGGTGCCCGAGCATTTCTTCAGTGGGTTTTACTTTCCCGACTTCTCGAAGATCGGCACGCTGGCCTTCTGGGGTGCGGTCCTCAGCATCTGCCTGGTCGGCAGCCTGGAATCGCTACTCAGCACGACAGCGGTCGACAAGCTGGACCCGTATCGGCGGCAGTCGGATCTGAACCGGGACCTGACCGCGGTCGGAATCGGCAATACCCTGGCAGGCCTCATCGGCGGCCTGCCGATGATCGCCGAGATCGTCCGCAGTTCGGCCAACGTCGGGTCCGGCGCGCGCACCGGCTGGGCCAATTTCTTCCACGGCGCATTCCTGCTGTTCTTCGTCGCGCTGTTCCCGCACTTCATCCACGAAATCCCGCTGGCATCGCTCGCGGCCCTGCTGGTCTACACCGGCTTCCGGCTGGCCTCACCCAAGGAATTCGCCAAAACCATGGGCATCGGGTGGGATCAGTTCGCGCTGTTCGTGATCACCATCGTGGGCGTGCTGGCGACCGACCTGCTGATCGGCGTGCTGCTGGGGATCCTTGCGGAGTTGCTGATTCACGCGGCCCGCGGCGTCACTTTCCTGAATCTCTTCAGGATTATCTACACGGTCGAGAAGGCCTGTCCTGACTCCTACCGCATCACCGTGACCGACTCCGCCGCCTTCTCCAATTTCATGGGATTGAAAGGCGATCTCGCCGCCGTTCCCGCCGGCAAGACCGTGATCGTGGACTTCTCGAATACCACCTTCATCGATCACACCGTCATGGAATTCATCGACCATTTCCAGCACGACTACAATGCCCGGGGCGGACGCTGTTCGATTGTCGGTCTCGAGAATCACGAACCGTTTTCCGACCACCCGCTCGCGGCGCGCCGGGCCAAGTCGAACGGCAAGGGCCGAATCGACAAGCCCAGCGCGCAGATGATGGGCTGAGACACCGCGGGTAGCAACGTGCTGACCAGTGCCAGGTATGCCGCCCTTGCTCCGCATCACGGTCCCAAGGTGATGTACGCGGACGCGAACCGGCTCGGTGCCCGCACCGCGCGCGAAGGCATCGCGTACAAATAAAGCCCCTACGCACTGGACTTGTGAAGATGTCAGTGGCCAGCAAGCGTCACGGCATCCGGATCGTACCAGTTCATTCCCGTTTGGTCCGGGGCGGGAGCGGAACCGGGCGGGCGAGACCGTCTGCGGGCGGGAGCCCGGAGCCGAGCCTACACGGACGTATTCACGGCGTGTCTCGGCTGCCCGGTCCGCGCCCGGAAGCGCAGCGCGGGCGAAGGCGCGCTTCCCAATCCCTACGTTTGACGATGAGCCGCGACATGCCACTGCCGTGCGCGGCATGGCGAGCAAGCAGCGTCGAAGGATCTTCGGAACCTTGAGGCGAAGACTGGCCGGCAGACTCACATTTTGCGGCAGGGCGGTTGGATCGCCCCCATCAGGAAACGCTTCCGCCATGACATCAAGCTGCCTCCTGCATTTACACGCGCCTTCTCAGCCCGCTTGCGATTCCGACCAGGCACTGCATGCACTCTGGTGACATTCTCGCTTCCGTGTTGAAACTCGCCCCGGATGAACGTTTCAAATTGGCCGAGAAGATTCTGACGGGCCTGGATCTACCGGACCCGGAGATCGATTGCGCATGGCTGGAAGAAGCCGAGCGCCGTCTCGCAACCTACCGCGCTGGTCAAACCCAGGGCATCCCGGACGAGGATATCTTCGGACCCTTGTGATGCGCACCGCCTTCTCACCAGAAGCGAGAACGGAATTCGGGGATGGCGAGCGCCACGACGAACGTGAGGTTCCGGGTTTTGGGCGCACGTTTTCGACAGGACGTGAGGCAAGCCCTGCTGCGATTGCGCATCTAGCTCCTGGCATGTCCAAACGAGCGCGGTGACATACGGCGGCTGATTCTGAGCCGCTTTCCCTACAAACTGCTGCACACGGTCGAATCCGATCGCAGTTACATCCTCGCCGTCGCCCACACACCGCGCGCCCGACTCCTGGGTCCGCAACCTCGCTCGCCGCGAAGGCAGCTCGTTCTTTCTGCAAAAAGCCGACGGGCGCTTCTATCCCGACTTCCTGTGTCGCTTGCCCGAGAGAGACGGGCAGCCGGGCCCCGTGTTGGCCGTCGAGTACAAGGGCGCCGACCGCTGGGATGCCACCGCAGACGACCGGCGAATCGGTGAGCTTTGGGCGGAACTGTCGGAAGGCCGCTGCCGCTTCGTTATGGTCAAGGATAAGCGCTGGGAGTGGATCGCCGCGCAATTGCCGGCTGCCGCTACCAGCCGACGAACAACGAGCCCATGATCAGATTGTTGTCGGTTTCGTTCAGCAGATCGCGGTCCTCGACGTACTGGTTCATGTAGCCGAGTTCGGCGCGTAGTTCCGGGCTGAAGCTCCAGCCGAAACCGAGAAACGCGCGATTCTGATCGAAGCCGGCCTTGCCGCCCCACTCGGTGCTGTTGACCCGCACGAAAAACTCGTCCCAGGCCACCAGGCTCAGTCGTTCGTCGAACGCGAAGGGCCGCAGATAGCGGATCAGCTGGCGCGGCCGGTACCGCACGTCGTCTCCCCGGATGAAATTGATGTCCACCATCGTCCGGAACATGAACACGCCGAATTCCGTCGGCATGATGTAGCGGAAGCCCGGAAAGAGGTCCTGTTGGGCGAAGTACGGCTTGCCCTCCAGTTGGGTTGGGACGAAATTGTAGCCGAGCCAGACCGTGGCCCGGTCGCTGAGCGAATAGCCCAGCGCGGCGCGCGCGACCCCCTGGTAGAAATGCTGCCAGTCTTCATTCCAGCGGCCCTGAAGCTCGAGCCACAAGCGCAGGTTTTCCAGTCGCGAATCGACGAAGCCGAGGCTCCCTTCGCCCACGAGTTGGGCCCAGCTACCCCAGGTCGTGGTGATGTCCGCCGCGCCCGGGATAGCCACGGCCGTCAGCAGCCCGCCCAGCGCAACCGCATGGCAAGCGACGCGGAAACGCCCACACCTCATGGCTGGACATTTTTCAGGTCGCACAAGGTCTCGTCCCGGCATTCCACATCGTAGAATGCGCCGCGACCGCAACCCTCGGCGCGAACACGATAATCGCTGTACAGATAGCCCCATGGCGCCCCGGGCACCTCTTTCTCCGACACGATACTGACGGTTGCCGCCGGGCAGCTCAGATCCTGCCGGGCCTGGGTTCGTACCGTGCGCAGCGCCACCGCCGAGTTTTCATCGAGCAGCGTTCCGTCACTGATGCAACCGGCCGCCAGCGCCGGGAGCAGCGCGAGCATCCGACTCCAGCAGGTGCGGAGCGTCCCCTGTCTCCACCCTTTGGCGCGTCCATCGAACATGTTGTTACCTACACCTCGTCCACGAAAAAATGACGCTGACGATGCCACTGCTCGCGGCGACCACCGCGTGGACGGGTCGATCGCCGCAAAGCACCGCCACTACGGCCGGTTGAGCCGCGGGCGGCGCTAGCCGCCTCAGCCCGGCGGCTCGCAGGTGCCTGTCGTATAGCGAAAGCTATCGATCACCACGCCGGGCGAACCATCGCCCTTCACGCCATAGGTGTCCAGCTGCAGCGCCCCCGCGGCAAACACCCGGAGGCGCGAGTAATGATGCCGGGTGTTGTCGCGAAACGCGGTGTAGGCCGGTGGCGTGGCCGTTTCGAACCGTGAGAAAGCCCCGTTGATGCTGCTCATCTTGCCCCCCGGGCTGATCTTGACCCAGGTCACGCCATCATCAGCCGTGTAGCAGTCCCGGCTCCGGGAGGTCGGTGTATTCGAGGCCGGCACGTCAATGAGCGGGTAGGTGCGCACGTAGGACTGGTCATGCGCCGTCAGGACCAGCGGCACGTGCAAACGCTCGAACAGCGGCCCGAGTTCCGCGCGGAGCGCCAGATTCGACCGATGATTCCTGCCGTCCGAAAACGGCGCCACATGCAGATACGGGATGACCCAGCGCGCGCCGGCGGCGTAGGCAGCCTGAATGTCCTGCTCGATCCAGGCCTCCGTCCCGGCTCTGAGGCCATTCCTGTCCGAAATCGCAAAAATGGCGACGAAATGCACCTCGCCGATATCGAATGAATAGCTCCGACGACGGTCGAACCCGGCCGGTGTCGGAAAGCGCGCCTGCCACGCCGGCAGGTTTTCATCCAGTCCGACTTCGTGGTTCCCGTAGACCGGCATCATGGGCGCATGGCGACCGATCGGCTGCATCTGGTTGAACCAGGCGTCGATCGTGGCATCGAGCGTCACATAGCGCTTATCCGTATTGAAATACGCGTAATCGCCACCGAGCAAAACCATCCGGGGCTGCAGTCGCGCAATCTCGTCGATGACCTGTTGCGTGCCTGTGGTCAGGCCATCAAGACGACCGATGAGGCCGGTGTCCGCGACGAACACGGCATCCCAGTCGGCTCCCGCCGGCGGGGCGGTGCGTAGAGTGAAGGTTTCGCTCCACAGTCCGTCGCCGCCCTGAACCTGGTATTCATAGGATGTGTTCGGCGCCAGCCCGTTGATCGCGACCTCATGCAGCGTACCCTCCGTGCCCGAGGGGCGTGGCCCGCCCGCCGCGGCATGCCAGATCAGCGAGCCCGGGGTTCGGTACCGGACCGCGGAAATCGATAAGGGATCCAGGGTGCGCCAGACGACGATCATCGACGTCGTCGGGTCTGGCCCCCATGCCAGATGAACCTGATCCAATGCGTTGCTCCGCCGATTGGACACGGTGAAGCTTGCATCCACGACGTCGACTCCGCCGGTCGGCAACACGACCTGAGCCGTAATCCGGTGAACGCCGTCGGCCAGCCTGCGGGTGTCGAAAGGCAGCGCCGACGTCGCACTGCCGCCGGCAAAATCATAGGGAGCGTTGCGCTCCACCCGGCGCGGCGCTCGAGTCATCGCCGGATCGTCCAGGTAGAACCTGACCTCGCGGGCACTCGCCGTGGGTACCAGAAAGGCGTAGATCCCACCCGACGCTTCGAGTCCACCCAAGGCTATCGAGCCGGACCGATCCCGCGCACCGCTAACCCGCAGCTCATGAGCCCGAGCCTCATTCACCCAAGCTACCGCCAGTAGCAGGAAGCAAGCCCACCACAGCCGATGCGGGCCCCGATCGAAGATAGTCGTCATGGTCTCACCTCGTTTCGCATTCGAGTGGAGCGCCGCCTCGCAAAACAGCCCCATCGACGACCCCGCCCATCGCCGACCTTACGCGGTCCACATTACCATACCCTCTGGTAAATCCGCACCTTACGCACCACCATGGGAACGACTCAGCCGGAGATCGCAAGACGGTCGGCCGAAGTCCTCGACCTACTCTTCGACTTGTCGAACACGCCGTGCGCCCCGTGCAGAGGCGGCGTGAGCCCCCCACCTAAGCTCATCGGAAAGCGCCCCGGGGGCGCCGTTTCACCAGTTGACGAAAGCAGAACCCATGATCAGGTTGTTGTCGGTCTCGTTGATGAGGTTCTTGTCCTCGACATACTGGTTCAGATAGCCGAGTTCGGCGCGGACGCCCGGCGTGAAGGTCCAACCCAGGCCGAGAAAGATGCGGTTCTGATCGAAGCCCGCCTTACCACCCCACTCCGTGCTGTTGAGGCGCACGAAGAATTCGTCCCAGACCACAAGACTCAGACGCGCCTCGAATTCGAGCGGCCGGAGGTAGCGGATCATCTGCCTGGGACGAAAACGCGGGTCGTCACCGCGGATGAAGTTGGTCTCGAACAGTGTCCGGAACATGAAGGTGCCGAATTCGGTCGGCAGGGTATAGCGAAAGCCCGGCCAGACATCCTGCTGTGCCACATAGGGCTTACCCTGAAGCTGAGTTGGCAGAAAGGTGTAGCCGAGCCACACCGTCGCACGGTCACTCAACGAATAGCCCAGCGCGGCCCGGGCCATTCCCTGATACCAATGTTGCCAGTCTTCATTCCAGCGCATCTGGCCTTCGAGCCAGAGTCTCATTTTTTGCAGGCTGGGATCGATGAAACCCAGATCGCCTTCGGCCACCACCTGTCCCCAACTGCCCCAGCTTGTCGCGAGCTCCGCATGGCCGGCGTCGGCAAACGACAGTAACAACACGAGGACAGACAACCCGACAGCGCGGGCTGGGCGCTTTGCCGATGCCTTGAAAAAACACCGCGAGCTTGGCTTCATGGGAACTGTCGCACTGGGGGTCGGAGCCTCTCTCTAGCAGACCCCGCGCCATCTACCCAGATCGGGACACCCTATTCAGGTTCAACGACTTAACCCGGCATAGCGATCAAGCGTCGGTACGAGATGGCTCTTTTGAACCACAAGCTGCGGCCGTATGCCCCGTCTTCCCGGGAAGAATGAAGGCGAACCCCGCCCCCGGAGCCCCGTCGCGCATGCGCGTCCGCGCGCTAACGCGCGGCGCTGCGCTGCACGGTAACCGGCACGCCAAGTGCCGCCCAATCATAGAGCCAGCCGGCTTCTTCGGGCGCCTTGGGCCAGCGGCGGTTGTTGGTGCGGGTCGGGATGTTGACGCAGCCGTGACTGGCCGGGCGCCCGAACCCGTTATGCCACCAGGCACCGTGCAAGGCGTAGTCCGCATGGAAGTATTGCGCGTAGGGGACGTTCTCGACGACGTAATGGCCAGGCTCGCCGGGCTTGGCCTGACTGCGCATCGTCTTGCGCGGATAGCGCGCGTAGATGTAGTAGGACCCGGTCACGGTCGGTGTCGCCGGCTTGCCGGTGCTGACCTTGATCGTCTTGACGACCTGGCCGTTCTCGATCGCGGTCAGCCGCTGGGAATCTAAATAGACGACGATCTTGCGGTCGGCCCCAGTCTGAAAGCTGCCGACCAGCACCGCGGTGTTGGTCGCGCCCTTCGCGGAGCGGATCCGGCCTGGCTCGGCGCGCACCTCGATCGAACTGGTCGCCGGCCACCGCGGCTTCGGTGTGAACCGGAGCCGCTGGTCGCCAAGCCATTGCCAGCGCCCATCGACCGGCTCGCCGGCCGCAGTCTGGACGCGCAACGCCGCGGGCACCTGTTCACGATCGACTATCGGCTCGGCGAATCGCAACTCGACCGGCAACGCCAGCCCGAGGTTGGTCTGCCCCTGAAGGCTCAGATTCGCATTCAGTGGCGGGGCCGACGTCAGTTGCAAGGCCAGCGGGGGGAGCGGCACGCCGCTGGGTGTCTCCCATTGCACCTCGACGGGGATCGTACGGCCCTTCGGGTAGCCGTCGACGACAATACGAAATGTGCGTCGCTCAGTATCGGGCTCGACTTTCGCCTTCAGGTCGCTACGAATATCGAGACGCCCGACCGCCCGGTCGAAACTCAACGCGACGGCACTATCCGGACCGATGGGCCGCAGCGTACCACCGTCCAGGCTGGGAACGGCGAGCGTCGTGAAGTCGAACTCGCGAGTGATCGGCTCCCCCGCGGCACTGCGCCCAGCGGCGGACACCCGATAGCGCGAACCGAACTGCAGCGGCGGCTTGACGACGTATTCGTCGCCCTTCATCGCACCGCTGACCGGCTTGTCTTCACCGTCGCGAACTTCGACACGCTCAAGCCGCGTGCCGACCCCCTGCGCGCGCAGCGTGATCCCCAGCCGTGGATCGACCTCCCTGCTGCCGGCAGGCGGCTGCATCGTGATGTCGGGCGGACTTCCGCTCGCCAGGGCCGGCCATGGCCACTCCATTCGCGGCCATGGCATCTGGGCACACCCGCCGAGACCAAGGACGAGCGCCAGCAGGGAATAGCGCGGAACCGCCGGGCCATCCGCGCGTCGGGTCAGGTAGGATCGGACCATCTTTTATCTCTCGCTTCGCATCTCGGCTATGGCCCGCCTGTTTGTCACTGGGGGCACATCGACCGCTTCGTTGGCCGCCGACGCCCAGCACGGCCCGTAACTGTTCACGCCCCCACGCGCCGGAGCGGGCGGGAGGCCGAGACACGCCGTGAATCCGTCCCTGGAGGCTAGCCTGCGGGTTCCCTCCTGCAGACGGTCTCGCCCTCCCGGCCCGCGCCCGCTACCAAGCAAAGGGGGGTGAATGGTTACGCACGGCCCCAGGGGTATACGCTGCCTATCAACCGAGGCCAAGCATAAGGAATTGGACGCGACTTTTACAGTCGGCGACGACCTGGGGCATTGCGCGAGAACTTGAAGACGGTCAACGCACAGCGGTGTGCATTCCGACACGTCACACCGCCTTCGCCCTGCAACCTGGACCGGAAACGACACGTCGCGCACCGGCCTGCGGGATGCCCGCTGGGCACACGTCGGGCGTCACATCACGACAAGGTTTGCGGCAAGACCGATGCGGAATCGGCTAAGTCAGTTGGCGAGTCGTGATGGTCGCGGAACACGACACAGTTCTTGCCCCGCGCCTTGGCCAGGTACATCAGGCGCTCGGCGGTACTCAAGCCGGCGACGGCATCCGGTCGATGCGCTGCGATGACGGTGCAGCCCACACTGGTCGTCACCATGCCGTGAGGTCCCGGCGAATGCACAATGGCCTGCCGCAGCTTGTCGATGGCCACCTCGGCCCCTGCTAGGTCCACTCCACTGAACAGGCAGGCGAACTCGTCGCCGCCCATCCTGGCTATTAGATCGGTACGCCGCAGCGCTGCCGCCATCGTCCGGGCAACCACGCCCAGCGTCTGGTCCCCCGCCAGATGACCGTGAATGTCGTTGATCAGCTTGAAGTCGTCGAGATCGAGATAGGCAATGGCGATGCTCTGACCGCCGCGCGCGGCGAGATCGAGACGGTGTTGCAGTTCCTCGATAAAGGTACGGCTATTCAAGACCCCGGTCAGAGGATCCGTCCTTACCAAGGACTGCTGAGAGGCCAGACGACACCGCAGCCGCACCACCCACTCTACGAAGATCAACAACAGCACACACTGCAGAGCTGCATTCGCCAACAGGGGCCAGGCGGGCGCCGACAGAGCCTCTGCCCAGGAGCCGAAGGCGAGCGGCGCCAACGGCGACAGGGCGGCGATGACACGACCGGCCGCGTTCCCTCCATACCAGGCTGTCCCACCCACCGGTCCGAGGTAGAGCAGCGCGAGATCGATGTCACCGCCCACCCATCGCTCGCCCGCAGCCACGAGCAACAGCGCTGCGGTCGCCAGCGCCAGGATACGATAACGCGGGATCTCGGACTGTGCCCGCTTCGCCGGAGTGACCATCGTCATGAATCGGTTTCCACACGCGCCATTCCGGGTCGAACGGGGCAGCCGGGGCTCATGCCTAGCCAGGCATACCGATGCGAACGGCCAGCGCACGACCGCACGGATAGCAGATGACAGCGACGCACCCGGTCCGGTTGGGGGGCGCCGCGACGGGCACCCGCGAGCGCGTCGGAGCAGGGATCAACCCCTGCATCACGACGGGTCAGAGCAGCACGATCAGCGCCAGCACCGCCATGAACGCGGTCAGCACATAGGTCGCGAACCGCTCCGAGTCCTCGGCTGCTGCAGCGCTCAATTTCTCGACAAATGCGTTCAAGGTGGACATATACGAGTTCCTCAGCGGCCAAAACACAATCAACGCGGCGAACGCCGGACACCCGATTCATAAGCAAGATCGAAACCATCGCCCATTATGTCTTTTTTCATACGTTTGCGGACATTTTACCGGGGCGCACACCAGGGAGTGGTGGAAAGGCACCACCGCGGACCCCCGATTCCCCGCTGCGTCCCTGTGGTCTCGACCACCTGGGCCCAGGAGCCGAAAACCTTTTGCTCAGCCACTGAGTCATCGGTGGAAGACCCCCGCGCATCCACGGCGCTCGGTTCATAACAACCTGATCACTCCGAGCAGGATCCTCGTCACGTCGCAGGATTCACTTCGATAACAATCTGTTAGCACCGTGTCGGTGGTGTGGCACGAGCACTGCATACGCCTCACCGTGCAGGCCCCGAGGCTCCGCTGACCGCCGCCCCAATCGTCGAGGCGCTCCCGTCCACGCGCCGAGGTCAGAACTGCCGCGCCCCTGCGGCAACGCACGAACCGTCCCTCCGCAGACCGCCTTTCAGGAGATTCATGCTCGTCTTGGCCACTGTCGCACTGCTTGGCGCCCTGCTGTCGGCAGCGCTCCCGCTCGTTCTGATCGACGCCGAACAGAGCCGTGGTTTGGTCGTCCGCTTTTGTGCGCGCTGGGCACGCCGCCGGCCGCAGGACCGGACGGCTCGGCTCGACGGACAGCGCTTCCAGTCCGCAGTCGAGTATGCCGCGTTCGGTCTGCTCGCCTGCTCGGGGCTCGCAAGTCTGGTGGCGGGCTGCGTAACGCTGCTGGCCGGCCAGACGCGGACCGATCAACTCCCGCTGGGTCTGCCATGGCTGGCGTGGCACCTGCGCCTTGATCCGCTGGCCGGATTCTTTCTCGGCGTGATCGGCCTGTGCGTGCTCGCGGTCGCGCTCTACGGTCCGGGCTATGTCCGATCTTTCCGGCACAGCGGACATTCCTTTGCGACGCTCGCCTTTGGCACCGGCGTGTTCGTAGCGGGCATGGAACTGGTCGTACTGGCCGACGACGCATTCCTGTTCATGATCGCCTGGGAACTGATGTCGGTGGCCAGCTATGCCCTGGTCGCCTTTCAGCACGAGCACGCCGCCAATCGGCGGGCGTCGTTCCTGTATCTGCTGATGGCCGTGGTCGGCGCCATCGCGCTGATCCTGGCCTACGGCATCGTGGCCGCGTTCGCGTCGGCCCACAGCTTCACTTTCGACGCCCTGCGTGCGGCACCGCTGTCGCCGACCTGGGCCAGCATTGCTTTCGCTCTAGCCCTGATCGGATTCGGCATGAAGGCCGGATTGGTGCCGCTGCATGCCTGGCTGCCCGAAGCGCATCCCGTGGCGCCGTCGCACATCTCTGCATTGATGAGCGGGGTCATGCTGAAGGTTGCCGTGTACGGTTTCGTGCGTTTCGTCTTCGACATTCTGGGCGACATACAGTGGCAGTGGGGCGCGGCAACCCTGCTGCTCGGAACGGCATCAGCAGCGCTCGGGGCCTTGTACGCATTTCAGCAAAACAATCTCAAGCGCCTGCTGGCGTATTCCTCGATCGAGAACATCGGCATCGTATTCATGGGCTTCGGCCTATCCATGGTCTTCTTTGCCAAGGGTCACGGCGAACTGGCGGCGATTGGTCTGATTGCCGCGCTTTACCACGTACTGAACCATGCCGTGTTCAAGACCCTGTTGTTCCTGCAGGCCGGGACGATCCTGCACCAGACTCACGAGTCCAGTCTCGAGCGGCTGGGCGGGTTGATCAAGCGGCTGCCTCGCACCGCGCTCATCATGCTGGTCGGGTGCATCGCCATTTCGGGCCTGCCTCCGTTGAACGGCTTCGTCTCGGAATGGCTGACGTTCCAGACCGCGCTGCAGGCTTCCGCACTCGACAGCGGCATTCTGCGTAGCTTCGTGCCGGTCGCCGCGGCCCTACTCGCCTTCACCGGCGCGGTCACCGCCGCCGCCTTCGTGAAGGCGTACGGTATCGGCTTTCTCGGGGCGCCCCGCTCGCGTCATGCGACCCACGCCGGCGAGCCCTTGCACCGGGGCATGTTTGCCGGGCCGGCACTGCTGGCCGCGCTGTGTGTATTGCTCGGCGTCTTCCCGGGTCAGGTGATCGCTGCCTTGGGACCCATCACCCGCACCCTGCTGGGTAACGATCTGGCGAGCGCTTACGCCAATGGCTGGCTCTGGCTGACCCCGGTGTCGTCTCGCGGCGCGTCTTACTCCGCGCCGTTGGTGCTGCTGGCCTGCGCGCTCGCCGCCTGGGTCAGCTTCCGGCTACTGCGCACACCTAAACTGGCGCTGCTGCGGGATCGGCCGCGCTGGGACTGCGGTTTCGGCGGTCTCGATGCCCGCATGCAGTACACGTCGACCGCGTTCAGCCAGCCCTTGCGGCGCGTGTTCAGTCCGTTGTATGAGATCGATGAACGGGCGACCCGTGACGAACGCGGGCATGCGTTGCTGACTCCCGCCGCACTGGACTTCGAACTGCGGATCGGCGACCGCTCGTGGCGTCATGGCTATCTGCCGCTGGCGCGCGGGGTCGAAGCCGCCGCGCGCCAGATCGGGCGCATCCAGACCGGGAACATCCGGACCTATATCGCCTATTCCTTTTTTACGCTGCTCGCCCTACTGGCGATGGTGAGCGCATGAGCTGGCTGACCTCGATCCTCGAAACGGTGCTGTTCGTCGCGCTGGCGCCGCTCTTTGCCGGCTGGCTCAAATGGGTCAAGTGCCTCCTGCAGAACCGCCGTCCACCACCGCTGGTGCAGCCTTACCGCGATCTCGCGAAGTTGTTCCGCAAGCGGCCGGTGATCGCCGATACCGCGTCGTGGATCTTCGAGGCGGCGCCGTTCGTCGTGTTCGTCACCGCCGTGTTCGCCGCCGGCATCGTGCCGTTCGCCATCGCCCACCTGCCCACGGCCAAGGTGGCGGACCTGATTGTCCTGGTCGGCTTCTTTGCACTGGGACGCTTCTTCCTGACCCTGGCCGGGCTCGACCTCGGAACGGCGTTCGGAGGCATGGGTTCCTCGCGGGAAATGATGATCGCCTCGCTGGCGGAGCCGGCGATGTTGATGGCCGTGTTCACGCTGGCGATGAGCGCCGCGACGACGAACCTGTCGCAGGCCATCGACTGGGTCCTCCAGACGGGTCTGGTGCTGCGACCCTCGTTCGTGTTCGCGCTGGCTGGATTGATGCTGGTCGGCATCGCGGAAACCGGACGGATTCCGATCGACAACCCGGCGACCCATCTGGAGCTGACCATGGTGCATGAGGCCATGGTGCTCGAATACAGCGGTCGCTATCTCGCGCTGATCGAGTGGGCGAACCAGATCAAGCTGATGCTATACGGCGTGCTGATCGCGAACATCTTCCTGCCGTGGGGTATCGCCGAGAGCCTTGCAGCGCGTGATCTCGCCATCGGTTTCGCATCCATCATCGGCAAACTGGCCGTGCTCGGCATCGCCCTGCCCATCACCGAGACCCTGTTCGCGAAAATGCGGGTGTTCCGCTACCAGGAATTTCTGGGATTCGCCTATCTGCTGAGCTTGCTCGGCATGTTGAGCCACGTGATCCTGGAAGTGAACTGATGGGCCTGATGCAGCAGACGATCTTCGAGCAGGCGGTGCTGTTCCTGGCCGCGCTCGTCGTCTTCACGTCGTTCCTGATGCTGGCTCAGCGCCGCCTGTTTCCGCTGGTCGGCCTGTTCGCCTGGCAGGGACTGTTGCTGGCTCTGACCACCGCTCTGGTCGCGTTCAACCTGCACTATCCCCACCTTTACGCGTCCGCGCTGATGACACTGCTGATCAAGGCCGTCCTGATCCCGGTGATGCTGCGCCGCTGGATCATCCAGCTGGATATCCACCGCGAGGTCGAATCGCTGGTGTATCCGGCCTACGTGATGATGGCCGCCTCGGCGCTGGTGTTGTTCAGCTACTACGTCGTGCTACCGATCGAGCAGCTCTCGACGCTGGCGTCACGGAACGCCATCGCCGTCAGTTTCGCGGTCGTGCTGCTGGGAATGCTGCTGATGATCTCCCGCCGCCAGGCAGTTACCCACGTCGTGGGGTTCATGTCGATCGAAAACGGCCTGTTCTTCGCCGCAGTCACCGCGACCAGCGGCATGCCGATGGTGGTCGAACTCGGCGTCGCCTTCGACGTGCTGGTCGCCGCCGTCCTGTTCGGCGTGTTCTTCTTTCACATCCGCTCCAGCATCGACTCGCTCGACGTCGATCAGTTGAACCGGCTGCATGAGGTGGAACGTTGATGATCTCGCTGCTGCTGTGGGTTCCGCTGATGGGCATGTTGGCGATGACGCTGCTCGGTCACCGCGTCAGGGCAGGCCGGATCAATGTCTATGTGAACGCTGCGATGCTGGCGGTCAGCCTGCTGCTGGCCGGACAGGTCTGGGGCAACGGCCCTATCGAAAGCGAAGACAGCATGCTCCGGGTGGACGCCTTCAACGTCTACCTGATCGTCCTGACGGCCTTCATCGGCTTCACGACGTCGCTGTTCTCGGCGCCCTACATGGAGCACGAGCAGGGCCACGGTCGCCTGACCGAGGGAGGCTTGCGGCTCTACCACGCGATGTACCAGGGCTTCATGCTGGCCATGTTCCTGGTGTTGACCGCCAACAACATGGGCCTGATGTGGGTCGCGATGGAAGGCGCCACACTCGCCACGGTGCTGTTGGTCGGACTCTACCGGACGCCCGAATCCATCGAGGCGGCGTGGAAGTATTTCATCCTGTGCGGACTCGGCATCGCCCAGGCCCTGTTCGGGACCGTACTGCTGTACTTCGCGGCCGAACAGCTGCCGAACGCAGGGGAGCATGCCCTGACCTGGTCGTTGTTGTATGACCATTCGGCCGAGCTCAATCCCGACGTGCTGACGCTCGCCTTCGTCTTCCTGCTGGTGGGCTACGGCACGAAGACCGGTCTCGTCCCGATGCATAACTGGCTGCCCGACGCGCACTCCGAAGGACCAACCCCGATGTCGGCCATCCTGTCCGGGCTGCTGCTCAACGATGCCCTGTATGCGATCGTGCGCTGCAAGATGCTGGTCGACGGCGCGACGCAGAGGCCGGTGGCGGGCTACATGATGATGGGTTTCGGCCTGCTGTCCTTCCTCGTGGCGGCGCTGTTCCTGCATCGTCAGAAAGACATCAAGCGGCTGTTCAGCTACTCGTCGATCGAGCACATGGGCGCGATGACCTTCGCCTTCGGCGTCGGCGGGCCGCTCGCGACCTTTGCGGCCCTGTTGCACATGACGGTGCATTCACTGACGAAGTCGGCCATCTTCGTGACCGTCGGCCACGCCTCGCAAATTGCCGGCACCCAGCGGATCGAGCACATCCGCGGCCTGATCCGGACGCAACCCGCCATCGGTTGGGGCCTGCTGATTGGCACGCTCGCGATTGCCGGTTTCCCACCCTTCGGTGTCTTTACCAGCGAGTTCCTGTTGCTGCTGGCGACGATGCAGAGCTATCCGTGGCTGACTCCGCTCTTGCTTATCGGCATCGGCGTCGCCTTCGCGGGTTTGTTCCGGCACCTGCATTCCATGGTCTACGGACCGTTACCCGAAGGCCAGCACCCCGTCACCGCCAACGTCTGGCCAGTGTTCGCGCACCTCGCCATCGTGCTGTGGCTAGGCCTCGCGATCCCGAGCGGCCTCGCCGAGTGGTTCAGCCAGGCCACGCAGCTGATCGCCGGTGACCGGCCGCTGTGAGATATCCGGTTTATCACCGGCGCGCCGTGTATTGCCCCATACAGGAGAACGTTATGGATGTCTGGGCACCCTTGAACGACGCGCATCGCGCGTGGATGATCGAACTGCACCGGGAGCTCCAGACGCAGGGTATCGACGTTCTCGACGCCACCGGCTCGGCACTGCTGCCGGCGCATCTGTGGGAGCTCGGTTCCCAGGACTGGGAGCGCGTGGCCCGCGCAGCCCAGCATCGGCAGGTTCGCTGGGCCGGGGTGTGGCTGGACGACCTCGGCAATGGGCAGCTGCGCGCCCATGCTGCGTTAATGAAGCACGGCGGACTCCTGGTACTGCGCACCCACCTGGAACCGCCGGATCTGTCGCTGCCGTCTCAGGCTCATGCGTTCCCCGCGGCGGACCGCGTCGAACGGCATGCTGCCGACCTGTACGGCGTGACGTTCAAGGGCCATCCGGACCCACGCCGCTGGACCCGGCATCAGGCCTGGTCTCCCGACTGCTTTCCGCTCCGTAAGTCCTTCCCGGTCACCGGTCACCCGACACCGGGAACACCACCGGATGCCGGCTACCCGTTCCTGGCCAGCCCCTCACCCGAGATCTACGAGATCCCCGTCGGTCCCGTGCATGCCGGCATCATCGAACCGGGCCACTTCCGGTTTCTCGCTGTCGGCGAGACGGTTTTGAATCTGGAGGAGCGGCTTGGCTATGTCCACAAGGGTATCGAGAAAATTGCCGAGGGCCGTGACCCCGAAAGCGTTGCGCGCCTCGCCGGCCGCGTCTCGGGCGATTCGACGGTCGCCCATGCCTGGGCAGCCTGCATGGCGATGGAACAGGCGCTGGACACGGTGATACCGCTGCGCGCGTTCCGTCTGAGGGGCATCCTCGCCGAACGCGAACGGATCGCGAATCACCTCGGCGATATCGGCGCGATCTGCAATGACGTCGGCTTCCCCTTTGCAAATTACCAGTTCAGCCGTTTGCGTGAGCAATGGCTGCGGGACAACGCGGCGTGGTTCGGTCATCGGCTGCTGATGGACCTCGTCGTACCGGGCGGTGTCGCCCACGACCTGGCTGAAACCGACGCAGGAGCCATGCGGGATCACATGGCGGGCCTGCGACGCGAGCTCGACGAACTCCGTCCGATTCTCGACGGCAATCATTCGTTGCTGGACAGGCTGGTGGGCGCCGGGCATCTGAGTTTCGAGAGCGCGCGCGATCTTGGCTGCCTGGGCTACGTCGGTCGCGCCAGCGGCTTCGACATAGACCTGCGCCGCGACCGCCCGTATGCCCCTTACGACGAAGTGAGCGTGCCCCGTGTCCTGCGGACGGAGGGCGACGTGGCCGCGCGGCTCAATGTGCGCTACGACGAAATCAATGCATCGCTGGCAATCATCGCGCAGTTGCTGGACCGGCTGCACCCGGGACCCGTAATCGCGGATCTCCGGCCGACTGGCCGCGCCACCGAGGGCATCGGCCTGGTCGAGGGCTGGCGTGGCGAAGTCCTGAGCTATATCCGCTTCGACGAAACGGGGCGCGTGGCCCGGTACTATCCCCGCGATCCCAGCGTTTTCAACTGGCCGGCACTCGAACAACTCATTCACGGCAACATCGTTCCCGACTTCCCCCTATGCAACAAGTCGGTGAACGGTTCGTACTCCGGCCACGATCTTTAGCGCCCAGATGAAATCCATTCTCCTGAAGATCGCCCGCGTCGGCATCGCCACTGAACCGGCGCGACCCTACTCCGACAGCGAACTGGAAGAAGTCGGCGCCGAACTGCGCACGGTCATCGACCAGCGCTTCCGTGGCAGTCTGGCCATACGCCAGGTCGACGCCGGTTCCTGCAATGGCTGCGAGCTAGAAATCCATGCGCTGAACAACGCCTTCTACGACTTGGAGCGCTACGGCGTCCATTTCGTGGCCTCACCGCGCCATGCGGACCTTTTGCTTGTCACAGGACCGGTGTCGCGGCATATGCAGCATGCGCTGAAAGCTACCTACGACGCGACGCCGGACCCGAAATGGGTCATCGCCGTCGGTACCTGTGCGGCCGACGGCGGCGAATTCGGCGTGTCCTATGCCAGCCTGGGCGCGATCGAGAATGTCATACCGGTCGATGCCGTGATTCGCGGCTGTCCGCCCACGCCCTTGACGCTGTTGCGCGGTCTGCTGACGTTTCTGACCCCGCGTTAGCCTCATCCCGCCGCTTAACCCCGACACCGCCAAGCGCGCCATCCGTTGACCGCCCCATGTCTGGCACCGACGACTTCGTATAATGGCGGAACGTACCCCAAACGGGCTGCTGACCGTGCGATCCCTGATCTACCATCCCGCCCAGCTGCGCGGCTGGGCCTTGCTGGGGCTATTGCTGCTCGTGCTCGCCATCCTCAGCGGCATGATTTGGCGCAATCTGGCCCGGCTCGAATCGCTCGGTTCGTACGTGCGCTATTCGCACCGTATCCAGATGGCGAACCTGAGCATGCAGAACGCGCTGCTGGAACACATCGCCGACAACCAGGTGATCGACACGGGGCGCCTGCAGGGCATTTCCGAGCAGGTGCGCGAACTGGTCCGATTCGACCGTCATCTGGACCCGGAAACCCCCGCGCGCCTGTTGTCCGTGGAACGCTCGCTGGCCGATCCCGGTGACGGCAGCGATTCGCCGGAAGCGTCGCGCACCCGGCTCCTGTCGGCGATGACACTGATGAGTCAGGCGCTGGACGAGGAGACGACCCGGCGCGAACAAATGCTGAAGTATCTGAGCAGCGACACCCGCTACGAGGTCGCGCTGGCCAGCGCCACGTTGGCGGCCATCCTGCTGCTGGCCGGGTTATTCCTGCGCCATCGCATCCTGGCGCCGCTGAACGATCTGCGCGTGCTGCTGATCCGGTTGGCCGAAGAGGACTTCAGCCCCATCGAAACCCAGCAGCTCGACCCCTTGCTGCGGCCGGTTTTCAACAGCTACAACGACATGGTCAAGCGGCTGGCGGAACTCGAGGGCGTGAAGCGGATGCATACGCAATCGCTGGAAGCCGAAGTGCGTGCGGCAACGCGCGCGCTGCTCGAACAGCAACGGAGCCTGGCCCAGGCCGAGCGCCTGGCCGCCGTGGGCGAGCTGGCCGCGGGCATCGCCCACGAGCTGCGCAACCCTCTGGCCGGCATTCAAATGAGCTGCGCCAACCTGCGTGGCGAGGTCGAGAATCCCGAGCACGCGCGACGCCTCGACCTGGTCACCTCAGAACTGAAACGGATGGCGCGCCTGCTGACGGACCTCCTTGAGCGCGCCAAGCAAAGCCCGGCCCCAGCACGCCCGGTGGCCTTGTCGAAGCTGGTCTCGGAATTGGTCGCCCTGACCCGCTATCAGATCTCGTCCCATATCGAACTCCGCAGCGAGGTACCCGCGGATCTCGTCTGCCGGCTCGCGGAGAACCGGCTGCGCCAGGCCCTGCTCAACCTTGTCCTGAACGCCGCTCAAGCGATCGATAGCCATCCCGGCAACATTGTCATCAACGCGCAACGCGATCATCGCTCTGTCATCATCACGGTCTACGATGATGGCCCCGGCTTCAGCCAGGAGCTGCTCGCCGGCGGAATCCAGACCTTTGCGACCAGCCGGAAGCAGGGCACGGGCCTGGGCCTCGCGATCGTCCAGCGGTTTGTGCGCGATATCGGTGGCCAGCTCAGGCTCGCCAACCGGCTCCCCCGGGGTGCAGAGGTCACGCTTCAGATCCCCGCGGAAGAGGGTCCGATTCATGCCGAATAGCCTGCTGATCATCGAAGACGAAGCCCTGCTGGGCACCGAACTGTCCCGCCATTACAGCCGGACCGGCTGGGAGGTCGAGTGGGCCCGAACGCTGCAGGACGCCCGCCAGCTGATCCGTATCAAGGGCTTCGAGCCGCTGCTGATCCTGTCGGATATGCACCTGCCGGACGGCAACGCGCTCGACCTGATGGAAGAGTTGTCCGCACGCTTGACCTACGCCGAATGGATCTTTCTGACCGGCTACGGCAGCGTGCCCGATTCCGTACGGGCGCTCCGGCTCGGCGCCTATGACTTCCTCGAAAAGCCCTGCGAGCTCGAACGACTCGACCTGGTCATGGCGAGTGCGGTCCGCTCCGCGTCCGCCCATCGCCGGCTGATAGACCAGGCCCAGAATCAGCACCGGCGGTACACGGCCGAAGCCTACATCGGTCACAGTGCGGCGGCGCGGCAGGTGCGCGATCTGCTAAGCCGGCTGACCGACGTGCCGTTCAGCACGCTGATCATCAGCGGCGAGACGGGCACCGGCAAGGGACTTGCGGCCCGCGTGCTGCATTTCGGAGGCAAGCGGGCCAAAGGTCCCATCATCGAACTGAACTGCGCCGCGCTGCCACGCGAACTGCTCGAATCGGAACTGTTCGGCCACGAGGCCGGCGCTTTCACGGGCGCGACGGCCCGTCATCGCGGCCTGCTCGAGCAGGCCGATGGCGGCACGCTGTTCCTGGATGAGATCGGCGAGTTGCACCTGGATCTTCAGGCCAAGCTGCTGAAGGCGATCGAGGATCGCAAGTTCCGGCGGCTGGGCTCGGAAAAGGAGATCGCTGTCGACGTGCAGATCATCGCGGCCAGCCATCGCGATCTGGCGGACATGGCCCGACGCAGTGAATTCCGCCAGGATCTCTACCACCGCCTCAGCGTGTTCCGGCTCCATCTGCCGGCCCTGCGCGAATGCAAGGAAGACCTGGAAGAGTTGGTCCCCTTGTTCATCGACGAATTCAATGCCGCCTCGGGAAAGCAGGTCAGAAGCGTCCCTGAGCCCGTCTGGGCTCAGCTCCGCGCCTATGACTGGCCCGGCAATGTCCGCGAACTGCGTAATGTGGTCGAGCGTTGCGTGCTGCTCTCCGACGGGCCGGTCTTTCCCGGACAATGGCTGCAGTTGCCGGGCGTCGCGCCGCCCCCCGGACCGGAGGCCAGCGGGGATGCGAACAGTCTGCGCATCCCCCTGGACGGCAGCATGGCGCTCGACGACATGGACTGCTACATCATCCGCACGGTACTGGAGCGTTACGACGGCAACGTGACCGGTGCCGCTCGTGCCCTCGGCACCACGCGCGAGACGCTGCGTTACCGCATCCGCAAATACGGCCTCGGCGACACCGTCTGAATCCCGGTTGCCGCCTACCGGTTAGGCCGAAAGACAGCGTTGACTCGGCCAGGTGAGGCGGCGTATACGGTTGTTACTCCGCGTGTTCTGTGCTCGGCCACCGGATCTTCGGCCTTACGATTTCATGATGATGACCATCCTGTCGTGCACTGAGGCCACGCCATCGCCGAGCGCACACGGAGACGCCAAGTCCAAACGCAAGGAGTCATCGCCATGTCCAAGAAAGACGACAAAGAAACCAAGGAAACCTCGAAGCAGGTTCAGGTTCAGCCCGTACGCCACACGGCGATCGGTCCGTTCGAGGAAATGGAACACCTGTTCGACGAATTCCTGTCCCGCGGCGGCTGGATACAGCCCTTCCTGCGTCGCGGCTTGTCCGAACTCGACATCCCGATACCGTTCGGCGCGCGCTCGCTGAAAATCGACGTGATCGACCGCGACGACGAGGTCGTCGTCAAGGCGGAGTTGCCGGGCGTCGAGAAGGACCACGTCGAGGTCTCGATCAACGACAACCTGCTGACGATACAGGCGACGGCGGAGCACGAATCCAAGGAAGAGAAGGGGCAATACTACCGACGGGAACTAAGCCGGGGAGAATTCCAGCGTACCGTCCGACTGCCGGGCCCGGTCGAAGGCGACAAGGCAAAGGCCTCGTTCAGCCAGGGCATTCTCGAAATTACGGTGCCGAAGGCACCCGGCGCGAAACGTCAGAAGGTCCGGATCGAGTAGACGCCACAGGCTGCCGCCGGTGTGCACCGGCGGCATCACGGCCTGACTGCGCTATCAGACTCCCCCGCTACTCCCAACCGTTTTATGTACTCGGCGAATCCATCCGCCAAAGGACCGCGGCCCGGCCGCACGGCGTGCTTTGGTCACTGCCGTACCTATTCTCTCAGCGCCAGTTCCACCCTATTTGAAGGCTGCCAGCGCTTCCGCGAACTTGGCGTGAGACACGGATGACGCCCAATCACTACCCAAGCCATTGGCAACCAGAAGCTTTATGGGCTGACTTTCCTTCACACCGGGCGCATCAGTGCTGAACGTGACAGTCAGCAAATAGACTCCTTTATCCCTGGCGCCCGACCTGTCAGTCCCCAACTGAATCAACCAATGATAGTGATCACCCGGAGCAAAGATATAAGTGCCGGCCGGAACGGTCTCTCGATGATCGGGCCGAACAGGATCAACGGGGACGGCATACCACCCGCCATCAGGGAACTGATACCCGTCAAATTTATTGGACACCCCGTCACTCGCAACTGTCGTCCATTCCCAAATCGAGATGGACGGCTTTTCTCCACCCGTCAAAACAAACTTGCTACCGTTCCAGACTTTCATGGAAGAGATGACATTAAGTGTGATCTTCAAGTTGTCGACCGAACCGTCGTCTCCCGGTCTAACTGGCAACGAAAAAGCATTATCGTAGTAACTCCAGGCATAGTCATCCACGACATATAGCGGGTTCCTTGTGCTGCCGCTGTCACTCATGAACGGCAAGCCGGAACCACCCGAGAAGGCGACATTCCCATTGTCGTCTCTGGGATTACCTTGAGCATCGACATTAGTGTATATTTTTCTTTCGTCCCACTCCCGCTCGACTCCAAAGAATGTCTGATAGACACTGTTGCGGCCAAGAACCTCTCCCGTATCGACCGACGTGGCTACAAGCTTTTTGTCGACAATTTTTAGAGAAATGTTGCCCGTTGCATGCGCAAGAGCACCGGTCGAAGCGACCAGGGCGGCAAGCAGCAACACGGCATGCGACACTCCAAAATTTTTCATTAAACCGCTCCAACGTTAAGGTTTGTTTATGTCAGCCAAGCGATCGCCCTGGTCCAGGGCCCTGGGCGACGAAGTTACAGTGAGATTTCCCCGGTTTGTCCCACACGCATGCCTTATTCGGAAAGTTTGGCCTGCCTCTGCCGTAGCTCCAGAACTACCGTCACGACTGACGGTGAGGTAATATGCGCCATCGCGACCACGAACCGAAGCCCAATTGGAAAAGGCAAGATCACCGCTGTAGGGGTCGGTTACGGTCCGGGCTACCCCATTCTTTTCAACGGTCAGCTTAAGCTTTGGAGCGTTCACGCCTAGGCTGCTGATACTGAACCAGTACCTGTCGGTTAATCTGGTCGATGACGGCTTGCAGTCGACGCGGTAACGTTTTTTCTCCTGACCCACTGAGAGCGTCCCGGAAAAGCCCTGTTCGCGACTCAGAGATGGCGCGCTGGGTGCACCTTCCGCGGGTACGACGGCCATCAACACGGAAAACGCTCGTATCCCAACCAACATGTTACTTCCATCTGGAATACCCTCAGGTTTCCCGCCACCAACCACGACCGTGTAGTTTCCTGCAGGAAGATTCCTGAATGCGCGTGCAGCGTAATGCGGGTGTACCTCATTCGAAACAGCATGCCCTAGGTATTGCAATGTAGAGTTACTTCCCCAGGAATTCCATAGTTCAAAGGTGTCAAGCACATCCAATACGCCATGACAAAAAGAGCCCTGTGACGAGCACTCGGGATTCGCATCGTCGTGACCAAGAGCTGGAGCAAGACCATAGTACAAGGTAAAGGCCGGAGCCAGATCCGTGCGAAACGGAATGCCATTAGTGCCATTCAGTCCCGGTATCGAGTAAGGCAGCCTATTCACAGACCTTACACGAATGCTGACATGAGATGTCGTAGTCAGCGTGAATCGTCCCCAGTAGACGTTATGCGTGTTGCCAAGCGTGAACGTGTCGTCGGGTTCCGTGTCCGCTCCATCTATCCAGCCATAGTTGTTGAATAGGTAGCCATAAAACCGTCCGGATCTGTCCAGATTCTGAGTGAGTAGGTTCTTGTAGATCACATGCGCGGCAGGCTTTCCACCTGGCAACCACAGTGAAATCAACATCAGAGCTATACTTAGATTGCTTCGCATGTGACTGAAATCCCGCCGCGTCCAACTAACGGCCTGCCAAGAGTACCGACTCGCTCGCAAATCCGACTAGGCTGAACAGGTACAGCGAAAGGACGGGTCGATTCCTGGAACCACACAGTTCCGCACGGAAAGCGCTTTTGCGGAGTTTGGCCCGCCGAACCTTCCCGATCACCCTGCCTATCCAGTCCGCGACTCCGCTTTGCCCCGTGCCGTACTGCCTCTACGCGTTGCACTCGCTCCCGGCACGCGCCACCATCTCGCGTCATCGTCGGCGCCGTACGCCTCCAGTTCCACACTGCGCCGCCAACCCTCGTCTGCAACAACGTCGCTACCCCCGACGGACGCAAAGTGCGGCGCGCCGCATATCAGACGCACGGCAATCACGCCAGTGTTGCCCGCCTGGATCGGCTAAGCAGGGCAGATTCTCAACCCCATAACCAGATGACCGGCCACGGAGCGCATGTCACCTCAACCTACTACAGTAGAGGCCCCAGTTTCGTATCGATGATTAATGACGTCGATAATGTCAATTGGCTGCCGGTTTTTTTGGGCGCAAATCCTACCCTTGTTCTTTTGTGTAATCAATTAGGACAGCAACCGCCATCACACATTTCTTGTAGGGTATATGTCTTGATGAGACCCCCATGGACCTCATTCATGACCCGTTGTTACGGAAAGTACCCAGCCCATTCGTTGACGTCCGACAGCGGCACATACAGGCTTAAGCAAACTATGTTCCCGCATGACGATCAAGTAACAACTATTAATCCCGCCCTACTCCTTCGTAAGCGGAATTGGCTGGAAACCACGGCTGGCGTGCCCCGCGCTGTACAGTAGATTCGGGCCGGAGTAATCAATCGGAGTGCCTTGCGCTAACTTGTTGCAGGTTATTCACCGCATTCCCTGCGTCAAAAGCCACGACCGGCTCCAAGATGAAGTGTGCGACACCGTACCCAGGGCCCAATATGCCGATGGGAACCCATTCCAAGCATTTGAAGATGAACGAACGGAAGAGGATTGATCGCTGACGACTGGGAGGCGCTTGCCTGTGCGCGGTGGCCCGGGAGCTGAGTCGTCTGGCCTCGACGGTAGCGCGGGCGGTCGCCCGCAATCAGCCCTTGATGCAGATGACCGGCTTCAGGCGGGCGACCAGCCGCGCGAGGCCGGCGCGCTCGCTGGCCAGCACCACGGCATCGACATCCTTGTAGGCACCCGGCGCCTCCTCGGCGACGCCCCGATATGAGGGGCTCCTGATCACGATACCGCGCTCGGCCAGCGTGTCGACGACTTGCCGACCGCTCCAGGTGCGGGTTGCCTGGTGACGGCTCATGCTGCGGCCGGCGCCATGACAGGCGGACGCGTAGGACAGCCTCGCGTTACCGGCCATGCCGGCGAGAATGTAGGAGGCCGTACCCATCGAGCCGCCGATCAGCACCGGCTGTCCGGTTTCGCGGAAAATCTCGGGCAACTCGGGATGACCCGGCCCGAAGGCGCGTGTCGCACCTTTGCGATGCACATGGAGCACCCTCGGCTTGCCGTCGACCGGATGCGTTTCCAGCTTGCAGGTGTTGTGAGACACGTCGTAAAGGAGGTCGAGTGAGGTCCCCTGGAAAAAGCGCTGGAAAATGGCCCGTGTCAAATGCGTGAGGATCTGCCGGTTGGCGAGCGCGCAGTTGATGCCGGCCCGCATCGCGCCCAGATACTGGCGCCCCACCGGTGAATCGATCGGGGCACAGGCGAGTTCGCGATCGGGCAGACGGATGCCGGCCTGCGCCGCCGCCGTCTGCATGGACTTCAGGAACTCGGTGCCGATCTGGTGGCCGAGACCGCGCGAGCCGCAGTGGATGGTCACGACGACCTGCCCGACCCCGAGGCCAAAACGCGTCGCGGTCGGGGCATCGTGAACCTCGGCAATCTCCTGCACCTCGAGATAGTGGTTTCCCGAACCGAGCGTGCCCATTTCGTTGCGTTGCCGCTCCTTGGCCCGGGCCGATACCGCTGCCGGATCGGCGCCGGCCATGCAGCCCTGTTCCTCGATGCGCTCGAGATCCGCCGGCGTGCCCCAACCGCGCTGCACCGCCCATCGCGCCCCGCCCACGAGCATGGCGTCCAGCGCGCGGTCGTCCAGGCGGATGTCGCCCTGGCTGCCGAGACCGGCGGGAATCGCCGCATAGAGCGCATCGGCGAGTTGACCCTTGACCGCTTCGATGGCATCCCGGCGGAGCCCCGTCAGCAAGGTCCTGACGCCACAGGAAATATCGAAGCCCACGCCGCCGGCCGATACGACGCCGCCTTCCGATGCATCGAAGGCCGCGACACCGCCGATCGGAAAGCCGTAGCCCCAGTGGGCATCGGGCATCGCATAGCTGGCCCCGACGATGCCCGGCAGCTTGGCGACATTGGTGAGTTGCTCGAGGACCTTGTCATCCATGGCCTCGATCAGCGGCGCGTCCGCGTAGATGACGGCCGGGACCCGCATGCCGCCGCTGGGGGCGATGCGCCACGCACATTCCGAGAGGCGTTCCAGTCGACCGGTGTCCATCGCCGCGGCTCCGTTCAGACATCCACGACGCATTGCGCCAGCCACGCTCCGCGAGCGTCCGGCGCGACCTTAAGCGCCGTGTAGGTGGCCCCCTTGACCTCGACGGCGGGTCGGTGCCGCACCCGATCGATCGCCTCACCCCAGGCCGTCGCCTCCAGCCCGTCCGCGCTCACGCGGACCTCGAAGCGGCTGAACAGCATGCGGCGCACGGCCATCTCGTAGATCAGCGCGTTCAGCCAGTCGACCAGCAGTGACTCCGTATCCGGCGCCTCGCATCGGATCCTCACCGCCCGCTCGGGGCATATCGTCGCGGGGTCACAGAGGATGGCGACCATCGCAACCGCGGCCTGGGCGAAAGCCTCGCTGCAGTCGCGACCGATGCCTCGGACGCCCATGTCCGCCATGTGGGAGAAATGTTCCCAGCGCGGGAGCGCGCGGGACTCCTCGGGCGTGTGGACGAGCGTCGGTGCCTGACTCTCGGGAACCGCCTCCGACCGGCCAAGGCCCGCGTCCGGCAACTCATTCGGGTTTTCGCAACGCGGCATTCAAGATACCCTACCAGCCATGGTTTCGCTTCGAGCATCCTAGCATGGTGGCGGTGCAGCTGCTCTTCGTTATCGGCCTCGCGAACGGCGCGCCGATTCTCGCCCAAAACCTGCTGCGGGATAACTGGCAGTACCCCGTCGACTGCGGTCGGAACTTCCCCGACGGCCGCCCGTTGTTCGGCGTCTCGAAAACGTGGCGAGGCATCGCCGCCGCGCTCGTCGCCGCGACCATCGGTGCCGTCGGAGTCGGTTTGTCGGCAGCAACCGGGCTTTGGCTGGGAATCGGGGCCATGGCCGGCGACCTTGTGTCGAGCTTCGTCAAACGGCGGCTCGGCATTGCGCCGAGCGGCATGGCTTTGGGGATTGATCAGGTGCCCGAAGTGTTGATTCCGCTGCTACTGGTGCAACACACGGTAGCCCTCACCGCAGGCGAAATCGCGGCGGTCACCGTTCTGTTCCTGATCATCGAATTGCTGCTGTCGCGGGTGCTATACCATCTGCATATCCGGAAGCAGCCCTATTGACGGCAACTCAGGCCGCACGCAGCCGGTGCAGCGTCACCTCGGGCGGGCAGTTGAAACGCACGTCGGCCACGCTGACACCGCTGCCAGTCGAAGTGTATCCCTGTAGCCCGTTATAGCGCCAAGCGCCAACACAGATCTTCCGTGGGGCGTTGGCGTTCAGCATCAGCGGAATGCCGCCAGGCAGGCAGATCTGCCCACCATGTGTGTGACCCGAGAGCATGACGTCGAACCCGGCGTAGGCCGCATGGCGATACATCTCCGGGCTGTGCGACAGCAAAATCGAAACGGCATCCCGCGGGATCTGATCCGTGGCCTTCTCGATGTTGTCGGCGCGGTAATAGTGGGGATCGTCGATACCGGCGAGATGGATGGTCGCGGACTGCCGACTGATACGGATCGACTCGTTCAACAACAGGCGGATGTCCATTGCCGCGAGTCCAGGCGCCATCCGGATGGTGTCGTGGTTTCCCAGCACAGCGTAGACCGGTCCACGCAGATGCGGGCGCACCCGCTGCATGGCATCCAGGGCTGCCTGATAGGGCCCGTAGGTCTTGACCCGGTAATCGCCCGTCAGGACGCAGATGTCGTAGTCGCCGACCTCGTGCAAGGCGCGGATCACCGCATCGGGACTATCCGGCGCCATGTCCAGATGCATGTCGCTCAGATGCAGCAGCGTGAAGCCGTCGAACTCACGCGGCAGGCGTTCGATGATGAGCTCGTTGTGGCGTACCTTCAGTGCGCGCGCATTGTCGCGCCCCCGCCGCTCCAGCATGACCAGTCGGAGGGTCAAGCGAATCAGGGCATGCAGGGACGTCCAGTTCTCGATGTGGAAAATCGTCCGCCCCTGGCCGAAGATGCGCGCCTCGTAGTCATGTTCGATGCCGAGCCGCTGCTCCAGGTGGCAACGCCCGACTCGCTGCTCGAGCCAGTGATAGTCCCCCAGTTCGACCGGGGGACAACGGAGTTTGGCAAGCTTGTAAACGCTCATGACGGCGACCCCTGTTGAGTCGATGTCGGATTCGGCCTGCAGTATAGTAAGGCAACGACGCAGATCACGCCGCCGCTCGCCTACGAGGTATGTGCAAAGCTATCCAGCAGGCGAGCCAGCTTGCCAATCGCATCCTCGATGGCGGGCACCATCGGTGCCACCGCATGGGGATCCTTCAGAGCGCGCTCGGCCTTGTTGGCGGCCGCCGCCATGCTCTGGAGCGCTTGCTGATAGGCCGGGGCAGACGTGCTGTACTTCGCGCCCGCGAGATCGATCTTTTGCTGGAACAGTTGGTCCATCAATTCATCGATCGTATCGGACGCGGACGAAGCGCGGCCACTAAGGGTCTCCAGCGCTCGAATGGTTCTTTGGATGTCGTCGGTCAATTTGTCCATGGCTTCACAACCCCCGTTGCGCTTGATCAAGTATTTCGCTATCCGTCTGCAAGGCCGTGACACCCGCAATCCCACGCAGCATGCCGGGCGCGGATGAACGAATGGACGTACGCCCGTTATTTTCGCCTACTTCGGTGCGATTCCAAAGATTCAATCGGAAAGCTCATGGATCTTCATCATTTAAGCGAGCGCCTGCGCCGCTTCGCCAACGAGAGGAACTGGGAACAGTTCCACAGCCCCAAGAACCTGTCCATCGCGTTGTCGGTCGAAGCAGCGGAACTGCTGGAGCGCTTCCAGTGGCTGACCGAAGAGCAATCGATCGCGCTGCGGGATCGTCCCGATGACTATGCCGCCGTCGTCGACGAGATGGCTGACGTGCTGATTTACCTGGTGCGTCTGGCAGACCGCCTCGACGTGGACCTCGAAGGGGCGGTCGCCGCCAAGATCGAAAAGAACGAGGCGAAATACCCGGTGCATTTAGCGTACGGAACCGCCGTCAAGTACAATCGCCGCGACACGAACAGCGACGGCTCGCAGGCCTAACGTCACTCCCCGGCGCCTCCCAGAAATGATCAGAACGCAGACGAATCAAGTCATCGCACTCGCCGGACTGACCCAGTGCGTCCACGCGGTGCAACAGATTGCCAAACGCGGCCATGCGGACGAAGAGGCGATGCTGCCCTGCATCGCCAGCCTGCTCAAGGTCGATGCCGAAGACGTGCTCGACATCTACGGCGGGCTGCCCGCACTGAAGCAGGGATTGCAGCTGCTCGAAAAGCAGATGGGTAATCCCAATCAGGTGGATCCGGAGCTCTCCCGCTATTCCGCGACACTGTGGTTCCTGGAACGTAAGCTGATGAAGTCCAGGGACAAGATGGCCCTGATCACGAACGGCGTGCGCGACATTGCGGAGCGCGTCGCCGCGACGGACCTGCTTCAGGACGAGGTGCTGGCCGAACTGGCGGAGCTCTACCAGAAGACCATCAGCGAGATGCGGCCCAGGGTCGTGGTGATGGGCGAGGAACGCCACCTGCGCAACACGGCCAACGCCAACCGCATCCGCGCCTTGCTGCTGGCCGGCATCCGTTCGGTCGTACTCTGGCGCCAGTGCGGCGGCAGCCGCTGGAAAATCCTGTTGTCGCGGAGCAGCTTCCAGCGCACCGCGCGGTGGTTGCTGAAGGATTTGTAGCGGGCGGGCACCTTTTTCGGTGGCAGCGGACTGTCAACGAAATGGCGCTAAACCCGGTCCCGAATCCTTCCGTCACGGCTCATCGACGCGAGGACTCAGGCCAGTATTGAATTACCCCGGCTCGGCTCGAGCGGCGGAGCGTGCGGTGAGGCGCGTGCTCAGGAACGACGCCGCTGAGTGCCTCGGCCATTTCTTGCTGCAAGGACCGCGTGCTCATAGGCGCCCCGTCGAACCCGCTCGTGCGACATTTTTTCAGGCGTACTTACAGTGTCGTTCCACAACCCAAGAAAGTCGTAGAGCGCGAATCGATAAACAATGGGCGCGAAGTACAACAGAGGGTAGCGTTCCTTTCGCCCGCCAGGAAAGACCGCGTTCGCTTCGACCGGATTTCCATGAATAAAATCGTTGCGCGCTCGGTACATTTCGCAATAGAGTTTTTGCAGAAGCGACACGCGGTCACTACATTTTGGAACGCCCGACACATAACGTTTTGCGCGAAGCCCCGAGTTGGCAAGCCGAGCGTTGGCTAACGTCGCCAGCACCTTGCTGAGGTCCACTTTTTCGTTCTCAGGTCGCGTAAGAACCTCGTGAGCGCTTACCCAAAGGGCAAGTTGGGCACCGTAGTCTTCGAGCGTCGCGTGGTTCTGGAACGGCATTGCGCTTGCCCGAAAAGCCATCTGCAGGGAACGAAACAACGCAACGTTGCTCCAGTTCTTGTCTCCTTGGATGTACCGCTCGCTCCAGCGAGCCAGCAGCCCATTAAGTAGGTACGTATCACAGAAGCCGCCCGACGCATGCGCATGCGGGATTGCGGGGCTGGTCTGTCCTCGGAAGGTCTTGAGTTCGTCCAGGCCGAGGAGTGCGGGCGCCTGGACGATAACGTTCTGCCCGTCTTTAGCCAACGTGTGCGGATATAGGGAGAAGGAATCCGAGAATCGGAAATACCCTATCTGTACTCCCCTCGAGAGAAACCTCATCCATCCCTCCGCCAGCGCAGTTACCGCCAAGGCATTTCTGAAGCCGACGAACAGTTCGACGTCAGGTTTAACATCCTCGCGTAGGATTAGCACGCTGGGAGTGATCTTTCGTCCAAACTGATCGCTAAAGCGAGCGACGAATGTTCGGAGGCCACCGTCTGCGCGCTCGACGCTTATTCGGGGGTCGGACGGCGGCGCTATCGCAACAAAGTCGTTTCCGACGGCTTCCTCGATAGAGAGATTGTTGAACAGCGCGACATATCGCCAAGAATGGGCTGGGCTCATGGTCGCAATGCCAAGGGGACCTCACGCCAACAGAGCGAAAAGCCCGTCAGTCGTACTTGATGTACTTGAACCGCGGATCGTCCGGCGTTCCCTCGAAAATGCCGCCGCTGTCCTCACGGGCATGCCACTGCACGATTTCCTCGATCTTGCGCGCCAGCGCGAAATCCTTGTCGGTGATGCCTTTAGCGGAATGCGTCACCAGCTTGACGATGACGAAGGCATAGGACACCGTCAGATCCGGATGGTGCCACGCGGCCTCGGCCAGGTGACCCACCGTATTGACGACCATCAGCGTCGCCTTCCAGCCGCTCGTGCGGTATTTGCGCCGGATCCAGCCGTTCTCGTAGGTCCAGTGCGGCAGTTCCTCCGCCAGACGCTGCTGAATCTCGGAATCGCTGTACGTTTTCGGCTGTTCTGTAGTCATAACGTGCTTCTCCTCCTCAGATCCCAGTTATCGCCCCATCCGCCGAGCCGCTCTTTCTGCAAAACGACGACCCGCCTTTACACCGAGCCCCGGTGGGCGCTAAATACGGGGAGCCGCGTGGCGCATTCCGACCGCGGCACGTACCACCGACGGAGGACATCATCATGGACATCAACGACGAAATCGCCAAACTGCGTGACGGGCTGCTGCAACAGCGCGACGAGCTGCTGGTGCAACTGAACCTTGCCAAGCTCGACGCCAAGGACGAATGGGACGCCATCGAGTCAAAGCTGGAGCAGTGGCAACTCCATGCGAAGGGCGCTCTGGAAGAAGCCAAGGATGCGTCCGAAGACATCCACGCGAGCCTGAGCCTGCTCGGCGACGAGATCAAGGCCGCCTACGAGCGGATCAAGAACCGCCTCTAAACCACTGCTGCCCTGGACGGACATGCGAGACGGGGCGCGTGGCCGACCCCAGTCAGCAGCACCGGTTGATACCGTCCCACTTGCGCTGCGTGCGCTGCCGGAAGAACTCGCTGCGACTCAAGGGCTGACCGCCCTCAGCCGCATGATGCGCCTGCCAGTGGCGCACATAGGCCAGATAGGCCCGATCCTCGGACAGCCACCGCGCGACACGACCCGCCGCCGCAGATGCACCCCTTACGCTTCTAATCCACCTGTTGAGCATCGCTCGAACCATCGCGGGAGTCTAGCCCACGGGTATTGTAGGCCACAAGCCGCTAGCGCTCCTTATACCGACCGGTCACCGCCGAGACATCGACGATGTGGTGGAACCCTGAGCGCCATCAGGCAATCGAAATGCGCGGGGGATAACGATGGGGGCGACGCGGACATTGCAGATCCGAACCCGACTCGCCGCGATCCCGCGTGGATAGTGTTGCCATCGGGGACAGGCTTTTCGGCTGCAGCCATCGGGAGCGCCGAGCAAGCCCGAGAAACCCCGTGCCGGACCGGTTCGACGCCCCGGCGATCAGTCACCCACCAGCGAGTGAAATACGCGTATGTTCTGGCTCTTCAACTACTTTGCCCTATTCCTGGCGGCGACCATCGGCATCGTCGTGTTCGACGACAACCCAACCGGCGTCTCGCCGCAGGAATGGGTGCTGTTCGCGGTGATGCTTTACGCGGCTGTCTCGTTCGTGAAGTGCTACCGGGAACTGGTGGGCCGCAGCGAGGAGCCGGATCGCGAGTGAGACTCCCGCAGAACATTGGCGCGACGGCGCCCCGTTACTGGTAGCGCAAGGCCTCGATCGGATTGAGGTCGGCCGCCTTGCGGGCCGGATAGAAGCCGAAAAAGATCCCGACCGCGGCCGCAACGGCAAACGACAGCCCGATCGACCACAGTGTGATCACGGTCGGCATGCCGACCGCCGCGGCCAGCGCGTGCGTGACGCCGATGCCGAGTCCCACGCCGATCAGGCTGCCGGCCAGCGATATGAACAGCGCCTCGAGCAGGAACTGCCACAGGATGTCCCGCCGCCGTGCACCCACGGCAACGCGGATACCGATCTCGCGCGTCCGCTCGGTGACCGACACCAGCATGATGTTCATGATGCCGATCCCGCCGACCAGCAGCGAAACCGAGGCGATAGACCCCAGCATGATCGACATGATGCGCGTGCTGGCCGCCGCGGTCTCCGCCAGCGCGGTCAGGTTTCGTACCGTGAAGTCGTCTTCCTGTCCCTCACGGATCCGGTGGCGCTGCCGCAGCAACTCGTTGATCTCCCGTTCGGCCCGGAGCATCGCATCCTCGGACTTCGCCTGGGCGATGATGAAGCGCACGGTTCCCGGAAAGCGGTTGCCGAACAGCTTGCGCTGAGCGGTAGTCAGCGGAATGACGGCCGTATCGTCCTGGTCCCGTCCGTCGAGACTCTGACCTTTGGGCGCCAGGAGCCCGATCACCGTGAAGGGCACGTTCTTGATGCGTATCGTCTTGCCAACCGGCGACGCCGGTCCGAACAGATTCGTCGCCGCGGTCTGCCCCAGCAAGGCCACGCGGCTCGCGGAGCGGACGTCGACGTCGCTGAACGGCACACCCTCGGCCAGCTCCCACGCGCGTATCGTCAGGAACGCCGGCGTCGTGCCGGTCACCGAGGCGCTCCAGTTGTTCGGGCCGGAGACGATCTGCGCGGCTTCAATGACGGTCGGAGCGGCAGCCGCCACGTTCGGCAAATCGCCGATGGCTTCGGCATCGGCGCCGGTCAAGGTCGGAATCGTGCCGAAACCCATGCGCGTTCCACCCGAGGTCGAGGCGCCCGAGAGGATCACCAGCAGGTTGCTGCCCATCGACGCAATCGCGCTACTGACCATGGACTGCGCCCCTTGGCCCACCGCCAACATCACGATCACCGCCGCAACGCCGATGATGATCCCGAGCATGGTCAGCGCGGTACGGAGCCGGTTGGCCCGCAGCCCCCGCAACGACTCGGCCGCCAGGGCCGCGATCACGCCAGCGGCTCCGTGGCGGTGTCCTCGACGATCCGGCCGTCGCGAAAGCGGATGCGGCGGCGGGCATAGGCCGCGATATCCGCCTCGTGCGTCACGATGATCAGCGTGATACCGTCTTCGGTGTTCAAGGTTCGAAACAGACGCATGACATCGACGCTGGTTTCGCTGTCGAGATTCCCCGTCGGCTCGTCAGCCAGCAGCAGGCGTGGCTGGTTGATCAATGCCCGAGCGATCGCGACACGCTGCTGCTGCCCGCCGGAAAGCTGGTTCGGGCGCCTCGCGCCATAGCCTTGCAGGCCAACCCGCGCCAACAGGCGTTCGGCGCGTCGATGACGCTCGCGCCGCGGCACACCCGCGTACAGCAGGGGCAGCGCGACGTTGTCGAGGACATCGATACGGGGCAATAGATTGAAGCTCTGGAAAACGAAGCCCAGCAGCCGCAGGCGCACCGCGGCCAGTTCGTCGACATCGAGTTCGGCAATGTTCCGGCCGTCCAGCACGTAGTCGCCGCTGCTCGGCGTGTCGAGACAGCCCAGGATGTTCATCAGCGTCGACTTGCCCGAGCCGGACGCGCCCATGATGGCGACGAAGTCACCCGCCGCGATCCGGAGGTCGACCCCATGCAGCACGGGGACCGGCGGGGCATCGCCGACCGGGTACGCCTTGGTGACGCCGACCAGCCGGATGAGGTCATCCACGCTCAGAACATCCGGGTGGGCATCCGGCCACCCGACCCGCTCTTGCGGTCCGCGCCGATCTCTTCGATCACCAGACCATCACCCTCGCGCAAGTCACCGGAGACAAGCTCCGCTTCGCGCCCGCCGAAGATGCCGATCCGGACCGCGATGGGCACCGCCTTGCCATCCACCAGGCGATAGACGATGCGTTCGTCTCCCTTTACGGCCGGTAGCGGCACGTCACCCGCCGTGCCGGGGCGAAAGCGCAACGCGGCCAGAGGCAGGCGCAAAGTGCCCTTCCGCTCGGCGATCCGTATCGTCGCGACGGCCGTCATGCCGGGCAACAGCAATCGCTCGGCATTATCCACCGTCACGACGACATCGTAGGTCACAACATTCTGCTGGATGGTCGGGTTCATCCGGATCTGCCGGACGACCCCGTCGAAGTTGCGCTCCGGGTAAGCGTCGACGGTGAAGGTCACGGACTGGCCTACCCTGACACCGCCTACGTCCGCTTCGGCCAGACTGGTATCGATCTGCATGCGCGTCAGATCCTGGGCGATCTGAAACAGCACGGGGGTCTGGAACGTCGCCGCGACGGTCTGCCCGACGTCGACGTTGCGCGAGATCACGATCCCGGAAACGGGCGAGCGGATGACCGTGTAGTGCAGATTGGTCTCATCGAAAGCGACCTGCGCCCGCGCCCGTTCCAGCGTCGCGCGGGCGACGTCGACGGTCTTCATGGCCGTGTCCAGCTCCGCCTCGGCGAGGAATTTCCGCGCGACCAACGCTCGGGTGCGCTCGGCGTTGCTCTCCGCCAGACGCAGATCCGCCAACGCACTGGCCACGTTCGCCCGGTTCTGGCGCAGCTGCGCCTCGATCAGTCGGGGGTCCAGCTCGGCCAGAACCTGTCCCTCCTTGACCCGGTCGTTGAAGTCGGCGTGCAGGCGCTGGATGCGCCCGGAGATCTGCGTGCCGACGTTGACGAGGACCACCGGATTCAAGGTCCCGTTCGCCGAGACGGTCTGAAAGACATCGCCCCGCGTGACGGGCTCGGTGCGGTAACGGAGCCCCTCGCCGCGGTCCTCCTGCTGTCGTCCGGCATAGTAGGCCGCCACCGAACACAGCGCAGCAACCAGCAGCCAGGTAAGCGACCAGCCGCGCCGCGCGGCCTTCATGGGGCGCGCCGATGCACCGCGCCGGAAATCGCGGCCGCGCCTTCAGCGGGTGAAGATACGAAACTCAAATCCGGTGAATCAGCCATTGCATCGCCGGCTGTGGCGGCGTAATGCAGGATCGGAACGGTGAGGCGGGACGGGCAATCGTTGCTCGATTTGAAATGTCGGCACCGCGCACGCGAGCGACCGCGCTGCCGAGTACCTCAAAGGCCCAGCATGACGGCCAACATCAGCAAGCTCATGAAGACCGATACCGTCATCAACACGGCGCCTTGTGTCCGCCGTGCGGGATTCCGAAGACCCAGAAAGCCGAAAACGATCCCGACAGGGGGCAGAAACAAGGTCGCGGCAATCAGGCCGGCCATCATGCCGAAGCTCCAGGCACGCCCGGAATCGACCGGCACGCCGGCAACGGTCAATGGCTCGACCGGCCGCCGACAGGATGTACAGATCACGGCATCATTCTTGAGCTTCTTTCCGCAGTACCGACAGAACATGCTGCTACCTCGATCCGGGTGCTGTCTCTTGCTTATTCATGGGTGGTGCGTTTGGGATCGTCGTCAGGCCGGACCCGGCACGAGGCCGCCGATGCCAGCTGCGCCGCGCGTCACCCCGAGCCATAACCCATCGTCAGTCGCCGCTGCGCAGCATACCGGAACGTCGAAAACCGCGCTATCGGTGTTCCGCACGGCCTACGGGCTAACCCTCGCCGTGCTAGTAACGCAGAAAAACCTGCCGGTAGTACTTCAGCTCGGCTATCGATTCCAGGATGTCCTCGAGCGCCTCGTGGCTGCTGCTCTTGCGGAAACCGTCGGCAAGATGGGGCGCCCAGCGCTGCACCAATATCTTGATCGAGGACACATCGAGATTCCGGTAGTGGAAGTGCGCTTCGAGCGACGGCATGCAGCGCGCGAGGAAACGCCGATCCTGGCAGATGCTGTTGCCGCACATGGGCGAAGCGCCCGGCGGCACCCAACGAGACAGGAAGTCAAGCGTCTTGCGCTCGGCCGAGCTTTCATTCTCGCGGCTCGCACGAACGCGCTCCAACAATCCCGACTTGCCATGCTGACGCTGGTTCCAGTCATCCATGCAGGCCAGCGCGGACTCGTTCTGATGCACCGCCAGCACGGGCCCATTGGCCAGGATGTTCAGCTCCTGGTCCGTTACGACCGTGGCAATCTCGATGATGGCATCCCGCTGGGGATCCAGTCCGGTCATTTCGAGATCGATCCAGACGAGGTTTTGCGAGTGATGGGGCATGGCGTTGGTCAGCTCAAGATCCTGGAGCGTGGGTGCTGTCAGCACGAAAGACCGGGCGATCCGATGCTTGTCAGGCATTCTACCAGAGGCTAACCTGTCCGACTTTACCGGTCTGCGTGGCGAACCTTTTATGAATGGCTTCACTGTAATTTTTCTGGCCGCGCTGGCGGCAGCAGTCGCCATCGAGGCCTGGCTGATGCGGCGACATCTGGCGCATGTACGCGCGCACCGCGACCAAGTGCCCGAACCCTTCCGTGATCAGATCGCGTTGGAAGCCCATCAAAAGGCCGCGGACTACACACTGGCCAAGGGGCGCGTCAGCCAGTGGTCCCGCTGGCTGAGCGCCGCCACTTTGCTGCTGTTCACGCTGGGCGGCGGGATCGAATGGCTGAGCTCCGTGTGGGTCGCGATGGCCGGCCGCGGGATCGTCGCGGGTATCGGTGTGATCTTGTCCACGCTGCTGCTGATGCATCTGATCGAACTGCCGGTTTCGGTCTATCAGACCTTCTCCGTGGAGCAGCGCTTCGGCTTCAATCGCACGACGCCGGCCCAGTACGCCAAGGACATGCTGATGCAGGCGGGTCTGTCGATCGCCCTGGGGGCGCCGCTGCTCGCGTTGATGCTGTGGGTCATGGACCGCACCGGCCCTTTGTGGTGGCTCTGGGCCTGGGCCATCCTGATGGGCTTCTCGATCCTGATGAGTTGGGCTTTTCCGACCTTCATCGCCCCGCTGTTCAACAAGTTCACGCCGCTCCAGGATCAGGATCTGAAACACCGGATCGACCATCTGCTGGAGCGTTGCGGGTTTCTGAGCAAGGGCGTGTTCGTGATGGACGGGTCGCGCCGCTCCGGCCATGGCAACGCCTATTTCACCGGAATCGGCAACAACAAGCGCATCGTGTTCTTCGACACCCTGCTGTCGACCCTCGATCACGACGAAGTCGAGGCGGTCCTGGCGCACGAACTCGGTCACTTCAAACTCAAGCACGTTCTGAAGATGCTGATCGCCAGTTCGGCCATCAGTTTTTCGGGCTTTGCGCTGCTGGGCTGGCTGGCCGGGCAGGACTGGTTCTACACCGGACTGGGCGTGTCCACGCCGTCGCACGCCAGCGCCCTGCTGTTGTTCCTTCTGATATCCCCGGTCTTCACGATTTTCCTGCAGCCGGTCACCGCATATTTTCAGCGCCGGCACGAATTCGAAGCGGACGATTTCGCCGCCGGCCAGACACGGGCTTCCTTTCTGGTCAGCGCCTTGGTCAAGCTTTACCGGGATAACGCCAGCACGCTGACGCCCGACCCGCTGTATTCCGCGTTTCACTACAGTCATCCGCCGGCCTCGATCCGGATCGCGCACCTCTCGACGAAGACCTAGGGGCTTCCCTCCCGGTGTCCCGTGGAGTGATCGAGCGAGCGGCCCCGACATCACCCGGGGATGCCATCGGGCTGGTGATCGCCCATCTCGGCAAAAGCCTTGCCGTCGAGACCGCGCGCGGCGAGTTGCTCGTCTGCCAGAGCCGGCGTCGCATCATCGACGTCGCGGTCGGAGACCGCGTGCAGGTTGAAGCCACCGGACCCGACAGCGGGGTCGTAACGGCCGTCCTGCCCCGTAGCACCGAGCTGTTGCGGCCGGCGCGTGGTGGCCGGACCCGCACGGTGGCCGCCAATATCCAGCACGTGTGGGTCGTCCTTGCCGTTGCGCCGGAACCCGATTTCCTGCTGGTCGACCAGATACTCGCCGTCAGCGAACACCGCGGTATCGCCGGTGGCCTGCTGATCAACAAGCTCGACCTGGGGGGCGACCGCACGCGTCTGGATGTCGAAGTCCGGAACTATGCCGCCGCCGGCTATCCGGTGCTGGAAGTCAGCGCCCGAGCAGGAGTCGGCCTCGCCAGTCTGCGGCAGCGACTGCACTCGACCTGCAGCATGCTGGCCGGGCAATCGGGGGTCGGCAAGTCGTCGCTGACCAACGCGCTGATCCCGGATCGTTCGCTGCGCGTCAACGAACTGTCCGCCAAGAGTGGTCTCGGCCGCCATACGACCACCACGGCCACTCTTTATCACTTGCCCGGCAGCGGCGACCTGATCGATAGCCCGGGTGTCACGGTGTTTGGCCTCGCGCAAATGAACGGCCGCGACATTGCCCACGGCTATCGCGAGTTCCGCGAGTTCATCGGCCGCTGCCGCTTCAACGACTGCCGACATCTCGACGACATGGGCTGCGCCGTCCGCGAGGCGGTCGCCGCGGGACACCTCAGTGAGGCGCGCCACGCTCGCTATCGGAAGTTGTTGGAGAAAGGGGTGTCCGCCGCTTTCCTGACCTCGGCACAGCCGCCCGGCTGAGCTTAACCCGCCGACCCGCAGCGGCCCGGTGCGGCAAATGCCGCACCGGGCCGTGTCAAAACGCGGTACGCCCCGCATGCCGTCACGCTTCCCACCAGTGTTTTCCGTAACTTACGGATTGGCACGCTGTCTGCCTTAACTGCCGGGACGACGCCAGGACGGCGCTCAATGACACTGTCGTCCGGGCCACTCACCACGAGTGGCATCGACGGCCTACAGGACGAAGCTAGGCCAGGGATGGAAGTCGGACCGCAGCAGGGCCCGGACGCCCTAACCAAAGGAAGACGGGGCTCGCCACAAGGCGGGTCCCGGTTCCGCAAACCCCACCCAGACGCTCGATACAAACGGACCGCCGGGTGTCGGTGTCAGGCGCCGTGTCAGGGGGCAAGGCACGGCTCGAAAACCCACTTCAACCTACAGCCATACAGTTTCCGAGTCCCTTGATGTCCCAGACCATCGCAAAGTTTGTCAGTGCCAGCATCCTTACCGTAAGCGCAGCCACCCTTCCGGGCCTTTCCGCCGCAGGTACCAGCGTCGTGTTCGGCGATCCCAAACCCAATGTGCCCGAGACCGACTGCAACGGTATCAGTTACGAATGGACCGTAACCCTCGGCAAGCCCGCGCGCGCCGGCTTCGTCCACCACGTTGGCGCCAAGAGCTGGAACGAGCCGCCTCCGTTTTACACTCCGCCCGAAACCGGCTGGACCCATACGTCCAACTTCGTGGCCCTGGAACTGAAAAAGGCGGCCAAGGTGCGTATCGAGATCTCCCGGCAGCAGGGCGTTCTGATGCCCACCATCATCACCGATCCGACCTCGGGCAGCCCGGCCATTAGCTACAATCTCGCCGGCAGCAAGCTGTTTCCGGCCTTCTCGATCTGGAAGGGATGGGAAGAAGAGGCCTGCGAATACACGGCGCATCGTTACAACAATGCCGGACCCATCGCATGGGCACCCGCGCTAGAGTACGTCGCAAATCAGCCGAATAGCGCCGGCTGGACCACGGCAACGCTGGTTCGCTCGCTGCCTGCCGGGAAGTACACCCTGGCCATTGGCGGCGCCAACGTCTCCTTCTGCTCGCCCACCGACGCGGCCTGCTACGGCGGACGGCAAGGCTACCGCGCTTCGATCTCCACCGAGTGACAACTTGCCGGTAGCTCGGGCGCCGCACCGATGCCGAAGGTCCTGATACCCGGACGGCCAGCGCGCGAGTTGGCCGTCTCGCTCGGATAAGCGGGGGGATAGCGTGAAGAGCGCCTCGGGAAGCACGCGGCGAATCGAGGAAATCTCAGCACGCCGGTCCTGCGGATCCCTTCTTTCGATCGCTGACGGGACGCCGCGGGATTCTCTGACAGGATACCGATGCGCCCTCGCTGCCCACTCGCCCTGAGGCATTTCCCGCACTGGAATATGGGAAATACCCGATAGCCGGCTCATCGCATCCAAGTAGGCCACTGAAATCGCACGAGTTCTCTTATGGCACGTTAAGTGCTTATGCATGGTGTCGCAGTTCGAAGGGATCGACTGCGGACGTTGTTTTGTTGTGGGCGTCGGCGCCGCCGACACCCCTGTGGACCGGGACGGGAGCCAGGGAGTGGTTCAAGGCCCACATTTCAAGGATTACTGCTACGGAAGGAAGAAGGACCGCAGCCGGGCCGGGATGCCCTTTAAGTTCTTGCTGCATCGTCGCGTTAGCCGTGATCGGCTTGGCGGACCGCGCCCAGGCCCAGATCGCCTCCGTCGCTTCCGGCATACCTGACGATGTCAGTCTTCGTAAACCAAGGAATAACTGGCATCCAAGCGATGCACTTATTGGAGCTTCACGCATGTCATTGAACAAGAGTTCCCTGCTAGCGGCCGGCCTGCTGTCAGCCAGCGCCTTCGGCTTTTCCGGCACTGCCGCTGCCAACACCGTCGCGTGGATCACGCCGACCCCTTATGTGCCGGGCGTCTGCACCGGGATAGGCTACGAATGGGCAGTCACGGCCAGCCAGCGTGCTTCGCTGAGCTTCGTCCGCCGGGTTGGTGCCAAGAGCTGGAACGAGCCGCCTCCGGGCTACAACCCGCCCGAAACGGGTTGGACCCACACCTCTGACTGGGTCAAGTTCGAACTGACGCAGCCGGCAAACGTCCAGATCAAGATCGCACGTCAGCAGGGCGTGTTGCTGCCCAGCATCGTAACCAATCCGGACACCGGCGCCCCCTCGATCGCCTACACCACGGCGGGGGACCAACTGTACCCGGCGCTGTCGCTGTACTCCGGTTGGGAAGAGACGGGCTGCGAAGATCATCGCTACAACAACAGCGGCAACTTCGCCTGGGCTCCTTCGCTGCAGTTCCTGGCGAACCAGCCGAACACCGCCGGTAAAGCAACCGCCGTGTTGAACAAGTGGCTGCCGGCCGGCAAGTACAGCATCGCGATCGGCGGCGCCAACCTGTCGTTCTGCGCCTCCACTGATACTTGCTACACCGGCTTTCACGGTTACCGCGCCCAAATCATTACGAAGTAATTTCGGTCCCGCCGCCAGCGGCAGGACGTAACGCCTTTCTGTCGGCCGGTTCTCAGGGAGGGGGGGGCCGGCCGCATTGCTGTTTGAGGCTCACGATGATGTCCCCCATGAACACTTTGCCGCTGCGCGCCACCGCTCGCACGGCACCACGCCCCGCACGCGCCCTTATCGGGTTCTCCGTCCTCGCTCTGGCCCTGCTTTTCGGCGCACTTCGGCCGGCCACGCCCGAGGCGCCGCGCATGATCGGGATGGCCGACCTGGATACGCTTTACCAAGCCTACGAACGCTGGAGCTCAGCGCGCGATCGCAGCGCCGCGCCCACCTCGTTCCGCATTCCCTTGGGGTATTCCAAGGCCTTCTCGCCGGTCTACACCGAGGCCAAAGGCCTTCTGAAAGTCGATCGGCAGAGCGGCCAGGTCAGTCTGTCCGTTTCGCGCTTCTCGCGCGATGGCGCCTACCGCCTCTGGTGGGTGAGCAACGAGCCCGGCCCCCACCGTTCCATCCGGCCCGAACAGGGTGACCGGTTTCTCGATGTCGGCCGCTTCGTCGCCCGGGACGGGACGGCGCAACTCGAAACCACGCTGAGCCCCGAGCTGATTGCCAGCTTCAAGCTCGATCTGGCCGTGATTGCACCGGACAGGGCGCAACCCACAGACGGATTGATTTTTGGCGCGCCCAGTGCGTTCGAGACACTGCGCCAGCGGGAGTTTCTGGGCGAACTGACTCGCCGGCGGACAGCGGCCGACTCGGATCCCCTGCGTGCGGTCGAGATGCTGTTGCCCGGCAAGGCCGTCGCCACCGGTCGCGCTCTCGACCTTGGCAGTGTGCTCGGCGAGCGCGTGGCACGCGGCCGCGACCTGTTTCTGAACGAGACCTTCGACGGCAACGGCCGAACCTGCGGGACCTGCCATCGCCCCGACAACAATCACACGATCGACCCGGCCTATATCGCCAAGCTTCCACCGCATGACCCGCTGTTCGTAGCGGACACGAATCCGGCACTGAAGAAGCTCGAGAAGCCCTGGCTGCTCCGGAAATTCGGCTTGGTTCTGACCAACATCGACGGCTTCGAAACCGACAAACCGCCGATCATGCGCAGCGTGCCGCATCTGCTCGGTCTATCCAACTCGATCGCGGTCGAGGAAGAGGACTCGGGCATGACAACCCAGGCGGTGGGTTGGTCCGGCGACGGCGCGCCCGCCCCCGGCTCGCTGAAGATGTTCACTGCGGGCGCGATCGTGCAGCACTTCCCGAAGACACTCGCCCGCGTTCCGGGCCAGGATTTCCGGGAAGCCACGGCCGAAGAGCTGGAGGACATCGAGTTGTACATGTTGTCGCTGGGCCGCGGTCCGGGTGAGGAGTTGGACCTGAAGACCCTGGTGTTCAAGTCGGAGTTCGTCGAAAAGGGCAAGCTGATCTTCGACACGAAGCAGAATGAGAAGGACCCGGTTACCGGCCAGATCGTGCATGGCACCGGCAACTGCAATGGCTGCCATGAGAATGCCGGCGCCAACAGTTCGACGACCAAGGCGAATCCGACGCGCGACACGGGTATCGAGAACCTGCCCAACCATCCGGCCCGGCTGGCCCAGCCGAACATGGCCTACGACGGGGGTTTCGGCACACTGCCGAACACCTGCGGGCCGGACGATGCACGTGGCGCCTGTTTCGGGGACCACCGATTCAACACGCCCTCGCTGGTCGAGGCCGCGGACACCGGCCCGTTCTTCCACAACAACGTCGTGAACACCATCGAGGAGGCGATTGCGGTGTACAACGAACCGGCGTTCAACAATTCACCCGGCGCACTGACCTCTTCCGGTGCCGATCGGACGGTGTTGCTCGATCCGGACTCGATCAATGCGGTAGGTGCCTTCCTGCGCACGATCAATGTTCTGGAAAATCTGCGCAGCTCCGACAAGCTCGATCAGCAGGCGCAAAGTCTCAATGGCTATGCGGCGCGCGAAATGATCCGCCTCGCAGCGGCCGAGACGCAGGACGCCGTCCAGGTGCTCCGCAAGTCACCGACCGGAATCTATCCGGACGCCCTGGCCTTGCTGCAACGAGCGCTGTACCTGGAGAAGACGGCCCATGAGTCGAAAGACGTGCCGGAATGGTGGCGCGATCGGCAGGTCCGGGCCGCGATTTCCCTGAAGGATCAGGCGCGCCGGCTGATGGTGACGACACCCTGACCGACGACCACGGCAAGGACGCCGATCCCCGGCTGGTCAACGGCCGGCGTTGCCGGTCACGCAAAGTGCCCCGCACCGGGTGGCGACCGAACCTCGGTCGCCACCCAGTCCCACGGCTTCGAGAGACCTGGCAAGGCATATCGGCCAGGCCCAACCCAGACCGCATACCTGGCCATCGCCGTCTCAACCCGCCGGTGGCTTGTCCTCAAGCCATGGATCCTCGCTAACCGATGACTTCCCCCGGCTGGGAGCCGTCGCCTCCGCAGTCCGTCGCCACAGTCCGCCCGCCGTGAAACACGCCCAGCCCCAGCGCAGCCAGTGCAACAGCGCGGCCGCCAGCCACAAGGCCCATGCCAGCATTGCCACTCGATACACCCACAGCGGAACCGACACCATCCAGGCCTGAGGCGGCGTCGCCGCACTGCGATCCTGATACCAGTGCAGCGAAGTCGACGTCGAGGCATTCCCGGCAATCTGCATTTCCGGATAACCGAGCAAACCCTGCTGCACGGCCAGGCCCAAAGTCAGCAGCGCTGCCAGCGTCAAGGCCGCGAGGCCCGCCTGGATGGCATTGAACCGTCTATCGCTGAGCATCTGCCCGCTCATGGTCGCACGGCGACCCAAAGCCAGCAGCCACATCACGACGATGAAGCCGGCAAGCAGGGGAATCTGGCTCAGGCCGATCAGCAACAGCAACCAGCTCGCGAATCCCAGCGGCGTCCACGAGATACGGCCTAGACCTAACGCGAGCACAGCGATCACGGCCACCATCCCCCAATACAGCACCGCCGGGCCCCATTGCGGTCCACCCAACAACAGCAGCCAGCGGTCCTGGCCCAGTTCCACGTCGATACGGTGGTTGACACTCGGCACACCGAGATCCACAACAGGCGTCCGGAGCAAGCTCTTCAGCCCGCTTTCCGCACGCCAGTTCAGGGCAATATGCTGCTTGCCGGGATGCACCGGCAGTGTCACCACGCGACCCTGTTGCCGCAGCGGCTGCGCTGCGCCGTCGACGGTAGCCGACAACAACTGCGCGCCGTCTGGCAGTTGCACGGGATGCTGAGTGCCCTGGGCGCTGCGCAGCGTCAGAGCGAGGACGCCGTCGAGCGCTCTCCGTCCGGGGCGCAACTCGAGACGACTGTCATCGATGGTCAGCGTGTTTCCGGGCGCTCCCAGGGGCCGCGCCAGATGGATCGTCACCTGTTCCCCCGCCCAGGGCTGCCACTCCGGCAACCAATTGCCGCCCGCATCCCGATGGTGGACGACGGCAATGCCGGAAGTCACGACATGCCACATCGGACCCGCATCGAGCTGCCAGGTCTCAACCCACTGTCCGGTCTCCGGCGCTCGCAGCCGTATCTCGTCGCGCGAGCCCAGGATCGAAGTCCAGGCGAGACTATCGATGCCCGGGGGCAAGTTGACGATGGCTCGTCCGTCCCGAACGCGAATTCCGGCCGTCGTGACGGCTTCACCGTCAAGCAGAGGAACCTCCAGCGCGATCGACTGATCGCTGGGCGACCGTCGCGTGACGGTCGTCTGCACCCGCCAGTCCAGACCGACCCGCAGCAGGCGCGTGACCTCGACGAAGGGTTCCAGCGGACCGGGCAACAGCGACTCCCCGCCCGCCTGGCTCCGCTGGCGCAACAGACGCAACTGCGAGTCCGGGGTACCGTCCTCGCGCACGCCCTCGACCGTCCATCCGATGCTGCGGGCCTCCACCAGCCGCGGCACCAGTGGCAACGTCAGCGCCACCTGCTCCCGCGCCGGTAGCCGGCCCACGAGGGTGAGTTCATGCCGCCCGGGCTCCACCGCAACGCGCAGGCTGCCGTCCGGCTCCCGCACCATGGCCTCGACCGGCTGCCCGTCCAGGGTCGCCGTCTCCGGCATCCACTGCCCCTCCTGACCGGGCACGGGCACGCTGACCCGCTGTTGCGCATGGATGTCCAGACTCTGCGTCAGCGTATCGTCGCGAACATCGAGCCTCAGTCGGGCGATGTCCGCACAGGACGGCAGGCAATCGGGCGCTTCCAGCAGTCCCCTGGAAAGCTGCTCGAGTACATCGGGCGGCGGAAAATCCGCGCGGGATCCCGGCACGAAGCCAAACATCAGAGGGATGAAAAGCACCGGCGCTCCCCACCGCGGACGGGGCGTCAGGCCAGCCAGGCGCAGGCCCAGCGCGATCAGCAGAATGACCCGTAGTAGATTCAGAACAAGATTCGTCGCGGGAGACAGCAGCACGAGGCCGAGTTTCTGACCGGCTACCACTGGCCCGTTCCAGCTCAGCTGCACCGACCTCCACTGCCAGCGCGGCACACCAGGCCCGGTCTGGGTAATGGCGCGGGGATCGATGTCATCGCGCGCACTGGCCGGAGCCGGCGGCGGGGCCGACCTCGGCGCCGCAGACCGCTTGACCGCACGCGAGGCGTAGTCCGAAAGCGATGCCATGGGCGACGGCGCCGCCTCATCGCTCGCCGCTGCCACTGCGGCTTCCTCTTCCATGGACTCCATGGGCGGCGCAGCAGCCCGCTCGACACCCTCGCTGCCGGCCGGCTCGCTGTCCGGCTGCCGCCAGGGCTGCTCCAACTGCGGGTAGAAGCCCCAGCGAACCTGATCGTAGGCAAAGGGAATGGCGAGTAACAACAGCAGCCCGAACGAAGCGGTGCGATAAATCCTCAGGCCCGCGGCGAGCCGGCCTTCCGGAACCAGACGAAGCAGCGCGATGGCGACCAGCAGGTTGAGCCAGAGATACCGGGGGGCTCCGGGTTCCTGCCACAGCAACGCCAACCCGACCAGCATCAGCGCACCGGCCCGCGGATTCCATAGACGCGCGGCGGCCAGACCGGCGATCAGAACCACGAACAGGTCCAGCAGCGTCCAACGGCCAACCCAGGTATCAGGCGCGTTTTCGACGCCGGTGGCGGCCAGCAGTCGCCACCCCGGCGGCAGGTTCAGGCGCGCCTGCACGCGCTGGAAATCCTGCGCCCACCCGGTCGCCGGAAGCTGCGCCCTAAGCCCGTCGAAGCGGCTGTCGGCCGAGAGCTGCAGCGCACCGCGGCGCACCTCGACCCCCTCCGGACCCTCCTCAGCCAGCCGAGTAATGGGTTGTGGCTCGTCATCGAGACTGACCCGACCCAACCGCAGTGCCGTATCGGCATCCAGCCGCCAGTTGCGTGTCATCGAGCCTGAAATCCGGTCGGTCACCGTGTACCCGCCACCGTCGAAATCCAGCCACAAGCTGCGATCCAGTTGCAGCCGATCCGGCTCCGGCTCGGGATCGCCGCGGCGCAGGGTCCGGATTTCCATCGCCTCGCCCGCCGCCATCCGATACGCGGGCAGACTCTGCCAATCCTGCGGCACGTTCGTCTGCCGCGGGTCGATGGCCACCGGGCCCTCGATCTGTACGAGTCGCAAGGCGTTGCGCGGATCGAAGCTCCAGACCTCCTGTTGCGGCCAGGGCTCGACCGCCTCGGGCAGTCGCAACTCGGCCGTCTCTCCCGAGAACCGGCTGGTCACGTCAAGGTTCCATGATCCAGGACGCAGTTGCAGACGCAGCCGTCCGTCGGGCTCGACCCGCGCCGGCAGGGGACTGTCCAGAGACAACGGAATGGCGCCGGGCAGCGCGGCGCCCGCCAGCACCGCGTCGCGCGGCACGCCCGCGACTCGCAGCACGATCCGCGTCACGACCTGCAGCGGGCGCTCATCGACGATCCGGCGAAAAACCTCCACCTCGACGCGATTCTCCGCGGCTTCCGGCGCGGCCACCGCGGCCGAGGTGCGCAGCCACAGCTGACCCTGGTCCTTAAAGGCGGGGAACGGCAGTTCGTGTCCGTCGACGGTCACGCGCAGCAGGCCCGTCGAGCGGGGCACGGTCAGCGTCTCGGGCAGCCTCTCCCAGCGAAAGCTGCCCGAAACACGGTGCGTGCCGCCGTCGAGCCAGACCCGCGGCTCCCCCTCCGCAGCCGTGACGACCAGAGGCCTTCCGGACTCGCTGACGTTCTGGGGCCAGTGGCCAACATCCCCGGGCAGCGGGCTCCAGCCCGCCGCGTACAGACGCAATGCCGCCTCGAAGCGCCCACCCTGGGCATTCAACTCCAGCGCCAGCCGCCCAGGCCAGCTGCAACGACGAACGTCCCACTGGTCGAAGAGGAACGGGCAGATCCGGTCTTCGTGGCCGCGGAGCACCCAGGGGATCCAGGGCTTGAGCGGTTCGGGTACCGCCTCGGACGTCAGCGGCCCGGCGAAGGCCGCCGCAGAGAACAGCCAGAGCGAGACCAGCGCGAAACGAACGTGTGCGGCCATGGCGGAATCCTCCCTGCCGGCGGCGAAAGGTGACGGGTTTGCACTCTAACCGCCGGCGGCCGGGCCGACAAGGCGCCGACCCCACGGCCGCGGGTCCTGACGTCGACCGCCGGTCAGGCGTGTGGCGGCAACGGCGCGCGATCGTCCCGATAAGGCCACTCGCGCAGCAGTTTTTCCACTTCGGCGGCATCCATCGCCTGGCTGTAGAGAAAGCCCTGCGCCTGATCGCAACCTTCGGACTTGAGGAAATCATGCTGCGGCTCGGTTTCGACGCCCTCCGCGACGACCTTGAACTGCAGGCTATGACCCAGCGCGATCACGGCGCGCGCCACACCGGCATCGTTGGTGTCGTGGGGCAGGTCCAGAATGAAGCTGCGGTCGATCTTCAACTTGTCGACCGGCAGACGCCTGAGATAGGCGAGCGACGAGTAGGCGGTACCGAAGTCGTCGATTGCCAGAGTCACCCCAAGCTCCCGCAGTGCCACGAATTGCTCGGTCGTCGACACCGGCTGCTCCATCACGAAACTTTCGTTGATCTCCAGCTCCAGGAGCGATGGCGGCAGGCCGGTGGCCTTGAGCACACGGCTGACACTCGCGTACAAGGTGCCGCGGAGAATCTGCGGCGCGGACACGTTCACCGCGATGCAACCGAACTCGATGCCGGCATCCATCCACGCCCTGGCCTGCCGGCAGGCGGCGCGCAGCACCCAGTCGCCCAGCGGGATGATCAGACCGCTCTCCTCCGCGATATGGATGAAGCGGGCCGGCGGGATGAAACCTTTCGTCGGGTGATTCCAGCGAACCAGCGCCTCCACGCCGACGATATGCCTGGCGCCGAGATCGACCTGCGGCTGGAAATGCAGCACCAGCTGTTCGAGCTCGATGGCCTGCCGCAACTGCGCTTCGAGGACGACGCGGTCGAGCGCGGCGGAGGTCATTTCCTCCGAGTAGTACCAGTAGGCATTGCGCCCGGCATCCTTGGCGCGATACATCGCGGCGTCGGCGTTGCGCAGCAGCGACTCTGTCGTCAGCGCATCCTGCGGATAGATGCTGATCCCGATGCTGGTGGAGACGTAAAGCTCGTGTTGCTGAACCCTGAACGGCTCGCGCAACACCCCGAGCAGCTTCTCCGCAAGAACCGCGGCGTCCCGCCCGTCCTTGAGCCCCTCCATCAGGACGGTGAACTCATCGCCCCCGAGGCGCGCCAGCGTATCGTCACGGCGCACGGCTGACCGGAGCCGCATCGCCACCTCCCGCAGCAATTGGTCACCCGCGCTGTGCCCGAGACTGTCGTTGACGTGCTTGAAGCGATCGAGATCCAGGAACAGGAGGGCCAGCCTGAGGTTTGAGCGCTGGGCGCGCTGGATCGCATGATCGAGACGGTCCCGGAACAGCAGCCGATTCGGCAGCTCGGTCAACACGTCGTGGTGGGCCAGGTGTTCCAGTTCTTCCTGGGAGACCTTGAGCGACGAGATGTCCGAGAAGACCGCGACATAATTGACCGTCGAACCGCGTCCGCCGGCAACCGCGCTGACGCGCTGCCACAACGGATAGCGCTCTCCGTTCTTGCGGCGGCTCCAGCTTTCCCCCTGCCAACGGCCGCTGGTTGCAAGCGCAGCCTTGCGCGTTGCGATCGCCTCCTCGTCCCCCGGGTCCGCGTCGAGCATGCGGCGGTGCCGGCCGATCACTTCACCGGCAACATAACCGGTGATCTCGGTGAAAGCCGGGTTCACCGACAGGATCAGCCCGTCCGCATCGGTCACCATCAACCCTTCCTGCATACTCTCCACGATCCCGGCGGCCTGCAGCAGACTCGCCTTCGCTCGCCGCCGGTCTGCGGCCAGGATCGAGACGGCCAGACCGGACGTTAGCAGAAGCATGCAGTAGAGCCAGAACCGCAGCAGTCCGGTGTCGGCCAGATCCGCTGCAAAATCGCCCCATCCCGAGCGGGTGCAGAACCAACCGATCACCACCACCCCCATCAGGGCGAGGCTGACCGTCCGCCGGCTGCACCGCAAACCGACGATCGTCACGAGGGGGAAGAGCAAACCGGCGCCGTAAAGCGCCAGGGACGGCAGCGGCCAGTGCGCAAAGGCTTCGACCGAGCCGAGGAGCAACAGCGCGCACCAGATGAGCGCCTCGGTGCGTGAACAGGAGGTCCACTGGAACGGGCTTACCTGCGCCAACAACGCGGGCGTGAAGGTAGCGATGCCCAGGACCTGCGTCATCCAGCCGGCCAGCCAGACCCTCGGTTGCGCCTCGGCGCCCGGTACCAGCCCCAAAGCTACCACCAGGAAATCCAAGGAAACACCCAGCGCGGAGCCGGCCGCCGCCGCGGCCAACCAAACGCCGAGATCGCGCAGTTGTGCTGCCGGACCGGCCAGCCCCCCCGAAAGACGTCCGATCAGGCGCGCTGTCAGGAAGCCACCCAGTGAGGCCCCGGCGGCGGAGAGCATGGCTGCCGGCCAGATCAGCCCGTCGATGAGGCGGGCCGCGAACGCACCCAGCGCGATAGCCGGCCACAACCCAGGACCCAGCACGAGCAGCGACGCCACGGCGAGCCCGCTCGGCAAGCCCAGTCCGACGACGGACTCGCCGATGTTCTGCGGCAGCTCACCGTACGCCGCAACGACAAAGTAGCAAAGCGCCAGTACCATCAAGCGCGTCGCGGCACGGACCCGGTCTGCCGTTTCGGCCGAAAGCCCGCGGCTCATCGCTCGACCCTATGCGACCGGGACTTCGAACAAAGCGACTCACGGTCATTCCACTTCATGCCAAGCAGCGCCTCGTGCGCAAATCCTGTTTGCATCCATCCTCACCCACCGCAGACGCCCCGCGCACCATCGGATTACGCAGCACCCCAAAAACCTTTGGCTCCTAAGGTCATTTTACGCTCAAACGGAAAATCCGAAGCTCAGCGCGGCGGCACCGCGGGTCCGTCTAGCGGAAGTACAGCTTCATGACCAGAATCGCCAGGGCAAGCACGAAGGTTACGCCGTTGGCCACGATCACGGGCGTCGACTGGATCACCACGCCGTAGATGATCCATAGCGCCACGCCGAGGCTGAACAGCAGAAACATGACTAGGGAAATGTCCTGGGCAGAACGTGTGCGCCATGTTCGAAGCACTTGCGGTATGAACGCACAGGTGGTCAGCGTGCCGGCCGCCAGGCCGAGCAGGTCGATCGCTTGCAAGGTGACACTCCGCGAGAGTTTGAGGATACCACCGGGGCTCCGGGTGTCACCCGGAGCCCGGCTGAAGGTTTGCGCCGCGGCGCCCAAGGGCCGCCTAAGGCAGGAAAATCCGCTCCAGGGTTCCGCGCGTGAGGTTGCCACGCGCGTCTTCCGCCAGCACGTAGTAGCGCGTGTCGCCCGCCCCAGCTGGGAGCGGGGCGGTGAAGTAGCGGGCCGTGATGGCGGCATCGGTCTGTGTCGGGTAAAAGCCCCTGTCCTGCATGGGAAGCACCGTCTCCACGCCGGCGCTGCGCAAGACCAGATTGACCGACTTGAGGCCGCTCACGTCCGCGACAAAGGTATGCACGGTCCCCTCGCGCGGCGCGTCGAGCAGGCACCCCTGTCCCCAGCGCTGTCCGCCGGGATTCTCCGGCGTGACCCAGGGCGGGAACACCGTCGGGCCGGTGTGATCCCGGCCACCCGACACCAACGCATCGATGGCGTCGCGAACCAGCGAGTACCCCAGATTGGCCGCATTCGTGACCTGCTGATCCCAGACCTGCTGCCCGGTCCAGTACCAGTAGCAGCTGGTCTCGGCCGTTAGCAGCAACCGCGACACCTCGGCCAGCCGCGGATGTTCCGGCAGCGCGTCTTCGAGCGCATGCACGATGTTCTGGAGCGCCGTCAGCACGGCCCACGAATTCAGGTCGGGGGAATACGGCTGATCGTAACGGCTGAACCACTTCATGAACTGCGGATCGCCGTTATCGGCCCCGGCCCAGGATCCGGGCTCGATATGGACGGTGCGTTCGGGATCGGGCGGGAAGCGTGCCAGATAGTCGTCGATGGTCGACAGCTCGAAGCGCGGATCCTGCTTCAGCCATTCGACCAGGCGGCCGGTGTTGTGGTGATAGTAGCTGTCCGCGCCGCCGCCGTGATTGTCACCGTCGGAATGCAACAGGAAAAAGGGCGGATGCTGCGGATCGTAGCTGCCGCTTTCGACGATGCGGTTGTAAACCTGCCCGAGCACGTCCGGGTACTGCAGGGCACCGAAGCCGCCGCGCGCGTCCTCGTTGCCGATATAGCGCTCGGCCGGCACCGCGACGATCCGATGTACGTTACCGTCCGGGTCTTCGTAGCCGACATACTCGGGACGCAATAGCGACGGCGAAATCTTCGAGCCGGCCCAGATATTGTTGAGCTGCAGCCAGTCGTGGACGGGCGGATTGACCTGTTCGGCACGATTCGGCGGCAGCAGACCCTCGCCGATTCCGGCATACGGATAGTCGCGGCAGGCGCGGAACCGATGGATCGAGTCGTAGATGACCGCCGTGACGCCAGCCTCCAGCAGCGCCGGGATCATCCGGACATGAAACGCCGTCTCGGGCGGGAACAGCGTGGTCGAGGCCTCGACGCCGAACGCGTCGTGGATGATCCGCCGATGCCATTCGATCTGTCGCACGATATCGCGCGACGGGATCAGCGGCATCAGTGGATGAAAAAAGCCGAAGCCGCTGAACGCGACCCGCGGGTGGCCGAGTTGGGTACGCGCGTGGGCGATCGCCCGCAACGACTCGTTCCAGCCCGCGAAACGCCCGCCGCACAGGCCCTCGACCCCGCAGCGCTCCAGCTGCTCGATCAGCGACCCGCTCCAGCTGGTCGAAAGGCCCGCATGCGGCAAGCCGCCGTCGATGTACTGCCGCACCGCGGCTGGGACGAAATCCGTGTAATTGCCGCCGCGGGAACCGAAGATCGAGTCCTTTTCACCGTCCCAGTAGTAGCGGTCCGTCGTGTTGTAGTAGGGCTGGTGCATGTGCTTGTGGATGCCGAAGTACAGCTTCACGCCCTCAACAGCGCGGACGACCGGCAGCGCCGGTCCCGGCGCGGTCAGGACTTCGATATCCCGGTACTGCTTGATCCAGTCTTCGCCCGCGGCCTGGGTCAGATCGCCACGGCGACAGCCTTCGATCTGCACCGTGATCCGGCCCGGCCCCGCGACGCCCGCGGGAACATGGGCCACGTAGTTCCACAGTCCGCCGGCCTGGTCGAGCAGCGCGATGTTGTCCCCCTTGACCAGGACCGGCTCGCTGCCGCAGTAGAGTATGACTTGCGGGAATGGAATCTCGCCGTTGGTGCTGAAGCTGATGTCGAATGCCGGGCTCGCACCGGCACGGTCGCATTCCAACCGTGCCGGGCAGTCGATCTGCACGAACCGGGTAAAAACCCCCATTGCTGACTCCTTGAACGTGTGCGGCCGTGCCGGTGGCCGCTTCATGACAGGCGGGATCTAGCTTAACAAAACCGGATCGCGCCGAACGCGCCGCCTACGGGCAACGGTCCCGATAGGGTCAGGCCGCCGACGGTTCATCGGTCGACGCCTGCTCCCGGCTTGCGTCTCCCCCAGTTGGCTCTGCGGGCCGCTCAATCGTCCGTGTAAGCGGCCATCGGCGGGCAGGTGCAGACCAGATTCCGGTCGCCGTGCAGGTTGTCGATGCGGCCGACCGGTGGCCAGTATTTGTCGACCTGCGGGTCCGTAAGTGGAAAACACGCCCGCTGCTTCGAATACGGCCGGTCCCAGCGTTCGGCCACGAGCAGCGCCTGGGTGTGCGGCGCGTGCTTGAGGACGTTGTTCTCGCGATCGGCCTCGCCCCGCTCGATCTCGGCGATTTCCCGGCGGATCGCGATCATCGCGTCGCAGAAGCGGTCGAGTTCACGCCGGTCCTCACTCTCGGTCGGCTCGATCATCAGGGTATCAGGCACCGGGAACGACATCGTAGGAGCATGGAAGCCGTAGTCGACGAGCCGCTTCGCGACATCGTCCACGGTGATACCACTACTCGCCTTCAGATGCCTGAGGTCGATGATGCATTCATGCGCGACCAGCCCGTTCTTGCCCGTGTAGAGGATCGGGTAGTGCGGTGCCAGACGCGCCGCGACGTAGTTCGCATTCAGGATCGCAACCTGCGTGGCCCGTGTGAGTCCCGCCGCGCCCATCATGACGATGTAGGCCCAGGAGATCGTCAGGATGCTCGCCGAGCCCCAGGGCGCAGCCGACACCGTACCGATGGTCGCCTTGCCGGCCGCGGCCGGATTGACGCCCTCGACGACCGGATGATCGGGCAGGAACGGCGCGAGGTGGCTGCGGACGCCGATCGGCCCCATGCCCGGGCCGCCACCACCGTGCGGAATGCAGAAGGTCTTGTGCAGGTTGATGTGCGAGACATCCGCGCCGATCCGCGCCGGCTGGCAGATGCCGACCAGGGCGTTCAGGTTCGCCCCGTCCATGTAAACCTGGCCGCCGTTTCGATGCACGATCGCGCAGATGTCGACGATGGCGGCTTCGAAGACGCCGTGCGTGGAAGGATAGGTGATCATCAGCGCGGCCAGCCGGTCGCCGTGCTCGGCTGCCTTGGCCTCGAGGTCGGCAACCGAAACGTTGCCGTTCTCGTCGCAGGCCACGACCACCACCTTGAAACCCGCCATCGCCGCGCTGGCCGGATTCGTGCCGTGCGCCGAGGCGGGGATCAGGCAGACGTCGCGCTGCGCCTCGCCGCGGCTACGGTGGTAAGCGCGGATCACCAGCAGCCCCGCATATTCGCCCTGCGAGCCGGCGTTCGGCTGCAGCGAGAACGCGTCGAAGCCGGTGATGGCGCACAGCATCTCCTCGAGTTCCTCGAACAACTGCTGATAGCCCTGGGTTTGGTCCAGCGGCGCGAACGGGTGCACCGACGCGAACTGATGGTAGGTGACCGGCAACATCTCGGTCGTCGCGTTCAGCTTCATCGTGCACGACCCGAGCGGGATCATCGCGCGGTCCAGCGCGATATCGCGGGCCGCGAGCCGACGGACGTAGCGCAGCAGCTCGGTTTCCGAGTGATGGATGTTGAAGACCGGATGCGACAGGAAGTCGCTGGCGCGGAGCAGTCCGTCGGCCAGCGCCGGCTCGACCTCCGCGTCCAGCGCATCGATGTCCAGCGTCGTGTCTGAGCGCGTGGCGAACACGCGCCACAACGCCGTCAGTTCATGGCGCTGCGTGGTTTCGTCGAACGAGATCCCTAGATGATTGGCATCCACCAGCCGCAGGTTGATCCGCGACTCGCGCGCGCGGGCCGCGATGCGCCGGGCCTGTCCCGGCACCCGCACGGTGACCGTGTCGAAAAAGGTCTCCGTGAGAACCTCGAAACCCAGCCGCCGCAACCCTTCCGCCAGAATTGCCGTCATCCGCTGCACGCGGCGCGCGATCGTGCGCAAGCCCTGCGGCCCGTGATAGACCGCGTAGAACGACGCCAGGATCGCGGGCAACGCCTCGGCCGTGCAGATATTGCTGGTCGCCTTCTCGCGGCGGATGTGCTGTTCGCGCGTCTGCAGCGCCATGCGCAGCGCCGGCCGGCCATGGCTGTCGACCGAGACGCCGATGATGCGGCCCGGCGTCGAGCGCTTGTAGGCATCGCGCGTCGCGAAGAACGCGGCATGCGGCCCCCCGTAACCCATCGGTACGCCGAAACGCTGGGAGCTGCCGACGACGATGTCGGCGCCCATTTCTCCCGGGGGCTTCAACAACGTCAGCGCTAGCAGATCGGTAGCGACGCAGAGCAGTGCCTGATGACGGTGCGCGGCCTCGGCGATCGGCTCCAGAGAGCGGATCGAACCGCTCGATCCCGGGTACTGAACCAGTACACCGAAGGCGCCACTGGCTTCGAGGTCCCGGTAGGGGTCGCCGGTCACGATCGTCAGCCCCAGCGGCTCGGCGCGGGTTCTCACCACGGCGAGGGTCTGTGGGTGGCAATCGCTGTCCACGAAGAACACCGAGCCCGGGTTCTTGCCGACCCGACGCGCCATCGCCATGGCCTCGGCTGCCGCCGTGGCCTCGTCGAGCAACGATGCATTCGCGATCTCCATGGCGGTCAGGTCCATGACCATCTGCTGGAAATTCAGCAGCGCTTCGAGCCGGCCCTGGCTGACCTCCGCCTGATATGGCGTGTAGGCCGTGTACCAGCCCGGATTTTCCAGCACGTTGCGCTTGATGACGGCCGGCATGATGGTGCCGTAGTACCCCATGCCGATCATCGAAATGAAGATCCGGTTGCGCTCGCGCATCTGCCGGAGATAGCCGATCGTCTCGCGCTCGTTCATCGACTCCATCGGTAGCGGCGGCATCGTCGCTCGAATCGCATCGGGAACGGCCCGGTCGATCAGGTCCTCCAGCGATGCGGCACCGGTCAGTTCCAGCATCTGCGCGATCTGGGCCGGGTCCGGGCCGATATGGCGACGGATGAACGCGGTGCGCTGCTCCAGTTCGATCAGGGTCGGACGATGTTCAGACATGGCTCACGGCAACTATGGCGGTTTCGGGCACGACGCAAACGGTGTGCGGCGCGGTATCATTCGGCCACGCGAAGCGGACGCCGCGTGGCGCCTCCTCCCGCGCAGCTTATCGGGCCTCGACGGCTTTGACAAAGCCACCGGGCGGGAAGCGCCCGCCGGCCCGATCGACCTCACGATCATCTACCCGGACAACGCCATGGCCAAGCCCGTCACGCCGCTGCTGGCAGCGGATGCGATCATCGAACTGATCGACCAGCCCGGACGCCCCATCGTGCTGATCGAACGCCTGAATCCGCCCTTCGGCTGGGCAATTCCCGGCGGATTCGTGGACCTCGGCGAGTCGATCGAACAGGCGGCCATCCGGGAAGCTCGCGAGGAAGTGACGCTGGATATCCGGCTGATCGCGCTGCTCGGCCTCTACTCGCAGCCGGGCCGGGATCCGCGCGGGTCGACCGCATCGGCGGTGTACGTCTCCGAAGCCTCGGGCTGGCCTCAGGCCGCAGACGATGCCAAGAGCATCACCGTCGTCACGCTGGACGCTCTGCCGGAACCCCTGGCGTTCGACCACGCCATGATCCTGGCCGATTATCGGGTCTTCCGGGAGACCGGGCAGACCGCGCCGCTGCGCTGAGTAGGACGGAACAGGGGCCCCGGACCCATGCAGCGGCGCGTCCTGTTTCTATGCACCGGCAACTACTTTCGCAGCCGTTTCGCGGAACTGCTGTTCAATCACTTCGCAGCCGCCCGCAGCCTCGCGTGGATGGCCGAATCGCGGGGTCTTGCGCTAGACCTCAGCACCGACAATATCGGCCCGATCTCACCGCATACCCTTCGCGGCCTGGCCCAGCGCGGACTGCCGCCCCCGGATCCGGCTCGGTTTCCGCTAACGCTGCAAGAGCACGACCTGCTGAATGCCGGGATGATCATCGCCCTCAAGGAAGCGGAGCATCGCCCGCTGCTCGCGAGCCGGTTTCCGCAATGGGTCGATCGCGTCGAGTACTGGCACGTACACGATGTCGACTGCTCCCTGCCCGAGGATGCCCTGGCCGAGATAGAACGGGCGATCCCGGTGCTGCTGGCGCGGCTGGACTAGGAGGCGGCAGGCGCAACCAACCGCGGATCGGAAAGCCGGCGCTTCGCTCGGACCTGCAGACCAGGCGGACGCCCGGAGCGTGCGCTCAAAGGTGCAGGCCGCATTCGGTTTTCGGTTTGCCCACCCAGCGCCCGCTACGTTCGTCCCCGGGGCGGGTGCAGTGGCTGCAACCGATGGACAGGTAGCCCTTCGGGACCAAGGGATGAAAGGGCAACTTGTGCTCGACGATGTAGGCGTCTCGCTCTGCCTTGGTCACGTCAAGCATCGGATTGAACTTCAGGATGCCGCGCCGTTCCTCCAGGAAGTCCAGCCCCGCGCGGTGTTCCGTCTGCCAGCGCATCAGGCTCGACACCCACACATGGTAGTTTTCCTTCAACGCCTCGAGGGGCTCCACCTTGTTGATCGAGCAGCAGAAGTCGGGATCCGACTCGTACACTTTCTCGCGCACCGTGTATTCATGCTTCCAGTCCTCCGCCCGCAGATCCACGACTTTCAAATTGAAGAGCTCCGTCAGGTAGGCCTTGTAGGCCAGCGTCTCCGGGAAATGAAAGCCGGTGTCGATGAAGGTGATCGTCTGGTCGGGACGAATGCGCGAAATGATGTGCAGAAAATAAGCCGAGGTCGCCGCGAATGACGAGGTCACCAGCACCTTGTCGGGATCGAAATCATTGTAGAGCTCGCGAATCCGCGCTTCGAAGTCGAGCCGCGCGTAAGCGCGGTTCAGCAGGCGGATATCCTCGGCCGATAAGCCGGCCGAGTTGCCGGGTTTTTCCAGAGCGATAGCCATGTTCGACAGAATTACCTAAGTGGGTTCCGATTGAGGACAGCCGGCCAGCGCTACGTCCGCCGCAGCGTGGACCGTCCTCTTCCGTTGGGCCGCACAGAATAACGCAATGGAAAATTCCGAGACAGAATCATTTAGCCCTTCGTTATAGCTGAAGACTCTATAAGGAGCACCATCAGGTTTTGCGCCGAGGTTTCGGACTGCCCCCGGCACCGGAGCAGTCCGAACCCCGTGCGATCGGACCCGCGTGTCGAACCGCTCGTTCCCGCGTTTGAGGCCACGCGCGCCAAAGCGTATTTCAGTGCCCTGGCGGGTGACACCTGCTCGCCTCCGCGCTGGCCTGGACATCCATTTCAACGGCTCGCCCGCCTCTCGGTGAGCTTCATGCAATCGCCCCGGGTCCGGGATTCGGGCTGGCGCACCGCTGCCTGATCAGTTCTTTTTGTGTGACTTGTGCTTACCCTTCGAGTTCGCGGATTTGTTGGCGTGCTTCGATTTGTTCTTGCCCTTTTGATGATTGCCGTTGCCGTCGTCGAAAACGGAGTTCACCGCGTCCTTCGCTACGCCGGTCGCGGCCCTGCGCGCGGCCTGTTCCGCTATGTTTTCCACGCCGAACGCGTGGACCAGCCCCGAACTCAGTGCCAAGGCACCCCAAAAAACCCATATCGCCTTCTTCATCAATGCCTCCGTTGATCCATGCCATGACGCAGCGCGGTGCGGCCGTGTCGAGGGACAGGTCCACCCGCTCGGACTAGTCTATCGCTCGGCACGAACGTCGTGGAGTGGCTCGCGCACGGGAAGCGCAGCACCACGGCGCCGCTCAGGCTCACCGCACCAAACGATCGAAAGGCCTAGGTTGGACCGTCAGCTTATTTGACAGCCGAACACCCACTGGCGTAGCAAAGCGCTGTTCTTTTTCGGGTTTTTTTGATTCGGTGTTGGTGGTATCGATTTTGCTTTGGTCGAGGTAGCTCTGATTCATTCTGAGCTTCCCGCGATGCGCCTCCGATATGTCGCGGTCGCCTGCACAATCTGCCTCGCTAGAGATAAGGAGAAACATGTGATTTCAAAACCCGCCAAGTCCGTGGCTTTCAGGCCGACAACCCTGATACTTCTCGGCATGAATCTGATGGGCGTCGCAGGCGCGGCTGCCGCGGGGAATCTATTCGGCACGATGTCGACCGCTGGTACCGCGACACGTCCTCATTCCATTCGCGTCGGGGACGTCGACCGCGATGGGGATCTCGATGTCGTGGTAGCGAACGGCTTCAGCGCGAGCGTCAGCCTCCTGCTGGGCAATGGCGACGGCAGCCTGCAACCCAAACAGGATTTTCCGGTCGGACGAGGCCCCAAGACCGCTGAACTCGGCGACCTCAACCACGATGGACACCTGGACCTCGTCACCGCCAACCAGAATTCGCGCGACATCAGCGTCCGACTCGGCAACGGAAGCGGCTCCTTCGGGGAATTGGTCAACTATCCGAGCGTCATCCAAAACCCGCATGAGGGCGCTGTCGGCGACGTCAATCATGATGGCAAGCTGGACGTCGTGATCGTCGGCAACTCGTCTCTGGTCGCAGTGCGTCTGGGAAGGGGCGATGGCACGCTTGCGGCCGAGACCACGTATGCGACCGGCAACACCTTACGTTCGGTGATCATCGCCGACCTGAACAACGACGGGTACAGCGATATCGCCACGGGTAACATGGGCAGCCGAAGCATCAGTGTGTTGCTGAATGACCGAGCGGGTAGCTTCCGTCCCCAAGTGCAATATCCTGCCGGTGGGCGGGTCCACTCCGTTCGCGCTGCCGACCTGGATCACAATGGTTCACTCGACCTCGTGACGGCGAACCACACCGACAATTCGATCAGCGTGTTGCTCGGAAACGGTAATGGCACTTTTCGCGCTCCGGCAACGCAAGCTGCCGGCATCATGCCGGTTTCGATCTTCCTGGGCGATGTCAACCTGGACGGCAACGCTGATATCCTGGTCGGCAACGGGAACAACAACTACCCTGCGCCAATCAACTTCGACAGTGGGAACACGGTCAGCGTCTTCCTCGGGCAGGGGAATGGCACATTTCAGCCCAGGGACGACTACGCCGTGGGCGTCTCTCCCTGGTCGGTCTTCGCGGCGGATCTGAATTGCGACGGGGCGCCAGAACTCATGGCAACCAGTTACTGGGAAGCGAACATCTCGATCGGGCTGAATTCTCTCGGATCGCAGGTGCCTTGCGGATCGCGCGCGTCCTTGCCGTGACCGACACGCTGATGGATTGATTACTTGACGGGTGCCGAGATCGGGGCCGAAAACGTCCTCGATCTTGGCCAGCGCGAGCGCGGAGATGAAGATGCGGGTTCCAATTGATTTTTCCGTCTCCGCGTACGGCGTTCAGGTCCCCCGGATCGTGTACGGCACCGCCTGGAAGGGCGAACGGACGGCGGATTTGGTCGAACAGGCCGTCAGCATCGGGTTTCGCGGCATCGACACGGCCTGCCAGCCCAAGCATTACCACGAGCCGGGAGTCGGGGAGGGCTTGGCTCGCGCACTGAACGCCGGACTCGCCCGCACCGAGCTGTATCTGCAGACCAAATTCACCCCGCTGCCGGGCCAGGATCCCGCACGCATACCGTACGATCCCCACGCGAGCCTGTCCGAACAGGTCGCCCAGTCGTTCGAGCGCTCGCTGCGGAACCTGCGCACCGACTATCTGGATGGGTTGATCCTCCATTCCCCCCTGCCGGACGCTCGGCAACTGATGGAGGTTTGGCAGGCCATGGAACGCATCTTCGACGCGGGCGGCGCCCGACAGCTCGGAATCAGCAACTGCTACGAAGTGGACCAGCTGGATCAGCTCTGGCAGGCCGCCCGAGTCAAACCGGCGATCGTGCAGAACCGTTTCTACGACGCGACCGGATACGACCGTGAAGTCCGCGCCCTCTGCCGGCGCTGCGACATCCTGTATCAGAGTTTCTGGACGCTGACGGCGAACCCGCAGGTGCTCACCCACAACAGCTTGCAGACACTCGCCGCCCACTATAGGCGCACCCCCGCTCAGATTTTCTTCCGGTATCTGACCCAGTCCGGGATCATCCCTCTTACAGGCACCACGACGGCGGCCCACATGCGGGAAGACCTCGAAATCTTCGGGTTCGCACTCCGGGACAGCGAGTGCGAACTGGTCACGCGGTGCCTGGATCAAGCGAGCTTGCGGAGCGGTTCGGCTTAACCGCTCTTCGACTCGGCGCGAGACCTGCCCGGAGACGACGCCCGACCGGATGAGCTCGCGGCCTGCGCCGGGCCGCTGACGTCAGAACCGTGCCGGCAGACGGCGTTCGATGTAGATGCGCCGATTCTCGACGCGGATATAGCCGCCGTCCGTCAGTTCCTTGAACACCCGGCTGATCATCTCGCGCGAACACGCGACACGCTCGGCGATCTGCTGCTGTGTCAGCGGCTGCTCGACGACCTTCTGCCCATCCCGTTCGACGGCGAGTTCCAGCAACAGGCGAGCGACACGCCCATAGACATCCATGAGCGCCAGGCTGCGCAGCTCCTCGGTGGCCAGGCGTAGGCGACCGATCAGCCGCACGACGAGGTCGAAAGCCGCTCCCGGATCGTTCTTCAGGTGTTCCTTGAAGGACTGCTGGGTCACGTACGACATGGTGCAGGGCTCAAGCGTCGCCACCGACGCGCTGCGCACCCCCTCGACCAGCGCCAGTTCACCCAGGTAATCGCCGGGACCACAGATGGCCAGCACGACTTCGCGGCCATTGTCGTCGCTCAGATAAACCTTCACCCGGCCGGAGAGAATCACGTAGAGCGCATCGGACGGATCGCCCTGGGTGATGATGACGGTGCCTTTCGGGTAGCGAACCGTGTGACCGGATTCGGCCAGCGCCTTGGCAATCAGTTCACGACTGTTGCTTTCCGTCACTGCGCAGGCTCAACGACGCAAACGGACGAGCGGTGGGTGCCGGGGCGACACCTGGCTTGCGCCAGTCGCGTGCACTCCGCGGCGGATGGCCATGGGAAAGGCATCAGAATCGCGACGGCAGGCGCCGTTCGATGTGGATGCACCGGTTCTCGATGCGGATATAGCCGCCGTCCGTCAGCTCCTTGAACACCCGGCTGATCATCTCCCGCGAACAGGCGACCCGCTCGGCGATTTGCTGCTGCGTCAGCGGCTGCTCGATGACCTTCTTGCCATCGCGCTCGACCGCCATTTCGAGCAACAGGCGCGCGACGCGCCCGTAGACATCCATCAGGGCCAGACTCCGAATCTCCTCCGTGGTCCAGCGTAAGCGCCCGATCAGGCGCACCACCAGGTCGAAGGCGGCATCGGGATCGTCTGCCAGGAACGCCTTGAAGGACTGTTGCGAGACGTACGAGAGCGTGCAGGGCTCGAGCGTCGCGACGGACGCACTGCGCACGCCCTTGTCCAGCGCCAGCTCACCGACATAATCGCCGGGACCGTATTCCGCGAACACGACTTCACGCCCGCTGTCATCGCTGAGATACACCTTGACCCGACCCGAAATGATCACATACAGCGAATCGGAGGGGTCACCCTGGGTGATGATGACGGCGCCCTTGGGGTATCTGACGACGTGTCCGCAGTCCGCCAGCAGCTTGGCGATCTGTTCTGCGGTTCTGGTTTCGGCCATAGCGCTCGCATTTCCCTTTTCAGACGTCGCGCAGATCGGACGGACTTGCGACCGCGCGGCAATGCGACGCGCTGCCATCAATCCTGAAGACACCCCGTTCAGCACTGATTTCGTTAAGAGAATGCTCGGGGACCGACACGCTGTCAACCCGGCCGGTAAAGGAAAAGACGGCCTCGCCATAAGCGCCCGTCGATCGGGCGGCCTGCAAGGTCCATGGGACTCCCGACCGTCGGCGTGCAGGGCGTCACGTCGAAAACGTGAAAAGTCACACAATCGATGCGCAGCACCTCACTGCATCGGGAATCAGCTGCAGGCAATCTATCCCCAAGCCCGACGAGGTGGAGCAAGTCCTCCCCCGGGGCGCGAACAGAAAGACATCATCTAGATTGGAGATCGAAAGCATGAACAGCAACCACCGTATCGTTCTTGGTGCCGCATTCGCTATCGTCACCCTGACCCATCTGACGTCAGCCTCGGCCATGGGCCGATCCACCGTTCAGACGGCAGGGGATCGCGCGGTACCCGTCGAGTTCAGCGCGGCATCCGCCGACGCGGCGGTACAGTTCCAGGTCGAAGCGTTGCGCAAGGAACTGGCGGAGCTTCGGGCCCAGCTCGCGACGATTCAGCAGCTTGCTTCGAACGACTGATTCGACTGCCGATTCACTGAAGACTGCTTACCCACACGACAAAACGAATAGGAACACACCATGAAACACGCGAACACCACCTTGTCTTGCCTCGTCGTGATGATCGGCGGCACGGTCCTGGCCCTGTCCAACATTGCCGAAGCGAAAGGGTATTCCCCGGTGACCACAACCAGCACCACGGAACGCCAGGAAATCGAACGCCGGTTGACCCAGGTGGAAGAGCACCAGCAGCAAATGGAGCAGGCGCTCCAGGCCGAACTGCGTCGGCTGCAGGCCGAGTTGAGGGCGGCGAAGGTGGAGCAGCTCGCGAAAAGCACGGCGGCGACCAACGAGTGATAGGCCCCCGAATCCGTCGTTGCCCCGTGTGAGGCTCGTCCCCGCGGGGCGGCGGGACGCCCGGATGCGACCCGCCCCTTGGCTGATCCGGCGGTAGCGCCGGGATTCCCGCAAGTTTCTTGCTTCGACCCGATCGCGCGAGCGTTCGGGCGACCAGCGAACCGGTAGAGGCGGAATGGAAACGGCCGGACTACCGTGAATATTACCGATCGCGCAGGGTTAAAACACACAGCGCCCGCCCCGCGGCTCCGGCACGCTATAGTCACCCCTGGCGGAGAGCATCTGGCTCTCCGCCCAGGCGACGCCACCGTGTTTCAGGAGCGAGTCGCATGAACCCTTTTCACAGACGCATCATCCTCGCAGCCGCGCTCGGCGTGGTCGCGATTCTTTCGCACGGCACGGCCGGGTTCGCCATCCCGAGCCCGGCGGCGAGCATGGCCAGACCGGGCTCGACGCCAGAACCGACGAAAGCCATCCCGTAGACCCTTTTCAAGGTCGCCATCCGCGGCCCGCTGATTGACCTCCGTCGCGGTGGCGCTCACCCGACAAACAGTGAAGGCCGGTGCCAACAGCATGGGACCCATGAACTCCCGGCCGCTGGGCCCGCGTGTTCAGCCAGCCGGCCTGCCCTGGAGGGCGATTCTGCGGCCGCGCATTCCATCGGCTCCACTGCCCGCCTATCATGCTGGGCGGCCCACAGGGTTCTCTTCGGATCGAGACAGTCACGAGGTGACGACATGACCCAAGCTGCGGTCCTCTTTGGTGCCGGCGCCACGAAGGCGCTCGGCGGGCCCCTGACCGACGAGATACTCCCGCATGTTCTGGGGGTTGGGGCTTGCGTCTACTGTGGTAAAGCCCGCGAGGAGTTTCCGCAGGACCGGACGGAAGATCACCTCGAAGTCGACAAATTCCTGCGGCTGGCCTTCAACGTTCCCGATGTCGCCAGCGAACGCCGCATCGACGACTACCCGCACCTGCCGCTGCTGATGACGCTGATCGACCAGAGCATCGCGAAGAACGAACCCTTGATTCCGGGTTACGGCCGGGGACGATTGCAGCGCGTGCGCTTGTCGATGCTGACGGTGATCTACGACTCGCTGATCTACCAGGAAAAGCGTAAAAACGCCGAGATGGTCAGGAAGGTCCTGCACAAGGACAATCCCTACCGCAAGACGCTGAGTTACATCGCAAGCGACTTGTCGAAAGAGCACGGCGGTCGGCCGCGCTCCGCCTACGACTACCTCACGACCGGCGATCTCAAGCTCATCACGACCAATTACGACACCTACATCGAAAACACGCTGTTCGCGTTGCAGCATGCGCAGGGCGACGCAAGCCTGCGACCGGTCGATTACGGATGCCAACCCGAACATCTGGTACCAACGGCCTACACCGATTTCGACCTGGCCGAAAGCCGGCATTTCGGCAGTCTGTACAAGCTGCACGGTTCGATCGCCTGGGGGTACTGCTCGTCGTGTCGCGCGCTCTACGACGGGATGACCGATCTCGCCACGATGGTCATCCAGAGCCTGACCGGGGCGCCGGAATCCCAGGACGCGGACCCGTCTCAAGCCCGAGAGTTTCGCCACACGGGCAATAACCGGGGCGGCTTTTCGTGTCGCCGTTGCGGGTGCGACGTCGGCTTCTTCATGGTTGCGCCGTCGATCCACAAGGAATATGAGAACGTCCATATCTCCCGGGTTTGGGATGAAGCCGAAACCGCGCTACGGGAAGCTGAGGACTGGTACATAGTAGGCTACAGTCTGCCGGCCGACGACTTCGAGATCGCCCGGCTCCTGATGCGCGGCCTGCGTATGGGCTTGCAGAAAAATGGCGAGAACGGGCGAAATGGCAAGCGGATCACCGTGATCCAGAAAAAGGCCAGTCCCGACACGCGCTCCCGCTACGAGCGCCTGTTCGGACAGAAGATCAGTTATCACAACTCCGGGTATCCGCCGCGGGCGCGCGCCGACAAGAAGCCTTCCTGAGCACGGGAGCCTTCCGTCGCGGTCATTGGCCGCATCCGGGTTTGGGGGTAAAGTCGGCGCTCGGCGCTGCCGGGCCACTCGATCCCACCGGCCACGCACGGCACGTTCGCGCCGCGACATCTCACGGAGAGGAAAATGCTCAAGACCGCACTGACCGCAATGCTGCTGTCGCTTTTCCCCACCGCCCAAGCCTGGGCTGCAGACCCCTTGCAAGCCTTCCCGCCAGCGGCAAAAGGCTTCGTTCGCCACGTCCTGCAACTAGCGCCGCAGGACGACGAATCGGCCTACCAGGTCGAACTGCAGGTCGGAAAGACGGTCCCGCTGGACGAGCGGAACAGCTACTTCTTCGGGGGAAAGATCACCGAGGAAACCATCAAGGGCTGGGGCTATACCCGTTACGTCCTCGGCAAACTTGGGCCCATGGCCGGCACACGGATCGCCATGGACCCGAACGCCCCCAAGGTTCCGCGCTTCGTCAAGCTGGGCGGCGAACCCTATCTGATCCGCTACAACAGCCGCCTGCCGGTGGTGGTCTACACCCCGGCCGATGTCGAAGTGCGTTATCGGATCTGGAGCGCCGGAACTGAGCTCAAAACCCTGGAGCCCGGTTGAGACGCCGACCGCAACGACGCGCGCTGAGGTCGATTCCGGCCCATCAGGATGCCGCGGCCGCTTCGCGCTGCCGGGCCCGCTCCAGCGCCGGACGTGACAGCGTGCGTTCCAGGTAGCGCATCACGCGGGGAGAATCAGGCAGAACCTGCCCCTTGCGCGCCCAGTTCAGCGTGAGGGCCGCCAGGATATCCGCGGCGGTGAAACCATCGCCCAGCAGATACCTCCTGTCGCCCAGCCCCTGTTCGAACACCCTGAGCGCCACATCGAATTCCTTCAGGGCCGTGGGCTCGATTTGCGGCACCCGCCAGTCCACAGGCAATGCGAAGCGGTGCTTCGCGATGGTCCAAAGCGGTTGTTCCAACTCGCCGATCACGAAGAAGCACCACTGGTGGTACGTCGCCCGCTCGGCCGTGCCGGGTGGCGGCGTCAGACCGGATTCGGGGAAGCGGTCCCCAATGTATGTACAGATCGCGGCCGATTCGGTCAACGTCAACCCATCGTCCACCAAGGCCGGCACCTTGCCGCCCGGATTGATGGCCCGAAAATCCGGAGATCGGCCTTCGCCCTTCAGCAAATCGACCGCGACATAGGCATACTCGGCGCTAGCCTCTTCCAGGGCCCAGGCGGCGCGGGCAGAGCGGGTCTGGGGACAACCGTACAGTGTCATCATTGGGGTATCTCCGACAGTTTGCTTGGAGAGCGTTCGAGCCGGCGGCTTGTCAATGCTCTTCAGATGGGACAAGCCCTTCCGGCGCGACTTCCACCAGCACCTCGTTGCGCCGCAAGAACCAAAGCGTGAACGGTGAGTTGTATCTGGCAAACACCGGTAGTCCCACCGGCTCCAATCCTGCCGCCCTGACCGCTTGCAACAGCGCCGTTTCGTGCTCGCGATAGCGCGCCTCCGACCAGGTTCCGGAAAAAGTGCGAGCCGCCATCACCCGCGCGTCGATCCGTCGCAGCCTGACGCGGGAGTCAGTCGGACGCGGCAAGGTCTCCAGCGTATAGCCGGAGGGCATCGTGAAGGTGAACGTGTAGGAGCCCGGCGCATCGACCCGCGGACGTATCGGTTCACGCCTCCCCCTCGCGGGAGCGGGCGGGGAAGCCGAGACACGCCGTGAATCCGTCCCTGGAGGCTCGACTGCGGGTTCCCGCCCGCAGACGGTCTCGCCCTCCCGGCCTGCTCCCACTTCCCCGCAAAGGGGGGTTGAATGGTTACCTCGCGGACTCTGGCTGACCGGCGCGGTCATGGCAATCCTCTCCCCCGAACCGGCCGCCGGCGTCTGACTCACCGGGGCCGTCATCGCGATCTTCGCGCTGGTCTCGTTGTTGCCGAAGATGTAGCCGGCAAGAATCCGGAAAGCCTCGTTACCGACCGCCTCGAAATCGCCGCTTACCTCAGTTTCAGCGACGGTGTACGGCGCATAGCGCCGCAATTCGAAGTTTTCGTCGCGCTGCAGCACGTCATACTGCGGTTGCTCGGTGGCCACGGCGGGGACTCCAGACAGGGTGACTAAAACGGTAAGGATCAGTATCGGCCGCCCAGCGCAGCGCGGCCATGGGGCCAACCGAGTCAACGGGACAATCCCACGACGGTGCCCGGCCATTCACGCACTCGCAGGGCTACCGGCGACCGTTCACGCCCCCTCGAGGGAGCGGTCGCGGAGGCCGAGACACGCCGTGAATCCGTCCCTGGAGGCTCGGCTGCGGGTTCCCGCCCGCAGACGGTCTCGCCCTCCCGGCCCGCTCCCACTACCCAACAAGGCAGCAGGGTGAATGGTTACTACCGGCAGCCGGCTCTCGGGCTACTCGCACGACCAGCGGCCAGACGATGTCGCGCCTGACTTCGGACCCGCCCCAGGCCGCCGACAGGTCGCCACGAATCAGGTCCAGAGGATCGGTCCCGACCGCGGCGTGGTAGGTTGCCGCCGCCGACCAGGTGCCGAGATAGCCGAGCAGCTTTTCGAGCGGCCACGCCACGCGCATCGCGAAGGCCGGTGCACCCAATTCGGGGAAGGGCAGGCACACGGAAGCATAGCCCTCATCGACCAAAGCCCGTTCGACCGGCCAGTAAGGACCGACAATCTCGCAGTAGTAACGCCGAACCAGGGCGTCGACAGCCAGATCCCCACCGACCTGCAGCGGCCCGTAGCTCCACACGGCCAGCACACCGCCGGGTTTCAGAACACGGGCACACTCGGCGAAGAAGCGATCGATCGCGAACCAATGCAGGGCCTGCGCCACCGTGATCAGATCGGCTGACTCGGCGGCGAGCCCCGAGGACTCCGCCGCAGCGACCCGGTATTCGATGCCCGGAGTGGGCGGCGCACGTCCGATCTGTGCCGCCGAGGCATCGGTGGCGATCACGCGCTCGAAATGGACGGCGAGGTCGCGCGCCGCCTGCCCGCTGCCCGTCGCGCAGTCCCACGCCAATCGACGGTCCGGGGCGATGCTTGCCAGCCAGGCGGAGAGCGCCGGTGGATAGGTGGGACGGCAGTCGGCATAACCGGCCGACACCGGCGCGAAGCGATCGACGAAACCTTCGGTCAATGAACCTCCCATTGATATCGGCCTTCAGCCACCGGACCGCCGCAGGCCGGCGCCCGCTTACCGAACTGAACCGATCCTGCGCAGGGCCCGTACCCGCAGAAATATACAAGTATCCTGGCCTGGGTGCCTCAAGGCCATCGCTCACTGGCGACAGCGACCAACGTCCACCCAGCCCATCGCTCCACTCCCTCCGCAATCTTCCCGCCTGCCCACGTTTTATCTCCAGTATCGATTGTCTCCGGATAATCCCGCCGGAAGCCACGCACCATTCCCTGCTGTTCGCTGCGGGATACGACCGATATCACCCGTATCTCTGGGTGATATCGCTCACCATTCCCTAAATCCGATCGACCTATTCCTTGGCAAGCGATCGCCGTCGAGGTGCGGAAACCCGCATCTGTTCGACGCCGCGCGCCCAGAATCATTTGACACAGACTAATGGCATGCCCTTTGCTTATGCCATTCGGCCCGATCGTGATACACCGTATCTGAGAGACGTCGACTCACTATTTGGTTCATTCAAGCTGCCACCGGCATAAGTTTCTGGCTCCGATCCCGGGCGGCGTTCAAACAGCATGAAGGCGTACCGATCGGTCCATCAAGTCCATTCCCCACCTATTTCAACTCCCATGAATATCTTATTCAGAACCCTGTTTCTCTTAATGTTCCTGGCTTTCTCCGGCGCGGCGAGTGCCAACTTGACGCTGACCGAGTTGTTGAGCAAAAGACCCAATCCGAACGTCAATGTGAACGGCATCGGGATCTACGTCTACGATGGCATGAATCCCACCGATGCCTTGGGTCCGTTTCAGGTTTTCCGGACCTCCGGTCTGAATGCGTTTCTCGTGGGCAAGCACAAGGGTGAAATCGTTGCCAATAACGGCCTGAAAATCGTCGTCGACAAGTCCATCGACGAAGTCAACCGTCTCGATATTCTGGTCGTCCCGGGCGGCGCGGGCGAAACGGCGATGGAAACGATGGATCCGGCGACCCTCGCCTGGATCAAGATGATCGACGCGAACACCATTTACACGACCAGTGTCTGCACCGGGGCGTGGATTCTCGGAGCGGCCGGCCTGCTCGAGGGAAAAAAGGCCACGACCAACTGGTATCGTGCCGACGAAATCCTGACGAAGTACGGCGCCCAGTTTCAACAGAAGCGGTATGTGATCGATGGCAAATACATCACATCCGCGGGCGTCACGGCCGGCTTCGACATGGCGCTGAAAATCGTCCTGAAGCTGTTCGGCAAGGCCTACACTCAGGCGGTCATGTTGGACCTGGAATACGATCCGGCGCCGCCGATCGAGGGCGGTTCGGTCTTGAACACCCGGCCGGACGTTTTTGCAGCCATGCGTGAAATGTACGACTACTTCCTGCTGGGTTTCATCAACAGCATCCCGTAGGCTGGCGGGAAAGCGGTCACCGCTTTGGTAAAGGGGCGGGGCGGCGTTGCCCGCAGGGGCACGCCGCTGACGTCCCGTCCGTCACATGGCTGAAAGCAGCAGTGGGTCAGCGCAGGAGACCAAGCAGAGGAGGCAAGCAGTGTCCCGACGGGTGTGCCCATGTCGAAGGCCTTGCCAGCAGCCAACCCGACTCATGCTGCGGGATCGTGAGGCCCTGACCCTTCTGCGTCAGGGCCGCTTATCTCCAGGGAACCTTGATCACGAAGCAAGCCCCCCGATCGCCCGGGCCGCTCTCTGCCCAAATCTGCCCGCCGTGCGCGCAGACCACCAAGCGACAGAAGTTCAGCCCCAACCCATAGCCGCGACGGTTACCCTGTTCGTCGGCATCGCCCCGGATGAACCGGCCGAAAATTCGCTCGCGCTGTTCGAGAGGAACGCCCGGTCCGGTATCCGTGACGGCCAACCGGAGATCGTCCAGTTCGACGCGAGCGGTAATGGTGATGTGCCCTCCGCCGGGTGTGAAACGGACCGCATTGTCGAGGATGTTGGTGATTACGCGTTCGAACAGACCCCGATCCAGTTGCGGGTGCGGAAGCCCCTCCGGGAAATCCAGTGTCACGGCCAGCTGCGCCGCATCGAGCATGGGTTGAAGCCGGTCGAGCACCGTGCGCACGACCGCGGAAAGATCCGTCGGGACCAGCCTGAATTGCAGAGCCTTGGCCTCGATCTGCGAGATTTCCACGATCGCATCCACCAACTGCGCGAGATGCTCGCAATTGGCCTCGATTTTTCGCAAGGAGGCAAGTTGCTCCTCCGATACAGCGCCCGAAACTCCCTCTGCCAACAGAGTCGTCGACAGGGAAATCGCGTGCACCGGATTGCGCAGATCATGCAGCAACATCTCCAGCGTCTGTCGCCACAGTCTTTTTTGTGAGCGCAGCTCGTCGCAGTCGGCAATGAGTTGGCTCACTTCCTCCGTCAATCCGTGAGCCTTGTCCCACGTGCTGCCCAGAACCTCGTCCGTGACCCGCAGTCGATGGCTGAGTCGGCCCAACAATTCGATGTTGGCGTGACCCCGCCGAAAGAGGAGTTGCAGAAACTCGTCCCGGTCGAGCCGCTGCAGTTCCGTCGGTTCCAGTGCAATGGCGGTGGCGGATCGCGGCAATCGTTCCAGCACGGCCATTTCGCCGATGAGCTCGCCGGCACCGCGATGCGCCAGAACGACCGGCGCCTCAACGTCACCTTTGATGATGGCGACATTTCCTTTCTTGAGCAGGTAAACCGAATCCCCCGGTTGACCTTCCCCGCAGACGATTTCCCCCGGATCGCAACGGATGTGCGTCAGGGAGGCGAGTCCGGGCAGGTCAAAGAGATCTTCTGACCGAAGTGCCGCCGAGTCCCGTTCGCCGCGGCACTCGGGAGGCTTGAGGGGCGGAAGTTCGCGAAGTCGGAGGAGCCGATCGGGTGTTATCTGTGGCACGGGCTGTTCCTGAATTCGTCCGGCTCTCTTTTGTTTAATGCGGACCGTAAGAGGTTATGTGAATCTCCCTGGGGCTCGGCACGCTCCCCCCAGTAGCGAGGCCTTGCCCGGCGTTCATTAGCACAGTCTGCTGAGTTCTGCGTTCGTTGGCAATATGCGATCTTTCTTAAGAGAACACCCCAACATGTTCTAAAGCAATGCCCACGATGATAGTGCGGGTAAACCAGCAGAACACTGCCATGTACCTCCTTTTGTGTTCTCGTCGCCTGCCATCCTAAAAAGGCCAAGGGCTCCGGTCGCCACTCCTCAACGCGACATTTCCATATCGTTTTAATGGTTTTTGCCGAAGCGGTTGTGTAGTACAGCGAATAAGGAGGAGACGCCCATCTTCATCCCCAGCTAGGGCGGACTTTATCGCTATCTGTTTGCGAAAACTGGCGGGACATCCCAGTCTCCGTCAGGAGCCGAAAATTGGCGACACGCTTCGTCCAGGTTCGCTCTCGGGAAAAAAAGACCCTGCGGAAGAGCCGTCTCCCTGGCATTGCCATGGGTAAGCGCGTGATAACCTATCATTCCAGCCCGATTTATTCGTACGTCAAATTGGCTGGAAACCACGGCTGGCGTGCCCTCCACCGTATGCTGCAATCGGGCCGCATGAAAAGGGCGCCCGACTAGCGTTCGGCGACGCAAGCCACGCGCCGCTTTTGCGCTTGGTGGATACCCGTCTTGAGTTGGTTCCGACAGATCTCATCACCGATGCCTGAGACCGCGCTTATCTGCCTCAGTCTCGCAGCCATCTCGTTGTTGTACGGGAGCGTGGGACAAGGAGGCGCCTCTGGCTACATCGCCGTCATGGCGCTTTACGGCTTCTTGCCGGAGACGATCAAGCCCACCGCGCTGGTGCTCAACATTTTCGTGTCGACTCTGGTCGCAGTGCGCTTCTGGGTGGCCGGACAGGTCTCGTGGCAGCGTCTGTGGCCGTTTGTCGTGGCCTCGGTTCCCGCCGCGTTTGCGGGAGGTTACCTGACGTTGCCGTTCAGGTCGTTCAACCTGATCCTGGGCACACTCTTGCTGATTGCGGGCCTGCCGATGATCGGTCGTCGCGGCCCGCACGGCATCACCGCAACGCGGGCACCGCATCCGCTGCTGGCGATGTCGGCCGGCGGGACCATTGGCTTATTGTCCGGACTGACTGGCATGGGGGGCGGGGTGTTGTTGTCACCGCTGCTGCTGTATTGCCGCTGGTGTCACATTCGGGAAGCGTCCGGGTTCGCCAGCAGTTTCATTTTGCTGAATTCGCTCGTCGCTCTCATGGGCTACTGGACGACGGGCAGCGCGTTACCCGCTGACTGGTCCCTGTTGGCGCTGTCGGCGGTGTTCGGTGGCGCCATCGGTGCCGAGCTTGGGTGCCGGTATCTCTCTGAAGCGGTCATCTGCCGGTTGCTAGGCGTCGTGCTGGTGATTGCGGGCGCTCGCCTCATCGCATTCTAGAGCGCGACGCTGATCGGGCCAAACTGGGTCCAAGACGAGGTCGCCCATTAGCCAGCCGGTTCCAACAGTCGAAGCCAACAAATCTGCCATTCCAGATGCATAGCCCACAGTCCCGCTTGACATCCGCTTCGCACCCGTAGCTTCAGTGCCGTAATCTAGTGCGTAGGCGGCGGATGAATCATCCAGACCACTCGCCCATTCTGGATCAAGGCGCGGCGGTGAGTGCCCTCAACTTCTGCTCCTGGCACCAGACGCTCCAGGGTATCTTGGTGCCATGCCGTGTCGAAGACGTGTTTGCAGCTCTTGTAGCTCGATCGCGCGACCGTCCTCCCCTCAAGTGGCTCGCGGCACAAGCGAATGCTGTCCATCCAGGGCTCACCGTAAAACCGTGGTCTGTTACCGGTTCACCTGACCTGGAGTAGCCCCAACAGCGCCTTCGCCCTGCAGCAGCGCGAGCAACCGATGCCGGTCGACCTTGCCGACCGGATTCAGTGGCAGCTCCGGCAGAAAATGAATGCGCTCGGGGGTCTTGTAGGTCGCGATACGCTCGCGACTGAACTGGCGTAGCTCGTCCTCGCTGGGGCTGGGCTGATCGGCATCCAGCATGACACCGGCGACGACGATCTGACCCAAACGTGCGTCGGGAAAGCCAACGACGCCGACCCGGAGCACGGCCGGATGCTGCGCGATGACTTCCTCCACCTCCAGCGGCGAGATGTTCGAGCCACCGCGTACGATGATTTCCTTGCGCCGGCCGAGAAACCAATAAACACCGTCGGGGTCCCGCCGGGCCAGATCGCCCGTATGCAGCCACCCGTCGACGATCGCGGCGGCCGTGGCTGCGGGATTGTTCCAGTAGCCTACCGTGAGGGCAGGACTGCGGATCAGGATTTCGCCCTCGTTGCCATCGGCGACTTCCTGTCCATCCGGATCGATCAGCTTGACACTGACCTCGGGCGCGGGCCGTCCGATCGAGCCGGGCACCTTCGAACCGAAGGGCGGGTTGTTGATCGATCCCAGGCACTCGGTCATGCCCCACACTTCGCTGATTTCCAGCCCGGTGCTCTGGTGGAAAAGTTCCTGTACGCGTTGCGGCACGATGTCGCCACCGGCAACGGCGCTGCGCAGCGACCGCAAGTCGGCCGGCTGGTGTTCGAGATGGTCCACCAGATCCGCCAGCACCGCGGGCAACATCACCAGCCGGGTACACCCGTGCGCCCGTATCGCCGCCACGGTCTCGCCCGGCGTCGGCGCATCGAGCAGCACGCTGGTTCCCCCAAGCGCCAGACTGGGCAGCAACTGCGTCGACAAGGCGGCCGCGTGCGCGAACGACAGCGTGATCAACTGAATGTCGTGCGGATCGAGTTGCCAGGCCGCGGTCTGGATGCGGTTGCTGGCCGACAGCGTCCCGTGGGTGTAAACGACGCCCTTGGGCCGGCTGGTGCTGCCGGAGGTATAGAGGATCGCCGCCGGCTGTTCCGGACCAAAGGTCGCCGGCGGCGGCAGGCTCTCAGTGGGGACCAGCAGCGCATCCCAGAGCAGGGTACCGGGTGGCGGGGCGTCCGTACCGACGACATGGCAGTCCATCACACCGAGCGCGGCCAGATCGAGCGACTCGACTTCCGGCCAGCGACTGATATGAACCGCCAGACTGCTGGCCCCGGAGTCGACGAGTGCGTGCGCGACTTCGGGCCCCTTGTAGCGCGCGTTCAACGGCACCGCGACGGCGCCGAGCTTGAAGCAGGCCAGGTAGGCGAACGCCAGCTCGGCGCAATTGGGCATGAACAGGGCGACCCGATCTCCGGGCTGGACCTGCCGGCGGCGCCAACCTTCGGCGAGACAGTCCGTGGCGACATCGAGCTCGGCATAAGTCCATCGGCGAAGCCCGTCGATCAGCGCGATCGCCAAGGGCCGGCTGCGGCAAGCCTCGACCAGCAATGTGGCTAATGTCATCGCGTTCCCTCGGGGTTCTTAAGAAAAAGGGCGGGCGGGCGTTGCGCTGCAGGCATGACAGGCAGCCTGCCGGAAATCCGAAAAGCCGTGGTCTGACCCCGGATTCTTCCCTTTTCCCTCGTGTCGTATCGACCGACAGCCTGGATCAAGGCAGCGCCGGCAACTGCCGGCATGCGCCTTGATCCAGTTCGCCCGCCGCCCAGATCGCCGACGGATCCACGAGTTCCTGATGCAAGGCCTCGGACTCCGGAACCTGGACACAGCGGCAATTGGCTTCCTGCAGGGTTACATTCCTGAGCAGGTACTCGGGAACCACCGAGCGCTGCAGAACGACCGCCGTGTACAAGGCCTTTGTCGACGCTTCAGGGGTGGAACTTCCCCATATCGTGAAGCCGAGACCGCTGAACGCGTTGCCGATACTGAAATCGTCCCACAAGGCATTGCGGCGCGCTTCCGTCCTGAAAAGCTCCACCGCAAAAGTCAGGGTTTCCTTTAGGCCGCGCGCGTAAACCAAGAACCTTCGGTCCTGATAGCGCTCCGCCACGGCACAGAGTTCCTTCTCGCCTCGCGTCAGCGTGCCCGCCGCGCAATCACCTAATTCGCGCTTGATAACCGGCAGCACCTTGGGCCAGGTAGCGAGAATTGGATCGGTCCTCGTTAGGTCGCTCGGTAAGGGCCGACAAACCATCACGCCGAGATCCTGGCCTGTCCGGTAGTTGTTGCCAACGAAGTGGACCACTGCATCCACCGGGGCCGGCGGGTTCAAAAATGAGCTGGCCGTGAAAAAGGCCCGCTTCGCTCGAGGCTTGCCCAGCGTCGTAATCTTCAGGCCCGGCGGAACCCAAATGAGTCGGAGGAAATCATGGAAATCGCCGGCCCGCGACCGGCGAGTCACGGTTGCCACGCTCTTCTCAGTCGTTCCCTCGCTCGACTGGACACGACTTGCATCCTCGAACTCGCTGACGAAGCCGGCTGCCTCCCAGCCTTGGGACAGATCGTCAGCCCGTGCCGTCTGTTGCCCGCCACCCAGCGCCACCGCAGTCAACAGGGCGACAGCGCCCCGCGCCCACTGGCCGAGTAACCGCTCCTTTTCTAAGCGTTTCGATCGCATTTCCCGCCTCCTGCTTTCAAAACCCATGACTGCCTCGCCGACGATAACCAGCCGTCACATCTCATGCACCCTTACACCCACCCGCCGGTCTGCGTACTGACTGGCAGAACAGATATCGTGCCTGTGTAAAGCGGGTATCGAGTGCGACTCCTATCTGAGCAAAACGCGTGGCATTACCACGCAGCAATCAACCTTACCGTTACCCTAAACGCTACCAAGGACGCGCAGCGCCGGCAATCGCTAGCATTACGAACGGACCCACTTCATCTCGCGGAGAGCAGCCAGTAACTCGGGGCGCATGATGAACTGGAAGTGGCCTGTCTCTGGTTCCACGTTGCCTTCGACGGAATACGAAAGAGCGGTCCACCACATTGGTGAACCATCCTTCCGCTTGGGTGGGTTGTAGTTTAGGAGCCCAGCCAGGTTGCAGGCCAATGTGCCGTACTGGAGGTTTGCTGCGTTGAAGTTATCATAGCCGGCCGCTTCGGCAAGCTTCGTCGCAGTTATGGTGCCATCTGGTGAGTGACCTTGTGCACGAAGCATCGCCAAGTGGCCATCTGGCAAATTCTTGTCTCGCAGGGACAGCAGTGCCTTCTTGTACTGCTCCGTGGTTGCGATTGAGCTGTTTTCCGCCACGGTCACGCTCCATCTCTTTGGGGTGTTGTGAGGTCCAACGCCAGGTTACGCCGCACCGCCCGTAGGGCAAAGCGAAAGCGGGACATCAATAGCGACACAATACAATTAGGTAACAGACCACGGTTCTGCTGCTGACGACCTACCGATCGGAGAGCGGTTTGACACAGGATGCATGCGGCTTTTCGATACGACGACCCGAAAAATGAGAAACGGTGGTCTGTCCCAGGTTTCTTGTCCCAGGTTTCTCAGGTTTCTCCGTTCCTGCCTCAGCCGACCCGCGCGGGGGAATGCTCCGCTTCCAACGTGAGCCATCCACGGAGCGGTAAGCCTTGATCGTGCCGCCGGGTCCGTTACGTCATTCAAAGGGCACAGCCTTCATTCGAGCAGGACTAGAGCCAGTTCTCACATTCCAACATTCGCAGACTTCACTACGGATGAGCAAGAATGCCACCCTGTCCGACCAATGTGCGACTTGACCCTGTACCTTCTATCTACCTTAGGAGCCATTTTATACCATCGGTATCGAGCCCTGTGGTCTTCAACTCACAGCGATCCCAGTTCAGAAATGAGTAACTCTTTCGGATACGCCACCCAGAATCACCTTGGGGTGCGTAGTCGAGTATCCTTACCGGGGTTTTCCTCAGATTGCCCAACTCTCGGTCAGGCTCAAACTCGGTATAGTTCCGCACTAGGTGATATAGTGCCTGCCTAGCGTATTCATCATATTCCGGCAGCGAGTAACCCACTACACCCAAGCCCAAGTTCAGTCCACCTATTTGCTGCAGGCCTCGCCACAGTCCTTTGATGGGGTCTGAGTACAGGATCTTCGAACTCGAAGGAGACAAGATCAAGGGGCTAAACTGCCAGAACTCTCCTCCCACTAAATCATTTAGGTCGTGAATCCTGTAGATGTGCTGCAGAGGATCATTTTCCTCATACGGTCCTTCAATGAGCGGGCTGTGGGCTATCTTGGAGCCTTCTCTGAATACAGGGTGCAGTGACTCCCATGGGCACGGCGACTGCTCGGCGAAGGCCCGATCCTTAAGATAAGGGATCTTGCTAAACCAGTCGATTGACCCATGAAGTTTGTGAATAACAATCTCACCCCTTTCAGCCTCGCTATCTATCGTAGAATACATGCAGCCTATATTTTTCAACCTATTTGGGAACAGTCGGTAAGGGCGCCCGAGTTCCTTAAGGCCCCGCTCAATTAGCGTGTCATAGTTGAATGTCAGAATCGTATCGGTTGGGGACAGACCTTCACAAAATGCCCTAACCTCTGGTGTTAGGTTATCCGGCATTCGCGAGTGAATGACTTGCATAATGCCGTTGCGGATCATCAACTGGCCTTCGTTGCCGTCCTCGCTCCAAGTGTCATTACCCCGGAGACCTAAGTGGTGCTCCAGATCGAGATGAGACATGAACTTCTCGTAGTCAATGCTATCTGTCTCGTTAATCCCGAAACACCTCTTCCTGTACTTGAGATACTTCGCGATATCCTGCTCTAGCTTGTTGTCATTACCAAAGCGCCGGTTCACCAAGTCGCGAACTAGAGCGAACAGGTCATCGCCAAGCGGGAGGCCAGCGTGAACAGAAAAGCCAGCGCCGATCACAAGTATCCGGTATCGGTCCATGAGTCGCTTGTTTCATCTAACGTGGGTCAATCAGGGACAGGCCAAGTTTTTCGTCGTTCGGTCCCTATTAATCCAGCCCTATTTATTCGTACGTCATATTGGCTGGAAGCCTCTTCCCGCGTCGCAAAACGGGGTCAAGTTACTTTTCTGAGCCATCATTCGATTTCTTTGGCTGCTCAGGCGGGTTAATCCAGGCGCGTCAGCCCGCCATCGCCTCGATCTCTTCCTGGAATCTGCTCGATACGAGTGCGTACGCCTTTTTCAATTTCGAGCGTATCGCCTCTAGATCATGAGCCGCAAGCGGTTGTTTGACCAGCTCGAGCATAAACCACTATGTGTGACACGGCACTCGATGCGAATCGGTGACTCTCCTGAAAGGCTTGGGCGGCTTTGTCCCCACGCCTACTTGTGGCCCGCCACAGCGAGCAGTGCCTTGGGATTGGTGCTGGCAATGGCGAGAAGCGTACGAGCTGCGCCGCTAGGCTGCTTGCGGCCTTGTTCCCAGCCTTGCAGCGTGCGAACTGACACTCCCATAAGCGCCGCGAACTGCGACTGGGACAGGCCCGTTTTCTTGCGTGCTTCAATGACTGGCGATGACACAACGCTGAGCTGGCCAGCCTTCATTTCGCGCACGGACTGGAGCAGCTCTGCAGCCAGGTCTCGCTTTGCTTCGTATGCCGCCAGTTTCTTGGCATCAAGGGTTTTATTCTTCGAGGACACTGCGGATCTCCGTCAACTTTTGGACCAGTGAGGTTGTCAGTCCTGGTTTTGGCATACAGAGTCAGCAAGACAACCTCACCGGCGGCGGTGCGAGAGAAATAGATCACCCGCACACGACCCGACTTGCCCGAACCTGCTCGACCCCAGCGCACCTTACGAATCCCACCGGATTCGGGCACAACATCTCCGACCGTAGGGTGCTCTGCGATGTAGGCGGCGAAAGCGCCTCGTTGTTCCTCAGTCCATTAGAGCGGCCACTGTTGCTGGAAGAGCGGGGTTTCGACGACGGTCAGCATTGCCAGACTATACGCCTAAGGCGCATAGTCGTCTAGCGCTCCTTGATCCGCCCAAGGTCCGGCAGACACCCGTGACTCTTGATACGGGTAGCCTACGTAGGGAGTGCCTTGGAATCGCTTGTACACCGCGCCCTCCGTACCTGACGACAGGAGTCCTGTCAGCCAAATTCGCGAGTTCAATCGGGGCGAAGGAAGGAAAAACAACGTACCCTGCAACGGGGCTCTAGCGCACAAAAGGAAGCCCGGCTTCGCAGCCGGGCTTGCCATCATCCCTCACCTTCGGAGAGTCGGCTCGACCGGGCGCGGGCGCCTTGGCACTGCCCGTCAACCCGCGGCGAAACCCTAAGTCGAGATCACTTCGGCAGATTCAACGCCGGATTGCGCCGGAAGAACCCATACGGGGTCAGCCGGAATGCCTGCACGCTTTCGTTGTTCATGACCGGGTGTTGTTCGATATCCGGGATATGGGTCAGGCCGGAGGAAATCCACAGCACCACGTCGGTATCCGCCAGCGCTTCGCCGTTGGAATACTGCGGCAAACCCTCGCCGGCTTGCCCCTGGTTGGGGTGGTCGCCGGTCGCGAACAACTCGTTCTCGTTGTAACGCGTGACCCACAAGGGATATTCCACAAAAGCGGCGCGCTGACGCGCGGCAAAATTAGGCGAGGAATAGGGTACCGCGACATCGCCCGCATAAAGCGTATACCCGGTCGGTGTGCCGAGCGCATTCTTCGCGGTACTGCTGACGATCTTCCAGGTGCGCGTGCGGTCGATGTTGATATCGCGTTTGGCCGCGTCCTCGTTGCCCAGCAGCCGTTCCTCACTGACGAAGGCGTTTTCCAGGTCGCTGGGAGCGGACTTGACGTTGCTCTCCAGAGCCCGGTTGGTCGGACCGTCGATGTCCATGTCGAGCCGGAAGTTGAAGAAGTGCTGGTGGTTCGGCGCCGCGACCAGGGCCTTGCCGGAGTCAACCGCCTTGGTTCGGTCCATCGTGCGTCCGTAGGCCTCGCCTTCCCCGAAGCGGTTCACGCCCTGGTTCAGCGTCGTGCCGGTCGCGTTGACTCGCGCCTCCAGCGAACCGTCGAGCCGGAAGATGTAATCCACGCCGTAGATGTAATTGCCGATCCAGGCGCTGGACGTGAGGACCAGTTCGCGCGCCTTGCGGCTGTCCTGCTCCACTGACGAGGGATCGACCCGCTTCCACAACATCCCGCCCTCGCGCTCGTACAGCGCGACCGCTTTCGGAATGACATAGGAGCCGCCAGTGTCGTCGGCGATCCGCGCATTGAAGAACTCAGCATTGGTGGGCACATCCCCGCTGCGCGAGAGCGGGTTGGCATAACGACCCAGGCCGTATTCGCCGATATCGAAGGCGGTGCGCCAGACCCAGTTCGTGTCCGGCATGCCGTATGGCACGTACACCTCGGTCATGCTGATCCGGTAGGCGACGGAACGCACGCCGCCCTCTTCCTCCTGACCGATCGTGTGCAGCACCAGTCCTTCGCGCGGCAGCAAGGAAAAGCGGAAGCGCCAGCCCTGCCAGCGGATCTCGTTGCCACAGACCTGGTAACTCGGACCATCAGGCTGTCTCACCTTCAAATCTTGCAGAGGTTCCCGTTCGTCGCTGGACGCATTGCCGCTGTAGACCGAGACCGGCGCCACGACCGTGTCCGTCACCTGCAGGATCTTCAACCGATTCATGTCGACCGTCACGACGACGCCTTCGATCGGCCGGTCATAGGGATTGGGTTTCGTCCCGCGATAGAACGACAGCACGCGCATCAACCGGGTGCCGGGCGGGACCGGTTTGCCCTCGCGATCCGTGGTCACGGGAACATCGCCTCCGGCCCAGATGTCCAGGTAGACGTCTTCGGGATTGATGCCCCGCTTCGTGATGGCCGCCTGCCATTCGGCATCGCCGGTCACCAGCGGACCCACGTCGCCGTACTCGGTCCCGAACGTGGCCGGCTGCACGCCGACTGCATAACTGCGAAAGCTGACGATCTTTCCGCTGTTCAGGTCGACCACCGCATCCTGCAGGTGGTTCTGCGGCCGGTCGTATATCTCGACGAAGGCTTCGCGCCGGTAGCCCGCATCACCGGGGCGAAAGGCGAGCACTTCGTCCTTAGGCGGCTCTTTGAGCACCACGGTGGGGAAAACTGCACCGGAAGGGGTACGTCCATCGGCCTTGACGATTTGCACGGCGCGCTCGATCTCGCCTTTCGAGAGCGGCGTCAGCGGATTGGCGCAGGCACCCGCCGCGGATGAGGCCATCGCCGCCACATCATCGGCAGCCCAGAGCCGGCGCGCCTCGAAGCGCGGTGACAGGTGATTTCCAGGTGCCGCCGCAGCCTGCACATTGGACGCAAACAGAGAGAAAACAGCCATAGCCGAGAGATGTCGCATCATGAATTCCCGAGTCAGTTGGTGGGGCGTTCAAGATGCAGTGCAGCAAAAAGGGCACCAAACCCTTACGTGAAAGCCGAGCCTTAGCAACGTCGGATAGGTCCGCGCATTCGACTGAGCCCTCATCAGCGCTCGAAGCCTCCACGCGCTCAGGGGGTGCGGGTTTCTTAAGCCCTGCGGGATAGGTATTGTTTCCCATAGCCGGGAGCCTTCCAGTTCACTACCATGCCTTAGACGGCGCTTGGGGGGCGCGTAACCGGATTCGACGCGAATGCCGTCCATCGCACCCGACAGGCAATTCGCCAACGGGACCGCGATCAAACATCCGGGCATTCAAACCATCTGCTGATTCAGCGCGTCGCACCGCAAGCCTTGGTGCACGTGTGTCCTCCCCTCTTTCCGTTCTGCTTCACTTTGACGGCCTTCCCTGCGCCGTCACGGAAGGATGGTTCCAATGAACAACGCCATGACACTGGGCATTGCAGCGTGCAAACCCGTGACTCGCGGTAGGGTGTTGCTGATCGATTCGCGGCTCGGAAAGGAGGCCGCAAACCTGACGGCACTCCTGCAGCGTCACGGCTGGCAGCCTCTGTCGGTCGACCAACCGGCGACAGCCGTCGCCGCGGCTGCCGCCGAGAGCTGGGCGGTCGGAATCTTCTACGTCGGAGATTGGCCGGTCCGCGAACTGAAGATCTGGCTGCACGACCTCCATGACGCGAACCCCGGCCTGTTCTGGATCGCACTGACGAAAGCCGATCGGGAGTTGGACAGCCGCTTGCGAGACACCCTGGTTTCTCACTTTTACGACTTTCACCGGCTACCGGTCGACCCCGGTCGCCTCCTCGTCACCCTCGGACGCGTCGCCGGATTCGCTCGCTTGCTGGAGCCGATGCGGCCTCCCGATGATCCCGACCACGGGATCATTCACCGCAGCATCGAGATGAAGCGGGCGCTCGCGGACCTACGGCGCTGCGCCGTGGCCAAAGCACCGATCCTGATTACCGGGGAAACCGGGACTGGCAAGGAACTCGCTGCAAGCTACGTTCGTGAGATGTCAAATCGTGCCGCAGGGCCCTATGTGGCGATCAATTGCGGCGCCATACCCTCGATGCTCATTCAGTCGGAGCTATTTGGCTACGAGAAAGGCGCCTTCACGGGAGCCGACAAACGAAAACCGGGCCGCATCGTGACCGCTGACGGAGGCACGCTGTTTCTCGACGAAGTCGGCGAGTTGCCGCTGGAATTGCAGCCCAACCTGCTCCGGGTCCTCCAGGAAGGCTTGCTCGAACCCGTCGGCGGTGTCGATTCGGTGCGTGTCAACGTCAGAATCATCGCCGCCACGAACGTCGATCTGGAAGCTGCCGTTGCCGAACATCGCTTTCGGCAGGATCTCTTCTTCCGCTTGAGCGTACTCACTGTCAACCTGCCTCCACTTCGCAGCAGACCCGATGACATCGAACCGCTCGCCTGGCACTTTCTTCGCCTGTACTCCCCCGAGGCCTGCCACCCCATACACGGCTTCAGCCAGGATGCCCTGGGCGCCCTGCAGCGTCACCACTGGCCTGGTAATGTCCGCGAACTTAGCAATCGCGTTCGACGCGCCGTGGTGCTTTGCCAAAGCCGCTTGATCGAACCCCGGGATCTCGATCTGGAAAAGCGCAAACTCTCCTCTGTCCGCCAAACACTCCAGGAAGTTCGTGATCTGGCTGAGAAAGATGCCGTACATAACGGCTTGCGGCATACCGGTCAGTGCGTCTCCGCGGCTGCACGTCTACTCGGCGTTTCTCGCGGGACGCTCTACAAGCTCATCACGAAACACAGTATCCGCGTCTGAAGCAGACCCTCCCAGCGAAAGGCGCGGATTTTGACACGCCCTCGCAATCCGAGTCACGACCGTCATGGCACGACTCGCTCCAAGAACCCCAATCGCCATTCGCGATGCACGCTTACGTCGCTCAATAAGGCTTCAAGCGCCTTAACTAGATTCGCTCCGGTTTGGAGACTGGCTGGGGCTAAACGGCTCGTCCTATCATCGCCATCCATCTGGCGATCATGGCCTAGGTGACAGGCGCCTCAGACCCGAATAGCGCCAACGATAGGGCCAGCATAAGCCTCTAAGGGAGCGCATCCCATCCACAGTTACACCAAAATGTTTTCGCTCTAGACGAATCGAAACCGCCTCGAAAAAAGGAATAATCCTATCAATTATGTTCACATAACATGACAGGCCGACAAAATGTTAACTATAGGCAACTCAATGACTTGATTAGCCTGATCAAAGGTATGTTCACGTGAATGAACAGCCGTTATCACCAAACTGCCACCCGGAGTGAACACCAAAGCCGTCTGACGACTCTCTTATTAGCTATAAAGTAATTTTAAAGCAATCACTTACAGGTATGGCATGCAATTCGCTCGGATCTTATTGACCTCTGGCCCACACTGATGCCGGACAACAGTCAGAACGCCCGAACCGGGATGGTTAGAGACACTTGCGCTGCGTAATTTCGCGAAGCTTTATGTTTCAATGGCGAGGCTCTCAGGTCGCTTTTAGAAAGTGTGTCGAGGGCACTCTTCACACTCTTAGATTGGAATTCTCAAAAAGGAGACAGCAATGAAATCCCACATCAATTTCAACCGCCTTTTCGGATCTCTATCGACGCTCATCGCCTTATTCTCTACGGCGCCAATAGCTAATGCGACGGAATATTTTCCTGTAGCTCCCTCTGGGACTACCATTGAGGGCGTAAATTACGGCGGTAGCGGTTGTCCGCAGGGCAGCGCTTCCGTCAGCATCGCTGCTGACGGGTCGAACTTCATGGCTATTTTCGACCAGTACATCGCGAGCATTGGCCCCGGAACACCATCGGGCGACTATCGTAAGTTCTGCCAGCTCGATGTCAATTTACACGTCCCGGCGGGCTGGTCATATACCGTGTTCGACGCCAAGTATCGCGGCTTTACAGACCTTGATAGATACGTAAAGGCGACCCAGACAAGTACGTATTTCTTCACGGGAGCACCGGGATCTAGCACCTTGAGTACTAGTTGGGTTGGGCCGATAACTAAAGATTATGAATTTACCGACGAACTCGGTCTTCCGGCTTTGGTATGGTCACCTTGCGGCGAAGACCGAAATCTTCAAATGAAAACATCGATCTTCTTGAGAAAGTTGTGGGGATCCACCTACAAATCTGCAGGGCTAGTGACCACCGATTCGATCGAAGGCAACGTGGCATTTACTTGGGGCTGGCTGTGGAAAAAGTGCTCCTGATTTCCAGGCCGCTTGCATCGAGATTTTTCTAAAGAACCGGCGCCGATTTTTTTCACAGATTTGACGGTGTGCGCCCTAAAAACACTGGCGCCTAAGCACTGCCAATATAGAACCGGCGCCATCAATTCACGCGGAAAAAAAAAGAGCCTTTAGGTTGACTGCCTCAAACATAACACCGGAAACCTAAACTCAAATAAGGAAGCCTCTGCCGACAAGGATGCGGGTAGAGGCATCCAAATTATTACCATGGCGGCTCAGTTTAGCCATTAGAAATTTACCGCTATATAACTGATATAAATACCAGAATTTACCTGATATTAGAAGCTACCGCGTGACGGCGGAAAAGGCAGTAAGGCTGGGGAAAAAAAGGGGAAGCCTGATTTTCATCCTGCGCCATTCTCGACTTTTCTACGGTCGAGTTCAGAAATGGGGAGAGGTTGCCGACTTCGCTTTGATCCTTGAAGACAAGACTAGAAATGAAAACCCCTATCCTTGAGGCTAAAAACATTTTTCATCGCTATAGTTAGCCGCTACGGAGAGAGGGATTTGTGAGGGAATAATTCGCGGTTCTGGCACTTGATTACTTTTGCCCTAAGGACGCTCCTATTAATTATATTTTTGTCTTCCCGCGACACAGGGATGAAACGCCCAATGAAATATCGTTTTCGGTTAACCTTGTTATTTTATCGAAGGCCGGCACGGTCTCAACAGCTCTGAAGAGAGCTTCCCGACTTCACCCTTTTAAACCCGATGGAGTGTATTTCAATGAACACCCGACGGAACTGGAGAATGTCCACTCTACTCTCTGCTGCGCTACTGCCTGCTGGAGCTACACTGTGTTCCAACATCCAAGCCAGCCCGGCTCCGGGCTCGGTTTCGATCAGGTCGATCCAATACGCTGGAACTGGCTGCCTGGTTGGTTCCGGCAGCGTGCGTGCACAAGTAACCAGGGATGGCGGATACGTGAACCTCGCATTGTTGTCCAGAGCGATCAACGTCGCCGTGGGCGGCGGTTCCCCGATCACGCAATCGCGGAAGAATTGCTCCGTGATCGTTGATCTCGATTATCCCGCCGGATGGTCCTACAGCGTCGTGGCTGCCGAGTACCAGGGATATGCCCAACTGGGCTACGCTGTCACAGGAACAGTCTCGACCGGCACGTACTTTTCCGGCGGCTCGGAGACCGCTCGCTTGCAGACTGTCCTCGTCGGCCCGCGCCCCGGCTCCAATTACAAACGTATGACTACGTTGCCGGACGACGAATGGCTTTGGTCGCCGTGCGCTCCTGAACGCAATCTGGTGTTGAACCCGTCGTATCGCGCGAGCAATAGCGCTAATCCGGCCGCCCGAGGCTTCCTGGGGCGTAAGCGGCCCGAATACAAGGCGTACGCGAGCTATTCGCTTCGCTGGCGTGCATGCCCTGGCGGGTAATCCCTGTCGCACTGGCTGACCCGAGCAGGCGGTGCGGAAACTGCGACGCCTCCACACAGCCATGCGAGGTGCATGCCGCATCCGCCCCCATGAAGGACAGCCTGACGAATTTTGCCAAGGCTACACGCTGCGGGGCCTTACCTACGACACGTGAAGGCAGCGAAGGCTAGCCACATTAGGGAGCTGGGCGAGAGTGGGTTGATGCCAACAAAGCAAGCCAACCCTCTCTAGCTCTCGATACTTCCCCCTCTGTTGGCCGGCAGCCAGCCGGCTCAGGGAGGTCCGAGCGTTGTGGGTTACGCACCAGACTGCACGTTTATCGAGAAAAATTTTCCGAGCCGCTCCCGCAGCCAAGTGACCGGGTTGGCGGCGCGGTCATCGTCCAGCACACCGAGCGCGCGCAGCGATTCGCGGCAGAGCTGAACCTGCTCCCGCCGCTTGTCCATTTCGTCCAGAACCACCTGTTTCAGGCTCGGGTACCGCTCCAGCAGATAAAGAAAGCTCTCGGGCGGGATCACGAACAGCGACGTCCTTTCGACGGCACGGAGCGTCGTCGGATATGGCATGTTCAACAGCAGCGGCAGCTCGCCGAAGAACTCCCCCTCGCGGAAGGTGAACACCCGGCGGCTGATCTTGCGGTTCTCGTAGAAGGCGTCGATCGCACCGCACAACACAATGCAGAAGGCATGCTCGCGATCGCCCTGATTGACCAGGATCTGCCCCGAATCCAGCTCCCGGCGCTGGCCCATTTCGATCAGACCGCGGATCTGCAGCTCGTCGAAATCCTGGAAATAAGGAAGAACCAACAACCGAGTACGGAGCGTCCGCGGCGTCGGTACGGCCGGCGCACCGCTCGATTCGGGCTCTGGCGCGTCCGGAACTCGGACTAGTCCGTCGCTCTGGCGTTGCGGCACGCGGACACCGTGCAAGCGGAAGTGGTACTCGATGATGAAGTTCAGCGAACTCTGGATGCCGAGGCTGCGATCGATCCGGTCGACCCAGACCCACAGCAGAAATTCGAGACCGTACTCGCCGAGCTGGCGAAAAATGACCCTTGGTGCCGGCTCGCGCAGAACGGCCTCCTCGGCAAACGCCGATTGCAGCAGCAGTTCGGTGACGAGGACCGGATCGGTTCCGAATTCGACCTGCACGGGAATGTCGATGCGGCCATGCCGGTTGCTGTAGCTCCAGTTCTCGACCGAGTGGTTGGTCAGCTCGCTATTGGGGACGATCAGTTCCGAACCCCGAAAGGTGCGAATCACCGTGGCACGGATCGAGATTTCCTGGATGAGGCCCGTCTTGCCGTCGAACTCGATCAGGTCGCCGACCTTGAGTTTGCGCTCCCCGAGCAGGGTGGCGCCGCTGGCCAGGTTCTTCGTCAGCTCCTGCAGGCCAAGCCCCACACCGATGCCGAGGCCGCCCGCGAGCATCGCCAGATTCGCCAGGTTCAGACCCTTCGCCTGAAGGACGAGCACGGTGCCGGTCAGGGCGACGACGAACCCGACCAGCGCGGCGATCACTTCCCGGTTGGCCTCGCCGATGCCGAAACGCCGCAACAGGCGGTTCTTCAGCAGGCGCTTGATACCGTGTGTGATCAGTGCCACCAGACCTAACAGCAGGGCCGTTTCCAGCAGCCAGGCCAGGCTTACCGGCTCCGTACCGAGATCGAACAGCGGCGCGTGCAGCGCCGCCGTGAAGCCGTCCAACCAGCCCTGGAGTGGCGGCGTCATGGCGCGCTTTCCGAAAGCCGGAGGCTGTGGCCGGCCGGTGGCGCGGACGCCCACAAGGGGGTATGGAAAGGCGTCATATGTGGTCTGATTCGGTCATCACGCCACCATGTTGCCATGACTTTAGCCTGCTTGCGTTGCCAGGGCCCTCTTGTGGCCTATGCTCTCCGCGGATCGAACCTGATCGACGTTAACGGATCCGACGCGATTCCTTCAAACGACCTTCACCTTTGCCCCCTATCGTGCCGCAGCGTCCGGCGTAGAGCCGGATGACACCCGCCCACCGGCGGCACCAGATATCGACAGCAAACGAAGTGGAGGTAGACCGTGGAAGAAGCAACGGGCAAAGACAACTTCTGGCTTTACATCGGCGGCGGCATTGCGCTCGTCATAGCACTGGTCGTCATCTTCAAGAGTACCCACAACGAAGCGATCCCGGCCAGCGCCTATGCCGAGACTGCGCAGCAGGTCGAAAAGCAGATCGAGGCGGCGAAAAAGAAATAGTCCGGCTATCCGCCAAACCTTTGGGAGCCGAAGACAAGGAGGTCTCTTTACCTTTCGCGCTTCGCCGCAGCGTCGGATTGCAAGGATGACGGATCCGATACCGCCGTCCGCCTGTAGCGGCGAAGCAGCCTTTTTCGAACCGACGCGGCAATCCACGAGCGGGAAAGCGCGACGCGGGCCGTCACGGCCCTAGAACCGATCAGCCGATCATCAAGCCGTTGCCCCTGGGGGCGGCGGGGCCGGGTATGCACTTCCCGGCGCCCCGCGTCAGGGCCTTCCTTGTCCGCTCTTGAGCGCAGCATGGATCTCGTCCAGCTTCTGCTGCATGCGCTCCGTCGCGAGGCCGTTGTGGTAGGTCATCAGCATCAGTTTCACCGAAACCAGGAACACGCCCGCTTCCAACAGCAAATCGTGCGTGAAGCCCTTCGCGAACAGGGCGGCCATGAACAGGACCAGCGCGATGGCCATGACGGCCAGGGTTCCCGCGTCGAAAGGCTTTCCGGTTTCCATCTCTCGCTCCACAAGGTTGTTTGGGGTTCGTCGCAGACGGGGTGCGCGGCGTCGCTCGGCCCGTCCGGCTAAGCGGGCCGCGATGCGTCCGATTCCGTCATTACCACTAGATGCCGCTCGGCATCCAGTCCCGGAACGACCAGTGCGACCGTTTCGAGCCGCGCCGCGGGGAGGGTTTCCTGTTCGATCTCGCGGGCTCGGCCCTTCATGGCGAGTATCGCGCCATCGGTCGCGAGCAGACGGGCTGTCTGCGACCAGATATCGGTCAGCGACGCATAGGCACGGGCGACAATGACATCGAAAGGTTCGCGCGGCGCGTAATCCTCGATCCGGGAATGTTCGCCGGTGACATTGCGCAGGCCCAGCGCGATTGCGGCCTGCAGCACGAAGCGCACTTTCTTGGCGGTACGGTCGAGCAGGACGAACTGCCGCTCGGGAAACAGCACGGCCAGCGGAATGCCCGGCAGGCCAGCGCCAGTTCCGACATCCAGGACGCGCGTACCGCGCAGGTGCGGCCACAGGCTAAGGCTGTCCAACAGATGCAGGCGGACGATGTCCTCGGGTCGGTCGATGGAAGTCAGGTTATAGACCTTGCCCCAGCGGCGCAGCAGCGCCAGAAATTGCAGCAACTGGTCGATCTGTCGCGGGGTGGGGTCCAGCCCGAGTTCCCGCGCTCCGGACTCGAGCAACGCGGCGAGCGGGTCGCCGGTCACGCGCTCAGCTTGCGGATATGCACGATCAACAGCGTCACGGCAGCCGGCGTCATGCCGGGGATCCGCGAGGCCTGACCGACCGTGGCTGGCTGGCGCTGGTGCAGTTTCTCGCGCACCTCGTTCGACAGTCCGACCACATTGCGGTAATCGAAGCCAGCCGGCACGCGCCAATGCTCGTAGCGCCGCGTGCGCTCGATCTCGGTGTGCTGCCGGTCGATATAGCCGGCGTACTTCGCCGCGATCTCAACCTGATCCTTGACGGCGGTGTCGAACGGCCTGAAGACCTCCGGAAACTGCTGTTCCAGTTGCGCGACCGTGACATCCGAACGCTTCAGCAAATCCCGCAGCAAGCTGTCCTGCGTGGCCGCCGCCCCGCCCGGTTCGACCGAAGGCTGGAACTCGGGCAGCGTGTAGCGAACCCGTTCGCTGTCGACCCGCTGCTGCAGCCGCTCGATCTGCTCGCGCTTGCTTTCGAATAGCGCCCACCGTGCGTCGTCGACGAGCCCCAGCGCGCGACCCTGCTCGGTCAGCCGCAGGTCGGCATTGTCCTCGCGCAGCAGCAGCCGGTATTCGGCCCGGCTCGTGAACATGCGGTAGGGCTCGGCGGTGCCGCGCGAGATCAGGTCGTCGATCATCACGCCGATGTAGGCCTGATCCCGCGTCGGGCACCAGGGTTCCTGACCGCGGGTCTGCCGTGCGGCGTTCAGACCGGCGATCAGACCCTGAGCCGCGGCTTCTTCGTAGCCCGTCGTGCCGTTGATCTGGCCGGCGAAGAACAGTCCGGAGAGGGCCTGCGTCTCCAACGAGGGGCGCAGCGCGCGCGGATCGAAAAAGTCGTATTCGATCGCATAGCCCGGGCGTGTGATGTGGGCCTGCTCGAAGCCGCGGATCGAGCGGACGAATTCGAACTGCACGTCGAACGGCAGGCTGGTCGAAATGCCGTTCGGATACAGTTCCAACGCGTCCAGGCCTTCGGGCTCGACGAAGATCTGGTGCGAGTCGCGATCCGCGAAGCGGACGACCTTGTCCTCGATCGACGGACAGTAGCGCGGGCCCACGCCCTCGATGACACCGGTATACATCGGTGAGCGATCGAGACCGGACCGGATCAGTTCGTGTGTGCGGCCATTGGTGCGGGTGATGTAGCACGGCACCTGACGTGGGTGGTCAGCCCGCGAGCCGATAAAAGAAAATACCGGCACCGGCTCGTCGCCGGGCTGTTCCTGCATGACCGAGAAATCCACGCTGCGCCGGTCGATGCGGGGCGGCGTGCCGGTCTTCAGGCGCCCGACCGGCAGTTGCAGTTCGCGCAATCGCTGCGCCAGCGAGTTCGACGGCGAGTCGCCGGCGCGGCCGCCTTCGTAGTTGCTTTCCCCGATGTGGATACGGCCGGCCAGAAAGGTGCCGGCGGTCAACACGACCGCGCGCGCCGCGAAGCGCAGGCCCATCTGCGTGACCACGCCCGCGACGCGGTCGCCTTCGAGGATCAGATCGGCCGCCTGCTGCTGGAACAGGTCGAGGTTCTCCTGGCGCTCCAGCCGCTGCCGCACCGTCGCCCGGTACAAGGCGCGGTCGGCCTGGGCCCGTGTCGCGCGCACCGCCGGCCCCTTGCTGGCGTTCAAGGTGCGGAACTGGATCCCGGCGCGATCTGCCGCCTGCGCCATCCAGCCGCCCAGCGCATCGATCTCGCGCACCAGATGACCCTTGCCGATACCGCCGATCGCCGGGTTGCAGCTCATCTGGCCGAGGGTCTCGATGTTCTGCGTAAGCAGCAGCGTACGGGCACCGGTACGAGCCGCCGCCAGCGCGGCCTCGGTGCCGGCGTGGCCGCCGCCGATCACGATGACGTCGTAGTGGGTTGCGTAAAGCATGGGATCGCTTTGGTTGGAATCTTAGCTAAGGCGATGAATCATAGCGGAAACGGCTTGATCGGGCGAGTCGTCGGGAGGGCTGCCCGCTCACTTCAGCGCCTTCTCGTAGGCCGCGCAGATCAGACGCAGCACCTCGATCCGGGCGTGGTACTTGTCGTTCGCCGGAATCAGGTGCCACGGCGCGAACTCGGTACTGGTCCGCGTGACCATTTCGTCGACCGCCGCCTCGTACTCGCCCCACTTTTCGCGATTCCGATAATCCTCCTCGGTGATCTTGAAGCGCTTGTAGGCCGTCAGCTTGCGCTCCTCGAAACGCCGGTGCTGCTCTTCCTTGCTGATGTGCAGCCAGAACTTCAGCAACACGATGCCGCGATCGGTCAGGTCTTCCTCGAAATCGTTGATCTCGGTGTAGGCGCGCATCCACTCCTGAGCCGTCGCAAAACCTTCGACCCGCTCGACCAGCACCCGCCCGTACCAGCTGCGGTCGTAGATCGTGACCTTTCCAGCCCGTGGCAGGTGCCGCCAGAAGCGCCAGAGGTAATGATGGCTCTTTTCCTCGTCGGTAGGCGCCGCAATGGGGATCACCCGGTAGTTCCGGGCGTCCAGGGCCGGAGTGATCCGCCGGATCACGCCCCCTTTGCCGGCCGCATCCCAGCCCTCGAAGACCACGATGCTGGAGCGCTTTTCGGCCCTCAGCCGCCGTGTCAGCTGGCTGATCAGACCTTGCAGCCGCGCCTTCTCCTGCTGGTAGGTTTCGCGTTCCAGGCGCTGCGACAAATCGAGCGAGCCGAGCAGGCTGGTCTCGGTAGCAGGCCGCGGTGCCGCGGTCGGCAGCGCCGGCGCGGCAGCGTGGGCAGATAGCCGGCTCGCGAGCCGGTCGATCAGGTGGCGCGCCACCGTCAGGCGCCGGTACTGCGCGTCGTAACCGTTCAGGATCAGCCATGGCGCGTCGGGCGTGCTGGTTTCCCGCAGCGTTCGCTCGGCGACTGCGATGAAGCGGTCGTAGAGCTTCAGGTGCTTGCGATCGACCTCGGTCACGCGCCAGCGCGTTTCCGGGTTCTCTTCCAGCTTTTCGATGCGGCGACGTTGCTGCTTCTTGCTGAGGTGCAGCCAGAACTTGACGACCAGCGCACCGTCCTCGATCAACGCCTTCTCGAAGCGATTGATCCGCGTCAGTTCGGCATCGAGGGCGGCGTTGCCGATCCGCTCGTACAGGCGGTCGGCCATCGGCGGACCATACCAGCCGACGATGTGCAGGCCGATACGACCGCGTTCCGGCAAGGCCAGCCAGTAGCGCCAATGCGCGGGGCGTTCCCGTTCCTCATCCGAAGGTTCGCCGTAGGCCGTGGTCCGCATGTAGCGCGGATCCAGCCACTCATTCAGCACATGGACCAGGTCACCCTTGCCGGCGGCATCGACACCGGCCAGCAACACGATGACCGGTATGCCGGCGGCCTCCACCTGGAGCTGCAGTTCAAGCAAGCGGCTTCGGAGATCCGGCAGCGCATCGACGTAGGCCGCCTTCGAGACACGGTTCTTCAGTTCCGCCAATTCAAACATCGCGCTGCGCTCCCGAAAACCTGTTGAAAAGCGCCCCTAGGATACGGGGATAAATTGTCGATGAATCACACCTCCGCAACGGCATCCGACTTATCCACAGTCGTCCCACATCGGACGGGCTGCTTGTCCCCAAGGTAGCGGGTCGTTCATCGTCTTGACTCAGATCGAGAAAAGCACCTTATCCCAAGAAAACGGGCGCGGTAACAGCAACCACGAACCTTTCAGAAAGAATTCTTACTATGACGAGGCCGCGCTACCCGCGGATAATGCGCGAGGTTGACATCGCCACTGCCCGGAGATCATCGTCATGAGCGGCTTCACGCTATTCGTACTCGTCCTGCTGGCGTTGGCCGTCGCCATCGTCGTGCTCGGCGTCAAGTTCGTGCCGCAAGGCCAGGAATACACCGTCCAGCGCTTTGGCAAGTACACCACGACCTTGCCACCGGGCCTGAACATCATCGTGCCGGTCATCGACCAGATCGGTGCGAAGATGAACATGATGGAACAGGTGTTCGATGTGCCCTCGCAGGAGGTCATCACCAAGGACAATGCGATGATCCGGGTCGACGGCGTCGTGTTCTATCAGGTCGTCGACGCGGCTCGCGCTGCGTACGAAGTCACCAACCTCCCGCTGGCCATCATGCAGTTGACGATGACCAACATCCGGACCGTGATGGGCTCGATGGATCTGGACGAACTGTTGTCCAAGCGCGATGAGATCAACATGCGCCTGCTGACCGTTGTCGATGACGCAACCACGCCTTGGGGCGTCAAGGTCACGCGGATCGAAATCAAGGACATCTCACCACCGCAGGATCTGGTGGATTCCATGGCCCGCCAAATGAAGGCCGAGCGGGACAAGCGAGCCGCGGTACTGGAAGCCGAAGGTCACCGACAGGCCGAGATTCTCCGGGCGGAAGGCCTGAAGCAGGCGGCCGTGCTGGAAGCGGAGGGTCGCAAGGAGGCCGCGTTTCGTGATGCGGAGGCGCGTGAGCGGGCGGCAGAGGCCGAAGCGCGAGCAACGCTCGCCGTTTCCGAGGCGATTGCGAAGGGCGATCTGCAGGCGGTCAACTACTTCGTCGCACAGAAGTACATCGACGCGCTTGGCAAGCTTGCAGCCGCCGACAACAGCAAGGTCATCCTCATGCCACTGGAGGCGAGCGCGGCCATCGGTGCGGTTGGCGGGCTCGCCGAGCTGACTCAAGCCGCTTTCAAGAAGACGGAGTCGTCCCGATGACGCTCCCGATCGTCTTCTGGCACTGGTGGGCAGCCGGTGCGCTGCTGCTCGTCGTGGAGTTGCTGTCGCCCGGCATGTATTTTCTGTGGATGGCCGAGGCGGCGCTGCTGACCGGCGCCCTGCTGTGGGCCTGGCCGGACCTGTCCTGGGAGTCGCAGCTGCTTACCTTCTCGGTACTGTCGGTCGCGAGTATCGTGCTGGCCCGAAAGCTGCTGACGCGGCATCCGATCGAATCGGACAGACCGCTGTTGAACCGGCGTGCCGCCCAGCTCGTGGGTCGCGTGTGCGTGCTGCCGGAGCCCATCGTCAATGGCGAGGGGAAGATCCGGATCGACGACTCGATGTGGCGCATACGCGGGTCGGATGCGCCGGCCGGGGCACGGATCCGCATTATCGGAGCCGACGGCGTGATGCTGCGCGTGGCGGCGCTGGATGGGGACGTTCGGAGGGAAGAGGGGGTGCGTCAAGCGACGCCTTGATGCCGCACCGGCAGAATGCGGTTCGCGGCGCCTAAGGCGGCGCCGCAATCGGCCGACTGACGGATCAGTTAGTCTTCGTTTCGGGGGCTGCTGTCGCCGGGGCCATGCCGGCGCACTTGCCTTCCATCGCCTTCTTCTGCTGCGCTTCCTGCTGCTTCATCATCTCCTGCATCCCGGCTCCGCACTTCATTTCGGGCGCCTTCATCATCTGGGCACCACACTTGCCTTCGCCGCAGGTCATTTCCTTGGCTTTCGTTTCCTCTGCGACCTGCAGCAGGTAGCCCGACGACAGATCCTTGAGGGCAAACGGATCGCGCTCCTCGGCGACGGCGGCCGTCGTCAGGGACGTGACGATTGCGGTGCCCAGCACGCTTGCGAGCGGCGACTTGTTGAACTTGTTCTGCATGCTTTTTCCTCGACAGATGAAATGAAAGATCTCCGATGACGGGCAGCGTTTTTGTAATCCGGCCTGCGTTAGACCGTTGCAAACTCGAAAGTTGCGCCCACCCTTTCCCTAGGCGTAACCGTTCACGCCCCCTCGCGGGAGCGGTACGGGAAGGCGAGACACGCCGTGAATCCGTCCCTGGAGGCTCGGCTGCGGGTTCCCGCCCGCAGCCGGTCTCGCCCTCCCGGCCCGCTCCCACTACCCAACAAGGCAGCAGGGTGAATGGTTACTCCCTAGGCAACCCTGAGCTTTGCGATGTTACACAGTTTCCTTTACGGATCGAAGCCCGCCTCGGTCGGCGCTGCTTGAAAAGCATCGGCACCAGCCTCAGAACTGAAAGCATTGTGTTTTCGCCAATCAAGAGATTCCCACCATGAGAATGGACAAGCTGACCAGCAAATTTCAGACAGCCCTGGCTGATGCGCAAAGTCTTGCGCTGGGCAACGATCATCAATTCATTGAGCCGCTGCACGTGGTCATCGCGCTGATCGACCAGGAGGGTGGCACGGTCAAGCCGCTGCTGGCCCAGGCCGGTGTCAACGTCAACCAGTTGCGCAGTGCGCTCGGCGCCGCGCTGGAGCGCATGCCCAGCGTCCAGGGCGTGGGCGGAGACGTGCAGGTCTCCAGCGATCTGGCCAAGCTGTTGAATCTGTCGGACAAGCTCGCTCAGAAGCGTGGCGACAGCTACATCAGCAGCGAGGTGTTCCTGCTCGCCTGTCTGGACGACCGCGGCCAGCTCGGTGAGCTGTTGCGCAAGAACCGCGTTGAGCGTGGTCCGCTCGAGATGGCTATCGAAGCGGTGCGAGGCGGACAGAAGGCCGACGATCCGAACGTCGAGGAACAGCGACAGGCGCTGAAGAAGTACACCATCGATCTGACCGAGCGTGCCGAGTCCGGCAAGCTCGATCCGGTGATCGGGCGCGACGACGAGATTCGACGCACGATCCAGGTACTGCAGCGGCGCACCAAGAACAATCCGGTGCTGATCGGTGAGCCCGGTGTCGGCAAGACGGCCATCGTCGAAGGTCTCGCCCAGCGCATCGTGAATGGCGAGGTGCCGGAAGGCGTCAAGGGCAAGCGACTGCTGGCACTGGATATGGCTGCCTTGATCGCAGGCGCGAAATTCCGCGGTGAGTTCGAGGAACGCATGAAGGCGGTGCTGAACGATGTCGCCAAACAGGAAGGCAAGATCATCCTGTTCATCGACGAGTTGCACACGATGGTCGGCGCAGGCAAGGCTGAGGGTGCGATCGATGCCGGCAACATGCTGAAGCCGGCCCTGGCGCGCGGTGAGCTCCATTGCATCGGGGCGACGACGCTGGACGAGTACCGGAAATACATCGAAAAGGACGCGGCACTGGAGCGCCGTTTCCAGAAGGTGCTGGTCGATGAGCCGTCGGTCGAGGACTCGGTGGCGATCCTGCGCGGCTTGAAGGAACGCTATGAGGTTCACCATGGCGTGACGATCACCGATCCGGCCATCGTCGCGGCAGCCCTGCTGTCGCATCGCTATATCACGGACCGTAACTTGCCCGACAAGGCCATCGACCTGATCGACGAGGCGGCCAGCCGGATCCGGATGGAGATCGATTCGAAGCCCGAGGAGATGGATCGCCTCGAACGCCGCCTGATCCAGCTGAAGATCGAGCGCGAAGCCCTGAAAAAGGAGCACGACGAAGCGTCGCGCAAGCGCCGTGAGGCTCTGGAGGAGAACATCGCCGAGGCCGAGAAGGAGTTCGCCGACCTCGAAGAAGTGTGGACCGCGGAGAAGGCGGCGCTGCAGGGGACTGCCTCGATCAAGGAAAAGCTCGAAAAGGTCAGGCTCGACCTGGAAACGGCCCGCCGCTCCGGCGATCTCGCCAAGATGTCGGAACTGCAGTACGGGCAGATTCCGGCTTTGCAGGCCGAGCTGGAACGGGCCGAGAAGGCCGAACACGCGGACAACCGGCTGCTGCGCGACAAGGTCACCGACGAGGAGATCGCCGAAGTCGTGTCGAAATGGACCGGCATTCCGGTGGCGAAGATGCTGGAGGGCGAGCGCGAGAAACTGCTGACGATGGAAGCCAATCTGGCCCGGCGCGTCGTCGGACAGAACGAGGCGATCAAGGCGGTCAGCGATGCGATCCGCCGGGCGCGCGCCGGACTGGCCGATCCGAACCGTCCGAGCGGCTCGTTCCTGTTCCTCGGCCCGACCGGCGTCGGCAAGACCGAGTTGTGCAAAGCCCTGGCGGCCTTCCTGTTCGACACCGAGGACGCGATGGTCCGCATCGACATGTCGGAGTTCATGGAGAAGCACTCGGTGGCTCGGTTGATCGGGGCGCCTCCGGGTTACGTCGGCTATGAGGAAGGTGGTTACCTGACCGAACTGGTGCGCCGCAAGCCGTACTCGGTGATCCTCCTCGATGAGGTCGAGAAGGCGCATCCGGATGTGTTCAATGTACTGTTGCAGGTGCTGGACGACGGGCGGCTGACCGATGGCCATGGGCGGACGGTGGATTTTCGGAACACCGTGATCGTGATGACCTCGAATCTGGGTTCGTCGCGCATCCAGGAACTGGCCGGAGAGGCGAACTACGCGCAGATGAAGGCCGAGGTCATGGAAATCGTGACACAGTATTTCCGGCCCGAATTCATCAATCGCGTCGACGAAGTCGTCGTGTTTCATCCGCTCGCGAAGGAGCAGATCCGGGCGATCGCCGCGATCCAGGTGGATCATTTGCGGAAGCGTCTGGAGGGCAAGGGCTTCGGTTTGGCCGTCACCGACGCGGCGCTCGAACAGCTCGGCGCGGCGGGCTTCGACCCCGTTTACGGTGCTCGGCCGCTGAAGCGAGCCATCCAGCAGAAACTGGAAAATCCGATTGCGCTGGCCATTCTCGCTGGGAACTTCGCCGACGGTGATGTAATCTCGGTCGGCGTGTCGGGAGACGAGTTCACGCTGAGCAAGGCGGCCTGATGAGTGGCGGCGTCCGTTGCGGAACGCGGTCGCCGCCGACCTTCGGGGTCTGCGCTGTCATCGATCCTTAATATGCAGCACTTACGATCGGGGCTTTTTCGTAGATCCGGAGCTTTTGAGGATGTCCGAAATCAACGTGCTGGTGGTTGAAGACGATGACGCCATTCGTGAAATGCTGGTGATGGTACTGGAGCAGTCGGACTTTGCCGTGCGGGCGGCGCCGGATGCGCATCAGGGTCTGGCGCTGATGCTGGAACAGACGCCCGACCTGATCCTGCTCGACTGGATGCTGCCGGGTCTCAGCGGCGTTGAATGGGCCCGGCGACTCAAGAAGGACGAAAGCTTCGGTGACATACCGGTGATTCTGTTGACGGCCCGCGGCGAGGAGGAAGACCGGGTGCGGGGCTTCGAGGTCGGTGCTGACGATTACGTCACGAAGCCGTTTTCCACCCGTGAACTGGTCGCGCGAATCAAGGCGGTGCTTCGGCGCAGCGGCCGGATCGGGAAATCCGGACGCATCGATGTCGGCGGTATCGTGATCGATACCGATGAACATCGAGTCGCCATCGAACAGGCTGCCGTCAACCTGAGCCCAACCGAATATCGCTTGCTCGAGTTTTTCCTGACGCACCCCGACAAGGTTTACAGCCGCAATCAGCTGCTCGACCAAGTCTGGGGTCGCAGCACGTATATCGAGGAGCGGACCGTCGACGTCCACATCCGTCGGCTGAGGAAGATCCTTGCCGAGCATCAACGCGAGGAGATGATTCAGACGGTCCGCGGTTTCGGCTACCGGTTCTCGGCGGCTTACTGATCGGCCTATGTCTTCTGCCTGGCGGGCCGAGCTATTCTGGGTTGTTCTGCTCGTCCTGGCCCTGGCCTTCCTGGTTAGGCTCAGCGGGAACTGGTTTTTCGCGACGAGTGTCTGCGCACTGATTTATCTGTTCCGGCACCTTTTCTTTATCAACCGTCTGCTGCACTGGTTGCGCGGCGGCAAGAGCGGTGACTTGCCCCAGGCGGATGGCATCTGGGAGGAAGTCTTCTATCTCGTATTTCGAGTCCGCCGCCGGAACAAGCGCCGCAAGAAACAGTTACTACGGATGCTCGACCGTTTCCGCACGGCGACGGCTGCGCTGCCCGATGCGACCGTCGTGCTCGGGCCGCGCAATGAGATCGACTGGTTCAACGATTCCGCCAGTCAGTTCCTGGGGTTGCGACGCCCCGATGTCGGCCAGCAAATCGGCAATCTCGTGCGTAACACCCGCTTCGTCAGCTACCTGAGCGACGAGAACGCCGGCGGGACCATCGCCATACCGTCACCCATCGATGATACCCGTGAGCTGGAAGTTCGAGTCGTGCCCTATGGCGATGAGGACTTCCGTCTGCTGGTCGCTCGTGACGTGACCGAGCTCAAGCTCGCCGAAAGGGTCCGCAGCGATTTCATCGCCAATGTCTCGCACGAGTTGCGTACGCCCATCACCGTGATGCGCGGCTACATCGAAGCGTTGTGCGACTCCGATTCGGCACTGCCCGAACGTGAACGGATGATCTTCCGCCGCGTCGAGGAGCAGACCAACCGGATGCACGAGCTGATCGAGAGCCTCCTCGCCTTGACGCGGCTCCAGTCGGGTACCCAGCGGGCCACACCGGAGCCGATCGATGTAGCCGAACTGCTGGTCGGAATCTGTCAGGAAGCCGAAGTTCTATTCGGGTTCAATCCCAAGCTGTCGACTGATATCGATCCTGCCTGGGGTGTGCTGGGCGATGCCAACGAGCTGCGCAGCGCGTTCTCGAACCTCGTCATCAATGCCATGAAATACACGCCCGAGGACGGTGCCGTCACCGTGATCTGGAGGGGCGATCAGCACGGTGCCCGACTCGAAGTCAGCGATACCGGACCAGGCATCGCGCCGGAACACCTGCCCCGCTTGACCGAACGATTCTATCGCGTCGAAGTGTCCGGCGGTCGTAGCCGGAATGGCAGTGGGCTCGGCTTGGCGATCGCAAAGCACGTGCTGAACCGGCATGAGGCGGCCTTGCAGGTCGAGAGTGTTGTAGGGAAGGGAAGCCGCTTCATTTGTTGCTTTCCAGGTAAACGTATCGTTGCCCTGCCCGGTCATGAAGCGGTACGGTCCTCGTCGGACGCTTGCGACGCTCCGGACGACGCGGCCACCGGCGAGGATCCAGGCTCAGCAGAGCCCATCCGAGCTTGAACCCCACGACCGGTATCCCTTGGCCTGATGATGAAATTTCGTTGACAACGAAAAAAAAGGGTGTGGAGCCCACTTGATTTCTCGCTGCCCCGAGAATAGTATGGTGTTGCTCAATTCGTCCTTGTTGTTGTTTTTTGGTGGAAGGAGACGGTAATGATTAAGAAGAATCTGTGCGCATTTGCGCTAATAGGTCTAGCCGCCTCCGGGGTTCAGGCCGCGGAGTACGGACAGGATACGATGGCGATGGGAAGCGGCACCGAAGCGGCTGCGCCCGACACCACGATGACGGCGGCCACTGATCCGGCGGTGGCTGATCCTATGGCGACCGCGACCGAAGCAGCCCCGGCGGAAGCCGATACGGCGGCAGCGGCGATGACCTCGACCTACACCTGCCCGGACGGTACCTCCGTTCCGTCGGCCGATTCGCGCTGCGTCGACGATCGCTGGTATTTGTCGCCGTTCGGCACGTTCATGCAGCCCGGCGGTGACCGCAAGGCCTTCGGCGGCTGGGGCGGTGGCATGGGCATCGGCAAGATGATCAACGAATGGTTGAACCTCGAAGTCCGTGGCCTGTGGATGAACTATTCGAACAACATCCAAGATGTCGGTGGCCAAACTGATCTGACGGGCGGTACGGTCGACGCGCTGTTCTTCTTCGATCGCGATGTGTTCTCCCCGTACTGGGTGGCGGCCGTTGGCGGCGTGAACGAAAGCTGGCGTTCGGCTCATGGGTATGGCAACCAGTCTTCCCAGTTCCTGTTCCAGACGGGTCTGGGTGCGACGGTGGAACTGGCCGACAACTTCCTGCTGCGCGCTGATGTGCGCTACCAATTGCAGACGGCGAACAGCCGGACTGTAACGAACCCGTTGACGGGCAACGGCCGTACCTTCGGTAACGACGTCTTCAACGACCTGGTCGTGAACGCCGGTTTCGTGATTCCGCTGGGCGAGAAGCCGATGCCGGTGGCGGCGGCAGCGCCGGCGGCGGTTGACGACTGCTCGACGAAGGATTCCGACGGTGACGGCGTCAACGACTGCGACGACAAGTGCCCGGGCACGATGAAGGGCGCCAAGGTCGACGAGTACGGCTGCTTGGTCCGCATCGAGTTGCGCGGTGTGAACTTCCATTACGACTCGGCCGAGCTGACCGAGACGGCGAAGGGCATCCTGGACGAAGTGTCGACCGGTCTGATCGCCTCGGGCGAGACCAAGGACATCGAAGTGCAGGGCCACACCAGCACCGAGGGCACCGACCAGTACAACATGAAGCTGTCGCAGCGTCGCGCGGCCTCGGTGGTCGACTACCTGAAGATGAAGGGCGTGCCGAACAACCTGTATCCGAAGGGCTACGGCGAGATGTACCCGAAGGTATCGCCGGATCGCACCGAGGAAGAGCGTTCGGTTAACCGTCGCGTGGAACTGGTCTGGATGGGCGAATAACGCCTGAGGGGTCAGGACAGACTCAGGCCCACGGAAGGGCCCGGGCAAACCCGCCGCTTGGCGGGTTTGTCTTTTGTGGGGACTTGTGTTTGCATTCCTGCCGGGAGGCCTCGGCGACTACTTCGCCTGACTGGCTTCGTGCAGCGACTGAATTCAGACTGACTAGAGGACGTAATGAACAACGCCGGAATACTGAAGATCGCGGCTGCGCTCGGCGCGGCACTGGCTCTGTGCACTCAAGGCGCCATGGCTCGCGACTATATCCACATCGTGGGTTCCTCCACCGTGGCGCCTTTTTCCAAGGCGGTCGCGGAGCAACTGGGCCAGGGCGGCACCGAAAGGGTGGGCAAGAAGGGCGCGAAGAAGGCGGTTGCCGGGTTGAAATCCCCCTGGCTCGAGTCCACAGGAACCAAGGGTGGCATTCAGTTGTTCTGTGAGAGCAACAACGAGGACTCGGTGGATATCGTCAATGCGGTTCGCCGCATGACCAAGCGGGAATACGAGCAGTGTCGCAACAACGGCGTCAACGAGATCGTGGAAATCGCGATTGGCCGCGACGCAATGGTTTTTGCCCAGTCGGCGAAGAGCCCCGCGATGAATCTGACGCGGCGTGACTTGTACAACGCGCTGAGTCGGATGATCCCGAGCACCGACCGGAAACTGCGTTTGAATACCAGCAAAACGTGGAAGCAGATCAACGCAGCGCTGCCGGACCGCAAGATCGAGGTCATCGGTCCCCCCGCGAATTCCGGCTTTCGCGAGATCTTTCAGGATATGGTGCTGGAACCGGGATGCGACGGTTTTCCCTGGCTGTCGGCACAGCGCGCCACGATGACCCAGGACTACAAAAAGGCCTGCCAGGACGTCCGCACGGATCAGGCCTACATCCAGGTGACGGTGAATGACGACCTGGTCGTGCGCGAGCTGGTAGGCAACGACCATGCGCTCGGACTGGTATCGTACAGCCTCTATCTGCGCAACAAGGACAAGCTGTCAGCCCTCGAAATCGACGGCGTGGCGCCTAAATCGGATACGATCACGTCCGAGCTGTATCCTCTCTCCGGCGAGCTGTACATCTACGTCAAGAAGTCGCATCTGGACTATATCCCGGGCTTGGCGCGTTTCATTCAGGAGTTCACCAGCGAGCGCGCTTTTGGCGACAAGGGTTACCTTGTCGTGAAAAACGGGCTGATTCCTCTGGCGCAGGTGGATCGCAAGGTCTCGACCGACATCGCCAAGACCTTCGCACCGATGATGACTGCGCCAACGGAGTGACGCGGTGAAGGCACGGCGTGGCGGGGGCTTGCGGCTATCGACGGGCGGGTTTTGCCCTCCGCCTCACCTGCCGTGGGTGGTCTTGGCACTGGGACTCGGCCTCGCCTCGGTCGCGGTGGTTGCCGCTGAAACGGGTCGCATCCAGGCTTGTCCGCCGACACCGAATTGTGTGTCGAGCAGCAGTCGGTCAGACAGCCAGTATGTCCGGGCTTTTTCCTTCGAGGGTGACCCGGATGCCGCCTGGGCCAAGCTGAAGCAGGCTGCGCAGCGGGAGCAGGGCATGGCGGTGGTCGAGGACAGTTCAGTTGATCGCTATCTGCGCCTGGAGGCGACCAGCCGGGTGTTTCGCTTCGTCGACGATGTCGAGTTCCAATTGCTGCCGGCCACCAAAATGATCGCAGTGCGCTCCGCATCGCGCGTCGGCTATTGGGACTTCGGTGTCAATGGTCGCCGTGTGGAGCGGTTGCGCGAACGGTTCAACGCTTCGTTCAAAGCGCGCTGACGAGGCGTTACGCTACCGTGAATACCCGAATCGAACCCCTCGCCGTCGATCCCGGGCAAATCGCCTCGCTACTGGCCGAAGACGTGGGCACGGGCGACGTGACCGCATTGATCGTGCCGGCGACGGCAACCGCGTCGGCGACCCTGACCACCCGCGAGGCGATGGTTCTCTGCGGCCGTCCCTGGTTCGATGCGGTATTTCGGCACTTGGATCCCGAGGTCTCGCTGGTGTGGCAGGCCGAGGACGGCGACGAGCTCGCCGCGGATCGGGTGTTGTGTCGCCTGTCCGGTAGTGCGCGGGCCTTGCTGACCGGCGAGCGCACCGCGTTGAACCTGTTGCAGACCCTGAGTGGCACCGCCACGCTGGCGCGTTCCTACGCGCGTGCCGTGGCCGGTACCGGTGTCAAGGTCCTCGATACCCGCAAGACCGTCCCCGGACTGCGGCTGGCGCAGAAGTATGCGGTGCGCTGTGGCGGTTGCCACAATCACCGGCTCGGCCTGTTCGACGCCATTTTGATCAAGGAAAACCATATCCTGGCTTGCGGCTCGATTGCGCTGGCCGTGCGGGCGGCTCGGGAGGTCGCTCCGGACCTGACCGTGGAAATCGAGGTCGAAACGCTGGATGAGCTTGATCAGGCGCTCGCGGTAGGTGTGGAACGGATATTGCTGGATAATTTTGAAATTGACCGGATCCGCCAAGCCGTGCAGCGTACGGCGGGCAGAGCGGCGCTGGAAGTCTCGGGCAATCTGTCGCTGGAGACCATCCGGCCATTGGCTGAAACGGGCGTCGACTACCTTTCGGTCGGTGCGTTGACCAAGAATGTTCGTGCCGTGGATTTGTCCCTGCGCATCGATCTCGATCTCTGAATGTGGCTGGTGCGATGGCGGGGACTTGTTCCAATTTAGTGCAGACACGGCGCTGATCGGAGCACAGCGGCGAACGTGAAGATTGCGACCTGGAACGTAAACTCGCTGCGCGTGCGCTTGCCGCATGTCCTCGCGTGGCTGGAACGGCATCAACCCGACGCGTTGGCCTTGCAGGAAACGAAGGTCACGGACCCGGAGTTCCCAGTAGCGGCGTTTGAGGATATCGGTTATCGCGCGGTCTTCAGCGGTCAGCGTACCTATAACGGCGTGGCGGTGCTCAGTCGCAGTCCCGCGCTCGACTGCGTGACGGACCCTCCTCAACTCGCCGAGGATCCCCAGCGGCGTGTTCTGGCCGTGACCGTCGACGGTGTGCGCATCGTGAATCTCTATGTACCGAACGGTAGCGAGGTCGGTTCCGAGAAATATGCGTACAAGCTGGACTGGCTGATGAAGATGCGGTCGTTCCTGGAGCACGAGTTGTCTCGCTGTCCGTCACTGGCGGTCGTCGGCGACTTCAACATCGCGCCGGAAGATTCCGATGTCTACGATCCGGAGGCATGGCGCGAGCGCATTCTGTGCAGCACGCCGGAGCGCGAAGCCCTCCGCCGCTTGAGTGCCCTGCCACTGTCCGACGCCTTCCGTCTGTTTGAGCAGCCGGAGGCGAGCTATTCGTGGTGGGACTACCGCACCGGGGCTTTCCGACGCAACCAGGGCTTGCGAATCGATCTGATCCTGCTCAGCGACGCGTTGAAGGAGCGCATTCAGTCGTGCGCGATCGATACCGAACCGCGGAGGCTGGAACGCCCATCGGACCATGCACCGGTCTGGGCGGCGTTTGCGGCTGCGCCCTGACGGAAGCGCGACTCGAGAACGACTCACGCCCCGGCACTTTATACCTCACTCTCCTCGTTCATTCTGGAAAGCACCTATGCATCATGTGACACTCATACCCGGCGATGGCATCGGCCCCGCTATCGTGGATGCGACTGTTCGGGTCATCGAAGCCGCTGGCGTCCGGATCGACTGGGATCCGCAACTGGCCGGCATGGCGGCGGTCGAAAAGCATGCGACGCCCCTCCCGGATGAAACGCTGGAGTCGATACGGCGCCACCGCGTGTGTCTCAAGGGACCGCTGACGACCCCGGTCGGCGGCGGGTATCGCAGCGTCAACGTGACCTTGCGTCAGGCCTTCAATCTCTACGCCAATGTGCGGCCAGCCCTGTCCTTCGAGGGCATGGACGACCTGCCGTTTCCGCATGTGGATCTGGTCACGATCCGCGAGAACACCGAAGGGCTCTACGCCGGCATCGAGCACTTCATCAAGGTCGATCAGGAGAAAATCGCGGCAGAGAGCATCGCGGTTATCACCCGCAAAGGCTCGGAACGGATCATCCGTTACGCGTTCGACTTTGCACGTCAGGCACGCCGCAAAAAGGTAACGCTCGTCCACAAGGCGAACATCCTCAAATGTTCCTCGGGGCTGTTCCTGGAGATCGGGCGCGAGGTAGCCAAGGACTATCCGGACATCGAGTTCGACGACCGCATCGTGGATGCCTGCTGTATGCAACTCGTCATGAAGCCGGAGATCTTCGACGTCATCGTGACGACGAATCTGTTCGGGGACATTCTGTCGGATCTGGCGGCGGGCTTGGTGGGAGGCCTGGGCCTGACGGCTGGCGCGAACATCGGGACCGACGCTGCGCTGTTCGAGGCGGTGCATGGCAGCGCCCCGGACATAGCCGAACTGGGCATCGCCAACCCGACCGCGACGATCATCGCGGGTGCGATGATGTTGCGGCATCTGGGAGAGCCGGAGGCTGCCGACCGGATCGAACAGGCTGTCCGGGCGGTGATCAAGGAAGGCAAGACCCTGACGCCGGATCTGAAGAAGGGATCCAAGGACGGTACTACAGCGATGACCGATGCGATCATCGCTCGACTGTAGAGGCGCGGGGGTCCATTCAGTAGCAGTCGGTGGGATCGACATCCAGCGACCAGCGCACTTGGCACGCGCGCGCCAGGCCGGTCAACTGCGGCTGCAGTTGATCGAGCACTGCGTGCAGTGCGGGCCGCTCCCGACTTTGCAGCAACAGTTGATAGCGGTGCCGGCCTGACTGCCGCAGCATCGGCGCAGGCGCCGGGCCGAGCACCTCGATCCCGTCGCCGCAGCAAGCGAGGGCGTGCTCCCGCAGACGCGTCAGAAAGCGCTGCGGTGCTTCGCCGTCGATTGCTTCGGCGCGCCACACTGCAAGGTGGCCGAAGGGTGGCAGGCCCGCCGCTCTGCGGTCTTCCAGCGCCAGCGCTGCAAAACCGGGGTATCCCTTGTCGATCAGCGTCTGCAGCAGCGGATGCTCGGGGTTCCGTGTTTGCAGCAGAACCGTGCCGGGTTGTTCTGCGCGTCCGGCGCGGCCTGCCACCTGCACAATGAGTTGGGCCATACGCTCGCTGGCGCGGAAATCAGTCGCGAACAGCATTGAGTCGGCATCGACGATTCCCACCAACGTGACGCGAGGGAAATGGTGGCCCTTGGCCAGCATCTGCGTTCCGATCAGGATGTCGACATCCCCGGAATGCACGTCGGCGAGCTTTTCCTGAAGACTTCCGCTGGTGGCGGTGCTGTCCCGATCGATCCGCGTGAGCCGGGCGGCCGGGAATAGTTCCTCCAGAGCCTGCTCGATCCGTTCGGTGCCCATCCCCAGGGGACGCAGGTCGCGCCCCCCGCAGGATGGACATCCCCGCGGTACCGCCTGCTCGTAGGCGCAGTGGTGACAGCGCAGGCGGTTTTCCCGCTGGTGGATCACCAGTCGGGCGTCACAGGCGCGACACTCGGCGACCCAACCGCAGTCGTTGCAGATCAGGGTCGGGGCATAGCCCCGCCGATTGATGAACAGCAAGGCCTGATGCCCTTCGGACAGCGTGCCTTCTATTGCCTCTATCAAGCGGCGCGAGAGACCTTCGATCAGGCGTTGTCGCCGCACATCCACCAAGCGCAGCGGCGGGGCGGCAGCCCCGCCGGCGCGCTCCGGAAGGTGCAACCGGCAATAGCGCTGCCGCTCCGCGTTCCACAGGCTCTCCAGGCTTGGGGTGGCCGAGCCGAGCACGATCGGAATTCCGAGGTCGCGGGCGCGCTTGATCGCGACGTCGCGTGCCGAGAAGCGAAACCCGTCCTGCTGCTTGTACGATGCCTCATGTTCCTCATCGACGATGATCAGCCCTGGTCGCTGCATCGGACAGAACACCGCGGATCGTGTGCCGAGCAGTATCGGTGCGGCGCCGCTCTGCAGCGCGATCCATGACTGCAGGCGCTCGAGTTCGGACAGGCGGGAATGGAAGACCGGGACGCTGCGGCCGAGCCCGTTGACGAACCGCTGTTCGATCTGGGGTGTCAGGCTGATCTCCGGCAGCAGCAGCAAACACTGCTCGCCCCGCGCCATCACCCGTCGCACGAGACTCAGATAAACCTCGGTCTTGCCGCTCCCCGTCACGCCCTCGAGGAGGAAGGTGGCCGATCGCCCGAAGGTTTCCGCAACGGCATTGACTGCGGCGACTTGGGCCGGGTTGAGCTTCGGATCGTGGTGGCTACTTACGTCGTCCGGAGACGAAGCCCACCGGTCATCGTCCGTCTGTTCGCAGTGGGAGGCGAGGCCTTTCGCAATAAGGGCCGGGACCGCTCGGCGCCAGCCGGGCAACGCCGCCGCAAGAACCGACTCCGCGAGCCGATGGCCATTGGCCTCCTGCAAGGCCCGTAACAGCAGGGCTTGACGCGGCGCGCGGCTTAGCGTATCCAATGGAGATCTTATGCCAGTCTCGGTGAGCGCGAGGTATTTGCGGGATGCGAGCATGGGTGAACGGCCCTTCCGGAGTAAGACCGGGAAGGCGGTCAGCAGCACTTCACCCAGGGGATGGTGGTAATAACGCGCCGCCCACGTCAACAATCCCAGGTCCTCCGTACGAAGCAGCGGTGATTCGTCGAGGACTGCGGCCGCGGTTCTAAGTCGAGCGGGCTCCACATCCGAGCCGTCGACGATGTCGAGCAGACACCCGACAAGGGATTGCACACCGAACGGTACCCTGATGCGGCAGCCCGGTTGCGGCGTCGGTGACCCGGGAATCGGCAGGTAGTCGAATATTCGGTAGAGCGGGACGGGGACCGCCACGCGCCAGATGGTTGTCAATGGCTAACCGGTTCGGGTCGACGCCCCGCAATGCTGACAGTCATGCCGGTTTCCGGACGCTGGATGGCGTTATCCACAGATTCTGTGGATAAGTCTGTGAGTTGGGGTTTAGAAATCGCCGGGAACCGTTGTCGCGCATGTACCTTCTTATTACTGTAAAAAATTTCGACAACAATAACGGCAAAACGAGAAATCAAACACTTGAGCTGGCGCGAAGCCACTGAAGCCTGCTTAATACGCCAACCCCGCGGACTTGACAAGCGCGCAACAGCGCTTGTGAATAACTCGTTGTCGACGTTGTCAAAGCCTTGACGAGTCCGTAGCTCAACACCTTGCGATTTTCCGGAGGGAATATGTTGGTCTGTCAGTTCCAGGTACTTCGCACCGATAGTTCGGGGATGCCTCTCGAATGGATCGGTTACCAGGAGGCTGCGAAACTCTACCATCTGGAACAGGTTGCGTATGCTTGCGGCTCGGTGCTTTATCAATTACGCGGCGGGATCAACGCGCGCACCGGGTGCCGGAGCGTGATAACGGTCAACTCGATTATCGCAACCCATGGACATCCGCACACCGGATACAAGGTGAACTCCGGCTATGTCCCCCCACTGAATAATCCGGCCCTGTTTCGGCGGGATGGCTATCTGTGCCTCTACTGCGGGCAGCGCTTCCGCCATTCCGAATTGTCGCGGGACCATGTCCGGCCGATCAGCCGCGGTGGCACAGATCATTGGAACAATGTGGTTACGGCCTGCAAGCGCTGCAATAACCACAAGGCGGGCAGGACGCCGGAGCAGGCGGGCATGGAGTTGCTGGCAATCCCTTTCGCGCCGACGCATGCCGAATACGTGTATTTGCAGGGTCGGCGGGTACTGTCGGACCAGATGGAATTTCTGCGGGCCCACTTCCCTAGGCGAAGTCCGTTGCACCAGCGGTCAAGTTGACGCGCGGATCGCGAACCCAGGCGCATGTCGCGTCCCTTAACGGTGATAGCCGACGACCCGTTCGACCTCGTTCTTTGACCCCAGTATCAACGGGACGCGCTGATGAATCGCGGTGGGCTGCAGTTCCATGATGCGCTCGCGCCCGTTCGAACTCGCGCCCCCGGCCTGTTCGACGATGAAGCTCATGGGGTTGGCTTCGTACATCAGCCGCAGATGGCCGGACTGTCCCCCGGGGCGGCTGTCGGACGGGTACAGGAAGATTCCGCCACGCGTCAGGATGCGGTAAACCTCGGCTACCAGCGAGGCGATCCAGCGCATGTTGAAATTCTTGTCGCGCATGCCGGTTTCACCGCGCACGCATTCGTCCACGTAGCGTTGAACCGGCGCTTCCCAGAAGCGCTGGTTCGACATGTTGATCGCGAATTCTCGCGTGTCCTCGGGAATCCGGATGTTCGGGTGAGTCAGTATGAACTCCCCGACATCGCGATCGAGCGTGAAACCGTTGACGCCATTCCCGGTGGTCAGCACCATGATCGTCGTCGGTCCGTAAATGCAGAAACCGGCGCTGACCTGTTTCGTGCCCGGTTGCAGGAAGGCGCTTTCAGTGGCGGCTTCACAGTGGTCCGGGCAGCGCAACACCGAGAAGATCGTACCGACCGAGAGATTCAGATCGATATTGGACGATCCATCAAGGGGATCGAAGCAGACGAGATATTTGCCGCGCGGTAGCGCCGCAGGAATCGGAACGATCTCGTCATTTTCCTCCGAGGCCATTGCCGCGAAGTGGCCGGTCCATTCCAGCGAGCGCAGGAACAGTTCATTGGCGATCAGATCGAGTTTTTTCTGCGCCTCGCCCTGGACATTGCTCGAACCGGCCAAGCCCAGATTGCCGGCCAGTGCCCCCCGATTGACCTCATGGGCAATGGCCTTGCAGGCGGCCGCGATGTCGTTCAGCAGCAGCGTGAACTCGCCACTCGCGGCCGGTGTCTTGCGCTGTTCGTGGATCAGGAACTGCGTCAGCGACTCCCCGCGCATCCTGGGCCTGTCCCGTCGTGCCGGGTCAGCCGGCCGCGGAACGCTGCGGGGCAGCGGCCAGCACTTCCGAGATCCGGGCGATTTTCATGGCGTTGGTGCCACCCTTGACGCCGGTTAGGTCGCCCTTCGTCAGGATGACCAGATCATCCGGCTTGGCGACGCCCAGCGCCATCAACTGCTCGACGATGGCGCGGTTCAGCTCGGCGTGATCCGAGGTATCGTGGTGGAAGGAGATGGGGTAAACGCCACGGAACAAGGCGACCTTGCGGCAGGTCCGTTCGTGCGGCGTCAATGCGAAGATCGGAATCCCCGAGCTGATGCGCGACATCCACAGCGGCGTGGAGCCGGTCTCGGTCAGGGCGCCGATGGCGCAAACCTTGGTATGGTTGGCGGCATACATGGCCGACATCGCGATCGCTTCGTCGATCCGGTCGAAATGTTCGTCGATCCGGTGATCCGACTGCCGGGCGCGCGGGTGTTTCTCGGCTTCGAGGCATACCCGGTCCATCGCGGCGACGGCCCGATCCGGAAAGCGCCCGCTGGCGGTCTCCGCCGACAGCATCACGGCGTCGGTGCCGTCGATCACGGCATTCGCGACGTCGAACACTTCGGCACGGGTCGGCTGCGGATTCTGGATCATCGATTCCATCATCTGCGTCGCCGTGATCACGACGCGATTGCGGGCGCGTGCCATGCCGATGAGCTGCTTCTGAACCCACGGCAGTTGAGCGTCGCCGATTTCGACGCCAAGATCGCCGCGGGCCACCATGATGGCGTCGGAGACATCGACGATTTCCTCGATGACGCCAGGATGCAGGGCCTCGGCGCGCTCGATTTTCGAGACGATGGCGGCATCGCCGCCGGCCTTGCGCAGCAAGGATCGTGCTTCGCGGACATCATCCGCGGTGCGCGGAAACGAAATGGCGAGATAGTCGGCCCCGATCTCGACCGCGGTGAGGATGTCGGCGCGGTCCTTGTCGGTCAGGGCGCTGGCGGAAAGGCCGCCGCCCTTCTTGTTGATACCTTTGTGATTGGAGAGTTCGCCGCCGATCACGACCCGGCAGGCCACTCGGCTGCCCTGGACGGATTCGACCTCGAGTTCGATCAGGCCGTCGTTCAACAACAGGCTGTCGCCGGCTTTGACATCCGCCGGCAACTCCTGGTAGCAGCAGCCCACCTGGGTATCGTCACCGGCATCGGCGGGCAGGGCCGGGTCGATCGCGAACGGAGCGCCCGGTTCGAGCTGGATCTTGCGATCTCCGCTGAATCGGGCGATGCGAATCTTCGGGCCTTGCAGATCGACCAGAATGCCGATGTGGCGTCCGAGTTCCTCCGCAAACTGCCTAACCAGATTGGCCCGGCGCAGATGCTGTTCCGGTGTGCCGTGAGAAAAATTCAGGCGAACTACGTCGACACCGGCCTCGAGAACGGAACGCAAAGCCGCCGGTTCATCAGTCGCGGGTCCAAGGGTCGCAATGATCTTGGTGCGTCGCATCCAGTTCATCGAGGTATTGGTGATCATCGGCTTTCTCAGGCCTTCATCAGCGCGATGGTGGTGTCGAGCATCCGGTTCGAGAAACCCCACTCGTTGTCGTACCAGGACAGCACCTTGACCAGCGTGCCGTCCTTGCTGACCTTGGTCAGCGTGGAATCGAACACGGACGAGGCGGTCGAATGGTTATAGTCCATCGATACCAGCGGCAGGGCGTTGTATTCCAGGACGCCTTTAAGTTCGCCTTCCGACGCGGCCTTCAGGATGCCGTTCACTTCGTCCTTGCTCGTTGGCTTCGCCGCGACGAATGACAAGTCGACCAGCGAAACGTTGATGGTCGGCACGCGGACCGCGAAGCCGTCGAGTTTGCCGTTCAGCTCCGGCAGCACCAGGCCGACCGCAGCGGCTGCACCGGTCTTGGTTGGGATCATCGACATGGTCGCCGAACGGGCGCGGCGCAAATCCTTGTGGAAGACGTCGGTCAGCACCTGATCGTTGGTATACGAATGAATCGTGGTCATCAGACCGTTCACGAGACCGATCTTCTCGTGCAGCGGCTTGACCAGCGGCGCGAGGCAGTTCGTCGTGCATGACGCATTCGAGATCACCGTGTCGGTGCTCTTCAGCGTTCCGTGGTTGACGCCGTAGACGATGGTCGCATCCACGTCTTCGCCGCCCGGCGCCGACAGGATGACTTTCTTGGCACCGGCGCTGATATGCGCGGAGCACTTTGCCTTCGACGTGAAAATACCGGTGCATTCGTGCACGACGTCGATGCCCAGTTCGGCCCACGGCAACTTGGCCGGGTCACGTTCGGCCAGCACCCGGATCCGGTCGCCGTTGACGATCATGTAATCGCCATCGACCGATACCTCGCCGCTGAACCGGCCGTGTACGGTGTCGTACTTGGTCAGATGCGCGTTGGTGTTGGCATCGCCCAGATCGTTGATCGCGACGATCTGGATCTCGCTGGTGCGCTTGTTCTCGTACAGAGCGCGAAGAATGTTTCGCCCGATACGGCCGTACCCATTGATAGCCACCTTGATCGACATACGCGTCTCCCGGTTGAGTGAATCAGTGCCTTAGAAGAAGAAAGCCGGCGCGTGGAGGAGGGAGTGAGCCGGGCAACGGAAAACGGACCAGGACAGGGAAGGCCCGGACGTGAAGCCCAGGACTGAGGATTCCCCTACCGAAAGCGTTGACCGACCGACTCTCAAAATGCGCCAGAAAACCCGAATTTAGGACGCGAATGGTAGCAAGCCGGCGGGTCCGGCGTCCAGTTCTTGCGATGCCCCGGGTCCGGCGATAGCGTATCCGAGAACGCCTTGACGGGAATCCGGAGGGGCGGCAGCCAATTGCGATTGCAACGTGTATCGTCGCCGCGAGGGCCGCGTCCCCTGCCGTCGTCCTTTTAACTCAACCCGCTACGGGGAGCCTCATGCCCTTATCGCCGCTGCCCCCGGATGATCTGATACCGCCGGCCGCAACCCGCCGCCTGCCATTCGCAACGACAGCGGAGCTCGAGGCTTGGGAGGGTCCGTTGGGGCATCGCCGCGCCATCGATGCGATCAGCCTGGCGGTCGCGATGCCGGGTGAGGGCTACAACGTGTTCGTCATGGGCGAGCCGGGGACGGGACGGCTGTCGCTGCTCCGGCAGCAGCTCAGGGCTGCGGCGCAGGGTCAGCCGTCTCCGGGTGACTGGCTGTACCTGAACCGTTTCGACGAGCCGCGCGAGCCGGCTCCGCTCCGCTTGCCCCCGCGTCAGGGCAGTGTGCTGGCAACCGATATCGAGGGCCTGATCGATGCCGTTACCGCGAACCTCGCCGCGGTCGCCGGCAATCCGGCCTACCAGCGGCGCCGCAGCCGCGCGATGCGCGCCCTGCAACTTCGCTGTGACGCCGTGCTGGAGCGGGTTGCAGCAGGGGCGAAGGCCATCGGGGTGGCCGTACTGCGCGATGGCGAGGCCTTGTCGTTCGCGCCGCTACGGGACGGTCGCGTGATCGAGGATGCCGCCCTCACGGCTGCCGAGCGCGAGCGGTTCCAGGCCGCGTCCTGCCAGGTCGAGACCACACTGGGCGATGCACTGGTCGACCTGCCCCGGTGGCGCCAGGAGCGCGACGAGCAGCTGCGCGCGTTGGCGTCCGAAGCGATGGCCAATGCCATTCGCTCACCGCTGGGCGTGCTCGTGGAGAAGTACCGCGCATTCGACGGTGTCACCCGCCACCTGCAGGCCATCGAGCGGGATCTGTGCCGCGTGCTGGCGCCCCGCCTGGACGACGAGAGCGAGCCGGACCGCGAAGCCCCCGGCGCGGATTGGCTGCGTCGGCGTTACACGCCCCGCGTGCTGGTCAGCCACGCACCGGACTGTGGCGCGCCAGTGATTTACGAGCCGAATCCGAGTCTGTCGAATCTGTTCGGGCGGATCGAGTTCGCCAGCGAGCAGGGCTCGCTGATCGCCGACCATCACCTGATCTTCCCGGGCGCCCTCCATCACGCCAACGGCGGATTCCTGATACTCGAGGCAGCGAAGGTGCTCGAGGATCCCGCGGTGTGGTCCGCACTGAAGCGAGCCGTCAAAAGCGGTTGGTTGCGGATCGAATCGTCCTCCGCCGAGCAGGGCGGACCGGCCGTTGCGACGCTGAGCCCCGCCCCGCTGCCGCTACGGGTCAAGATCGCACTCCTGGGACCACACGACCTTTACTACGAGCTCCGTTCGCTGGATGCGGAATTCCCCGAATTGTTCCGCGTGCTGGCCGAGTTCGATGGGTACTTCCCGCGTGATACAGGCTTTACCTGCAACTACGCCAGGCTGCTGAAGACCTTGACCGAGGCGCAGGGGCTGCCGCCGCTGACCGCGCCGGCCATGGTGGCCCTGTGCGACTTCAGCAGCCGCGTGGTCGCGCATCGTCGCCGGCTCTCGCCGCATATCGCGCCAATGGTCCAGGTCGCGCTGGAGGCGGACTTCATGCGTCTCCGCGCAGGCGCCCTCCAGATTGAGGCCGCCCACGTGCATGACGCCCTGGCGGCACAGCGCGAGCGTGCGGGGCGCGCCGCCGAATACCTGCTCCGCGATATCCTCGACGGCATCGTGCTGATCGATACTGAGGGTGTGGCCGTCGGTCGGGCCAACGCACTGACACTGGCCGAGATCGGCGATGCCCGGATCGGAATGCCGGCGCGCGTCAGCGCGACCGTCTGTCCCGGCGCGCGCGGGGTGGTCGATATCGAGCGTGAAGCAGAGCTGGGCCAGGCCATCCATTCGAAGGGCGTCATGATCCTGGCGGGGTATCTCGGGCAGAAGTATGCGCGGCGCTTTCCGCTGGCGATCTCCGCCAATCTCGCGCTGGAGCAGTCCTACGGCTACGTGGATGGCGATTCGGCCGCGCTCGCGGAGTTGTGTGCGCTGATCTCCGCCCTGACGGGCATCCCGCTGCGGCAGTCTTTTGCCGTCACCGCGTCGATCAACCAGTACGGCGAGGTTCAGGCGGTCGGCGGTGTCAATGAGAAAATCGAAGGTTTCTTCGAACTCTGCGCGGCGCGCTCACTTAACGGAGTTCAGGGGGTCCTGATCCCGTGGGCCAATCGCGACAATCTGGTATTGCGCGATGACGTGGTCCGGGCCGCGCGCGCCGGGCTGTTCGGCGTGTATCCGGTGCGGACCGTGGATGAGGCGCTGGAACTCCTGACCGGCAAACCCGCACCTGCGATCAACGATCTCGCCCTGGCCCGCCTGGAAAAATACTCTGCCCTGTCCCGCGATACTCCGCGCGATTGAGCGCGACGCCGGAGCGATTCTATGGGTACCGCTCCTCGATCTGTCCGTCGGCCGCAATAAGGACTGCACTGGTCAGCCCGCGGAAGATGCCATGTTCGACGACGCCCGGTGTGTCGTTCAGGGCCGTATCGAGCTCGGTGCAGTTCAGGTCCGGGGCAAAGTGCATGTCGAGGACCAGGCTGCCGTGCGACGTGACCGCCAGGCCGTCACCGGCTGCATTGGGCCGCAGATCGCCGCTGCCGCCCAGGGCCTCGAGGCGCTGTTTGACCAGTTGCCAGGCAAACGGCATCACCTCCACCGGGATCGGGAACCGCTCGCCGATTCGGGCGACCAGCTTGCTGCGGTCGACCAGGACCAGGAAGCGATCGCTGCCGCGGGCCAACAGTTTCTCCCGCACCAGATCCGAGCCGCGACCCTTCAACACCGTCAGGTCCGGGGCGACTTCATCGGCGCCGTCCACATACAGGTCCAGCCGGCCGACATTTTCGATGGCCGTCAGCGGCAGGCCGTGTTGCCGTGCCTTGATGCCACTGATCACCGAACTGGCGACGGTCATGACCGAGAGACCTTCATCGCGCTGTCGGCGCGCCAGTTCCGCGATGAAACAATTGGCGGTCGAGCCGGTGCCCAGCCCGATGAGCATGCCCGCTTCAACCTGTGCCGCGGCGTGACGGGCGACGAGTTCTTTATCGCTCATAAAAATAAGGGAATTCAAATGCCTTGGAAGAGCCTTCGGGGGACGATGCGCTGCCCCTCGCGCCTTGTCAAGCGTTGCCCTGGGCGTCTCGCCCAGGGCTCCCAGGAATCGTCAGGCGGCGGGCGACGAACGGCTCTAGGCCGTGCCGTGCCCGCATCCGGATAGGCAATGGATCAGACGGCTTCCGTTTCGAGGCTCTTATGTTTCTGGGCGATCAGCCGCAACAGCGCCTTGTGCGGCTCGGCGAATTTCGCCGTGCCCTCGTCCATCAGCACTGCTTCCAGCCTTGCTGCGTCGACCCTGGCGTCGATCTCGTCCAGAACCGACTGCTCCGGCAACCGATCCACGAGCCGTGTGTAGGCCTTGCCGAGTCTATCGACGGCCTCGTTGGTGGCCGGCGGATTGGTCTGGATGTCGCTGCCGGCCAGCGCCTCCACGTACTTGTCGGGAGGATCCTGCGGGCGCTTGGTGCCGGTGCTCGCGAAGACGATTTCCTGCTGTAGCGGCAGCTGCTTGTCTCGCCAGAATTCCTCATTGAGCCGCCACAGGCGCTTGACGTTGACGATACCCACCAGTCCTTGCGCCGCCGGGCTGAGCTCGGGCACGTGTTTCTCCGTGTACACGTCGACCCGCGATACGAAGATGCTGTAGACGCTCTTGAAATGGCGGAAGTCACCGCGGCGCTGAGCGCCGCGCCAGATCGCATCCCGCGCGATACGGTACTGCCGCTCCGAGAAAATCAGCGTGACGTTAAGGTTGATTCCGGCTGCAGCGAGCTCCTCCAGTGAATCGAGCCCCGCCGCCGTCGCGGGGATCTTGATCAGCCGGTTGACGTGACCGCGCCCCCAGTGCTTGCCGAGTTCGACGTATTCGCGGACCCGTCGCTCGTGAGGTGGTCCGAGTTCCCGGTCTTCCAGCAGCGGGTCGAGTTCGAAACTGACATAGCCATCGTTGCCGTGCGTCTCTTCCCAGACCGGCAGGAACACGTCCTGCGCGCGGCGGACCAGGTAGTCGGTCATCTCCCACAGGATGGCCGCATCGTCCATCCGCTCGTCGATCAAGGCCCGCATGTGCGCATCGAAGCGGCCGGTGTTGATGATGTCGGCGATGATGATGGGGTTCGAGGTGGCCCCGGTCGCTCCGAGCGTCCGGTTGCGCTCGACGAGGTCCGGGTCGATCGAATCGAGCCAGAGTTTGGTGCCGGATTGGATCAGCGATTGCAGAGACATGGCAGCCTCCTGTTCCGGTCGGGAACGGCAGGTGAACGTTGCCATGTGTTAGACCCGAACCGCCGGCGACAATTCACCCGCACTGTTCGCTATCGAAACGGCCAGGCAGCCGGCACGAGGACGATCAGCGCCGGTACGCTCCTCCGGCCGCGTCCAGGCGCCGCTTCTGTGCCGCGAAGTGGCGTTCGATATAGCCCAGTTCGAAGCGTTCGTAGCGTGTCTGGGCCGCCACCTGCTCGATCAACGCCGGGTCGAGGATGGCCAGCGGCTGCCCGCTGCTCATGGCGAGGAGTTGCGTCTGCGCTGCGCGCTCGACGAAGTACAGGTCGTCCCAGGCCTGTGCCACGGAGGGCGCCGCCGTCATGACCCCATGATTGCCGAGAAACAGCAATTCCGCTTGTCCGAGGATACTGGCCATGCGCTCCCCGACCGAGTCGCTCAGGGCCACCCCATCGTAGTCGGTGTCGTAGGCGACCCGGCCGTGGAATCGGCAACTGGTGTGCAGCGCCCATTCGAGGCGGCCGTCGCGGAGCATCGTCAGTGCGGTCGCATGCGGCTGGTGGGTGTGCATCAGTACACGGGCGCGAGGCACGCGGCGGTGGATCGGCGCGTGAATATGGTGAGCGGATGCGGCGGGTTCGCCCTCACCGCGGACGACTCGGCCCTCGAAATCGCAGACGATGAGGTTCGACGCGGTGATCTCGGAGAAATGCAGCCCGAAAGGATTGACCAGGAAGTGGCGATCGTCCGGCAGGACGGCCGAGAAGTGGTTGGCGATGCCCTCGTGCAGATCGTACTCGACCGCGAGATGGAAGGCGGCAGCGAGATCCAGGCGTAGCTGCCATTCGTCCGGGCTGAGGTTTACCATGGGATTGCGGTCTCGCGAGTTCGGAAAGCGCCGAGGCCTTCGGCGGGCTCCCACGTTGCGGCAGTGTCCGGGCAGTGTCAAGCCGCGGCCGGGTCTGTGCCCGCCCGCTCTGCACACGGCGGAACGCGAGGCATCTCGGCGGGTCTCAGTGTGACGATAACGGGGCGATTGATCTCCTGCCCCGTCGGCAGGTCGTGGTTTGGCATAAGCGCCTGTAATGTCGGCTTCTGCCGAAAGGACCGGTGCCGCATGCCCGCTCCCGTTGCGTCACACGGCTTTTGCCCCGAATTCTCTGCCTTGACCCATCCGGCAATCTCCAACACAATCCGTCACGGAATTCGGGCCCGAGAGCCCGGGAAACAACATAGAGAGCGGCGTGAAATTCAGCGGAGTTGATGCATGACCGACGATATCGATAACAGGAAACGACGCTTCCTGACGCAGAGCGCCGCTGTCGTAGGAGCCATAGGCGCAGGGTTCGCCGTCACGCCGTTTATCGCCTCGATGCAGCCCAGTGCCAAAGCGCGTGCCTCCGGCGCGCCGGTCGAGGTGGACATCAGCCGACTTGAGCCGGGGCAGTTGATCCGCGTGATGTGGCGCGGCAAACCGGTCTGGGTCCTGCGGCGCACGCCCGAAGCCCTGGCGACGCTGGCAGAGGTTCGGGACAAGCTGCTCGACCCGGATTCCGAGGAGTCCGAGCAGCCCGAGTACGCTGCGAACGAAGCCCGCTCGCTGAAGCCCGAGATCTTTGTCGCGGTTGGCGTCTGCACCCACCTGGGGTGTTCGCCGACGTATCGGCCCGACCAACGGCCGGCAGATCTGGGTCCGGACTGGCTCGGTGGTTTCTTCTGTCCCTGCCACGGCTCGCTGTTCGACATCGCCGGTCGGGTCTACAAGGGCGTTCCCGCCCCGAAGAACCTCGAAATTCCCCCTTATCGCTACCTGACTGAGAGCCTGCTGTTCATTGGCGGCGCCAACGAGGAGGAGTCCGCGTGATGTGGAGCGAACGAGCAAGCGCATTCATGGCCTGGGTCGACGAGCGGCTTCCGGTAACGAAGTTCTGGAACGATCACGCCGCCAAGTACTACGCGCCGAAGAATTTCAATTTCTTCTATTTCTTCGGTTCGCTGGCGCTTCTGGTGCTGGTCAACCAGCTCGTGACCGGCATCTTCCTGGCGATGGCCTACAAGCCGGACGCAACGCTCGCGTTCGACTCGGTCGAGATGATCATGCGCGACATCAGCTGGGGCTGGCTGTTGCGTTACATGCACTCGACCGGCGCGTCGGCCTTCTTCATCGTGATTTACCTGCATATGTTCCGCGCGCTGTTGTACGGCTCGTACAAGAAGCCGCGCGAACTGATCTGGCTGTTCGGCATGGTGATCTTCGTGCTGTTGATGGCCGAGGCCTTCATGGGCTATCTGCTGCCTTGGGGGCAGATGTCCTACTGGGGTGCGCAGGTGATCATCTCGCTGTTCGGTGCGATTCCGGTGATCGGCGAGGATCTCGCGCTCTGGATCCGCGGCGACTACGTGGTGGCGGATGCGACCCTGAACCGTTTTTTCGCGCTGCACGTCGTGGCGATTCCGATCATGCTGCTGGCGCTGGTGGTATTCCACCTGGCGGCGCTGCACACGACTGGCTCCAATAATCCGGACGGCGTCGAGATCAAGAAGCTGAAGGGGATGGACGACATCCCGTTGGACGGCATTCCGTTCCACCCGTACTACACAGTCAAGGATCTGTTCGGCGCCGGGGTGTTCATCATCCTGTTCGTGCTGGTCGTCTTTTACCTGCCGGAGGGCGGCGGATTCTTCCTGGAAGGCCCGAACTTCGAGCCGGCCGATCCGCTGAAGACACCGGAGCACATCGCGCCGGTCTGGTACTTCACGCCGTTCTATTCCATCCTGCGCGCCGTTCCTAGCAAATTCGGCGGCGTCGTTGCGATGGGGGCATCGATCGTCGTGCTGTTCCTGCTGCCCTGGCTCGATCGTTGCCGCGTGAAGTCGATACGCTACCGCAGTCCGGTCTACGGCATTCTGCTGGGCCTTTTCGTACTCGCCTTCTTCGGGCTCGGCGTGCTCGGGACGAAACCGGTGAGCCCGCTGAACACGATCCTGGCGCGGGTCTTCGCGGTGATGTATTTCGGCTTCTTCCTGCTGATGCCGTGGTACTCAGCAAAGGAGAAGACCTTCCCGGAGCCGATGCGCCTGGGCGAAGCCGTCGTGCCGCTGGCGAAGCGCCGCGGTCGCCACTGGGACATCGTTCGACAGGGATTGGCTGCGATTCAGAATTCTGCGATTTTCCAGAGCATGATCCTCCGGGTCGTCGTCGGATTCATCGTTTTCTTCGTCCTGCTCGATTTCCTCTTCTACTTCTGACCCCAGAGTGATGAACTCGGAAGTCACACTAGGCAACCTTTTAGGGAACAGCAACTCATGAAAAGGCTCCTGGCGGTCACGCTGGCCGCAGTATCCCTAACGGTGGGGGCAAGCGAAGGGCTACCCCCGATTCAGAGCGTGGACATCGACGTGTTCGATCGCGATTCCGTGCGGCGCGGTGCCGAGTTCTACGTGAACTATTGCCAGGGCTGCCACTCGCTCAAGCACATTCGTTACTCACGCCTCGCCGCGGATTACGACATCAGCGACGAGATCATGAAGTCGAACTTCCTTCTCGGCGAGCGCAAGATGCATGAAACCCTGCAGAGCGCCATGAAGCCGGAGGACTCCGAGAAGTGGTTCGGCGCACCCGCGCCGGATTTGTCGCTCGCCGCGCGGGCGCGGGGCGCGGACTGGATTTACAGCTATCTGCGAGGCTTCTACCTCGATCCTTCGCGTCCGACCGGCGTCAACAATCTTTACCTGCCGAATGTCGCGATGCCGAACGTCCTGGGTGGGTTGCAGGGTCTGCAGAAGCCCGTGATTTCGCACGAGGGCGGGATGGAATTCGTGGAGCGCCTCGAACTGGTCAAGCCGGGCACCATGTCGCCCGATCATTTCGACGAAGCCTTGACCGACCTGATGAACTTCCTGGTCTACGTGTCCGAGCCGTCCATGCTGCAGCGCCTCCCGCTGGGCAAGTACGTGCTCGGTTTCATGGTCCTGCTGACCTATCTGCTGTATCGGGTCAAGAAGGAATACTGGAAGGACGTGCACTAGCGTCCGAACGCGCGACGGCGGGGGTTCCCACCCCGCCGGATTGCCTGAGCGCTCATGCCGGACACGAGTCGGGAAGTCCGGGGTCGGCGGGCCAACGGCAGCGAGGGTGTAGGTCGATGGAAAATCAGGCGAAAGCGCTCCCGGCGATGATCCGGGCCATCGATGGCGCGATTCGGGCCAACGGGGACAACGTCACCCAGCTCGATCAGGCCATCGGTGACGGTGACCATGTCTTCAATCTGCAACGCGGTATCGAAGCCCTGCTTCCGCTGTGCGATGAGCTTGCCGGGAGTGCCTGGCACGCCGCGTTCAAGACGATCGGCATGACGGTCATGAGCACGATCGGTGGTGCCTCGGGCTCGCTCTACGCGACGCTCTTCCTGGGCATGGCCAAGTCGCTGCAGGGGCACGAGCCGGATATCCGCGGTGTCGCCGAGGCGTTTCGCAGCGGCGTCGAAGCCGTCAAGGCGCGCGGCAAAGCCGATGTCGGCGAAAAGACCATGCTCGATGTGCTGGTGCCCGTGTCTCGGGTACTGTCAGAGGGAGCCACCTCGTCGGCGCCCATCGACGAGGTGCTGCGCGAGGTTTGCGCCGCGGCCGATGCGGGACTCGAGACGACCCGGGACATGCTGGCAACGAAAGGCCGGGCCTCGTTTCTCGGCGAGCGGGCGCGGGGGCATCTCGATCCCGGCGCCAAGACCGCCCAATTGATGATCTGCGCGGTCTGCGGTGTTCTGCTGTCGCCCTGAACGCGATTAGCCCGAGCCGCCGGCGGCGGATATCGGCGTCGGCGGGGTGGGGGCCGCGAAGCGGTGCATCCGGTTGCGGCCCGTCCGTTTGGCGATGTACATGGCCTGATCGGCGTGACGCAACAATATGTCCGCGGTGCTTCGGTCAGGCGGGCTCAGTGTGACGCCGATGCTGCCCGACACGAGGACGGTTTGCCCATTGGGCAGCGCGTAGGGCCGCGATACGCTTTCCAGTGTCCGCGAGAGGATCTTCTCGCACTCCTCCCACCCCCGCAGTCCAGCCAGGATGATCACGAACTCGTCGCCGCCCAGACGGCAGACGGTGTCGTGTTCGCGCACCGAGGCCTTCAGCCGGCGGGCGACTTCGCACAACAGCAGATCCCCGGCTTTGTGGCCGTGCGTGTCGTTGACCGGCTTGAAGTCATCCAGATCGAGATAGGCGACCGAGACCAGCGAGTCGTCCCGTCGCCCCCTGGCCAGCGCCTGCTCGAGACGGTCCAGCAGCAGCGCGCGATTGGGCAGATCCGTCAACGCATCGAAGTAGGCGAGGTGCTCGATGCGTTCCTGCTGGGTCTTGCGATCGGTGACATCGGAGAACAGATCGATGAAATGGCTGATCCGGCCGTTTTCGTCCCTGACCGCGCTGACCGTGGCCTGCACCGCGACCAGATCGCCACCGCGGTGCCGGTTCCAGATTTCCCCGCGCCAGACGCCCTCTTTGACCAAGGTTTGCCAGAACTCGCGGTAGAACGCGGCATCATGCACCCCGGATTTGAGCATCCGGGGATTTTTCCCTAGCACCTCCTCGCGCGGGTAGCCGGTGATCTGCGAGAAGGTTCCGTTGACGTCGATGATGTTGCCGGAGGCATCCGTGATCACGATGGCTTCCTGCGCATCGTGAAAGACCGTCGCGGCCAGACGGAGCCGCTCCTCCGAGGTCTCGCGTTGCGCCCGGGCCGTGGCGATGCGAAACCCCATGAAGGCCAGCAGGCCCGACACCAGCAATCCACCGAGTGCGATCATCTTCCCCCGGTGGTCGAGAAAATCGAACAGCGTCATGGCCCGAATGGGAACGAAGGTCAGCGTGATCGAACGGTCCGCCAGTGTGATCTGCTCCTCGACCCGATGCGGGTACTGCGCCAGCTCTGCCCGCAGCAGGCGGGGCTCTACCCGCACCTCGCTCGCTTTCCTGGACTCGTGAACGTACACCGCCCGCGCGTCGGCCCGAACGGTATCGAAGACATAGACATGCTGGCCCAGGTGGGATGATCGCGAGAATACCGCCTCGAACAGGTCACGGTAGCGATAGGTGCCGCAGATGAACCCGGCGAGCAGGCCGACGCGGGCGTCGGGCGTCACCGGAGGGAGGCCGCTCCGGTAGATCGGAGTCAGCAATCGGAACGCATGGCCCCCGGCTTCGTGCGGTACGTCGGCCAAGGTCGTTCGGCCCGAGGCTGCCGCTTTCTGAGCGGCCGCGGCGGCAGATGGATCGCTCGACAGGTCCAAGCCCGGCGCGCTCAGTTCGGTGCGTACCGGTTCCACGTAGCGGATAGCCAGCTGGAATGGTAGTGCGGCATTCTGCGCCCTGCGCGCCGGTTCCGTCGACGCGGAGAAATGCGTATTGGCTGCGCCGTAGTCTTTCCGCAAGGCGCGCTCGAAGTTCTGGCGCTCCGCCGGCGATACGCGCTGCAGGAGTGACATCGACAAGCGGGCGGTGGCGGTGCCCGCCTCGGTCTGTCGCACGAAGTTCCGAAACTCCTCGGCATCGATAGTTCCCGACGCCGCGAACAGCGCTCCGACGCCTTGCTGTCGGGTCAGCTCGACGAGATAGAGCGTCTTGACCTGTTCCGCCCGCTCCTTCGCGTTCGCGGCGAACTCCTCGAGGTAGATGGTCCGGTTGGTCCAGCTGTTCCAGGCGCAGAAACCCGCAGTGACCAGCAGGCCGATCAGGCCATAGCTCAGGCCTGCCAGCCGGGTGAGCCGCCGATGTCCGGGGGCGGGCGGCTTAGGCTGCGGTGCAAGCATCGACAGGCCTGCCGGCTCGGGTCGGATTGAAGGCGATGTGGGCCGGTGGCCTTGCGGGTCGCACGGGGTGGAGGCGTATCAGTGTCAGCAGCCCCAACGGAGCGATGCGGTGTGGACGGGCGCATCCCACAGGCGGAGCAGTTCGTCATCGAGCATCGTCAGCGTGATCGAACAGCCGGCCATGTCCAGTGACGTGGTGTAATTGCCCACCAAACTGCGAACGACCGCCACGCCGCGCCCGGTCCAGTACCGGCAAGCCTGTTCGTAGACCAGGTAGAGTTCCAGCAGGGGGGTCGCGCCCAGTCCGTTGACGTGCAGCAAAGCGGTCTGGCCAGCCGCGGGCCGCAGTTCGTGATGGATGGCCTCGGCGAGTAGGGCGACGATCTCCGAGGCGGTGCCGAGCGCACGGCGCTCGCGGCCGGCCTCGCCATGGATACCGACGCCGAGTTCCATTTCGTAGTCGGCCAGCGCGAACATGGGTTTGCCGAGGGCGGGTACCGTGCAGCTCGTCAACGCGACACCCATGGACGCGGTGGCTTGCACCACCCGATCGCCCAGTGCCTTGCAGGTTGCCAGGTCGGCGCCTTCCTCGGCCGCTGCGCCAATGATCTTCTCGACGATCGTCGTGCCGGCGACACCACGCCGACCGGTGCTGTGATTGGCCGGCAGCGCGACGTCGTCGTCGACCACGACGGTCGCAAACGGGCAATCGAGCATCTCTGACGCCATTTCGAAATTCATGATGTCGCCGGCGTAGTTCTTGACGACGAACAGCACGCCGCCGCCCGATTCGACCGCGTCCGCCGCGGCGACCATTTGATCGGGCGTTGGGGATGTGAAAATCTGTCCCGGGCAGGCCGCGTCGAGCATGCCGAGACCGACGAACCCGCTGTGTAGCGGTTCATGCCCGGAGCCGCCGCCCGAGATCACCGCGACCTTGCCAGTGCGGCCGGGCACCTTGCGCCGCAGGAAATGCGGGTGATCGTTGAGGACCACCAGATCCCGATGGGCCAGCGCGAAGCCGCGCAGACTGTCGTCGAGCAGGGATTCAGGGCGATCGATCAGCTTTTTCATGGCGGAGCCTCCGGCTCGGTTACGCGGCCTTGTGGGTGTTTACCACACCCGTCATTGTCCCAAAAAACCCTGCCAGCTGTGCAGCAGTGGCGTCAATGCGCGCCAGGACCCGCGCGGGACGGTTGTAGGCCGGTCAGGATCCCGTCCGAAGGAAGCGGCGCGCGACCAGCATCGGCCACCGCACCAGCCATTCCAGCATCAAACGGATGTGCATCAGCGTGAGCAGCGTATTGTCCCGGCCGTAACGGAAATGCGAGACACCACCCTCCGCCGCCGACAGGTAGCGGACCGGTGCCGGAAGGTTGACGGTCGGCACGCCGGCCCAGCTCAGGCGAACCGCGGCTTCCGGGTCGAAATCGAAGCGGCGCATCCAGACGGTCCGGTCCATGATCGCGAGCAGCGGCGCAATGGGATAGACGCGAAAGCCGAACAGGGAGTCCGCCGCGCCGGCGCCGAGTGTTTCGAGCCGCACCCAGGCATTCGAGATCCGGCGACCACGCACACGCAACGCGGGTGCTTCGGCGCCGAAGACCGGAACGCCGGCGATGAGCGCCCGCGGCGCGGCTGATGAACGGTCCATGAATTCCCGGATCTTCGACGCCGGATGCTGCCCGTCGGCATCCATCGTCAGCACGTGGGTATAGCTCTCCGCCGCGGCCAGCCCAAGCGCGTGATGGATCGCAGCACCCTTGCCGCGGTTCTCGGGGAGGGCGAGCACGCGGACGCCCGGATCATTCGCAGCCTGTGCGGCAAGGCGCCGGGCACTCCCGTCGGTGCTGCCATCGATGACGATCCACACTGGGCTCCATTCGGCGCGGGCGCGCCGGACGGTGTCGAGCAGCAGGTCGCCGGTGTTGAAGCTGGGGATGACCACGACATGCGTCGCCGACGGCGTCATGGCGACCGCGCCCGTTCGAATCGGTTCTCCAGGACCGAGCGCATATAGTCCTCGACGCGGGTGCGCAGGCGCCCGGAATCGTCATCGTGGGGAAATTGCATACCGAGGTCGACGCGATAGTGGATCGGGAATTCAGGTTTGCGAAACAGCGGCCAGCCGCGGCACAGATAGGCGCTGTCCGACCGGATGAACGCTGTCTGCACCGGCACCCGAGCCTGCTTCGCCATCAGCGCGAAATTGCCCTTGAACTCGTTGAGCGGCGGTGTCTTCGTTCTTGTCCCCTCCGGGAACACCAGCAACTGCCGGCCGGAGGCCAGGGCTTCCCGCGCCCGCTTCATCATCTCCATCGGATGGTCTGCGCGAATGTAGCCGGCCAGGCGGGCGCCGCCCCCGAGGAATGGGTTGTCCAGGATTTGCGCCTTCATGATGCAGACGACACGCGGCAGGCGGGAAACGATCAGTACGGCATCGAGCAGTGACGGGTGGTTCGCGACGATGATCAGCGGCTGGCCGCGCAGCCGGTCCAGTGCGGACAGATCGCAGTGCACGATCCGGCTCAGCTGCAGCAGTCCGACGAAGAAGCGGAACAGGGCCATCATGACCCATTGCCCGACGCGGTTCGCCAGGTCGCGCGGCAGGACCGCGCCAACCAGTGGGCTGATGGCGGTGTAGATCAGTCCGCCGGTGCCGAACACGAGTAGCGCACCGTACAGCACGGCCTGTTCGTAAGCGGATCTCAGCAGTTTCGGCAAGGTTCGAACGGAGTGACTGATGCGCATGCGTTTCTGCGGGACTGCGAGAGCCAGTGCAAAGTGGCACCCCGGGGCAGCAAAAGAGTACCCCTTTTTTTACGCGCTAGGCACCCTTGGCGGGCTCAAGGCACTGGGCGCCGTGCCCTGCGGGAGCGGGGATAAAGCGATGTCGGCACCAAAAGCGGTGCCATGAGGACTACGGCAACACGCCCTGGGCTTGATCTGCCGTGGGCTGCCGTAACGGGCGGTGGGTGTCGCAAGTTGGGGTCAGCGGCGGGCTCCGGGCGTCCCAACCGGGTCATCGACGACGTCGGCGGGAGGCGGGGAGGAACCTGGGCATTCCGCTTTCCCGCGGCCCAGGTCCCGGCTGATGTCGTTAGCTTCCCTGAATCAGGCAATTTCGGTCTTACGGGGCAGGCGGAGCCGGCAGCGGAAGGATCGGGCCTTTACGGATGTCGAGCTTGAACGGGAACACCCCCGCAGGCCCGGCCGGTCCACAATCCTGGCTGTTGCAGCTTCCGCCCACGGCCAGCAGATACTGTCCTTTGGTCAGCGTCTTGGAGAACGCGGCGGTGCCCGGCATCACGTAGGACAGCGTCGGGGTGCCCTTCTTCACCGTCTGGCCGTCACAGTTGATGAACGGCTGGTCGCCGGCATTGGCGTAGCCGACGAAGGCGATCGCGCCATCCCCGCCCGGCGTCTGTGGCTTCAGAAAGCTGCTCGATCCTTCGAGGCTGAGCTGGTTGTATTTGTGCGAAAGATGATTGGCGCCCACGAAGCTGCCGTTGGTCTTCCACATTGAGAACGCGGGCTTCAGCCTCTCATCGCCCGAGATCAACGTTACCTGCACCGTGGCGTAGTATGGTACCGTCACCGTGTACCAACGGGTGTTGTGGGCCCAGCCGCAATTCGGCGTCAGGCCGTTCCAGCCGTCCCAGGCGTAGTTCGGCGCAGTGCCCTCGAACTGAATGGCCGTCGGCTGGCCTTTCAGAGTACCCAGATCCACGATCACCTGGCTCCCGGGGATGGCCATCGCCGCTCCCGAGGCAACTGCAAGCGCTGAGCCGGCCATCAGAGTCGTGATCGCGTGGCGTAGTCCGCTGTTCATCTTTTTCATGTTCATACCTCTACTTTCGTTTGATGTCTGAATATTCCCGCTGCCGCATGGCAACGCGGTCCTTCACCACGGAAAGACCCGCAGCGCCCGTGATCGCGCCGAGCTTTATTCGGCCGATCGTCGCGCCAGACCCCCGGGCACATACAAAGCAACTATCGCGCCATAAGTATTTCCTAACGTCCGCGCGGGTCGAAGGGGGATTTGCCCGCGACTCGCTGCGGCAAATGCCGCAGCGTGCTGTGGTATTTCCCTGATTTGTTCGTGTGGTCACCTGGAAGTGAGAACTGACGGACCGCGTTTCGCCAGCCGGAATGCGCGCCAAGGGGCTGTCCTGCCGACCGCGTCTGGCTCGACGGTCATATCCTGAAAGCAGTATGAGCCTCGTCGAAGGGCCGTCTGCCCTGCTACCCGACAGTCGCCTCGACTGCCCTATTGCGGTTTGTCATGGTGAAACCCTCGGGGCCGAACGCTTCCTTGGCGAAGCGGTCGCGCTCGCCGAGCGTCTGCCGACGCGTTCGTGGGTCATCAACCTTTGTGCGAACCGCTACCATTTTTTGTTGATGTTCGTCGCTGCATTACTGCGCGGACAAGTCAGCCTGCTGCCGCATAACCGCACGGCGGCGGCCGTCCGCGCGCTGGTCGACGAGTACCCGGACGCTTATGTAGCCTGTGATGAGGCGCCGCCGGATGCCGGTGCCGTGACGTTCTTCGTCGGCCGGCCCGTCCGATGGCCTCGCGAGGCGCCGAATCCGCTGTTGGACGGGAGCCGGCCGGTCGCCCTGGTCTTCACGTCCGGCAGCACCGGCAAGCCCGAGCCGCACGAGAAGACGTGGGACATTTTCCGCCGCAGCGTCGATCTGATCGCCGAGCATCTGGGCGTCGCTTCGAGGGAGGGCCATGCCACCGTCGCCACGGTGCCCGCGCAGCACATGTACGGGCTTGAGACCACCATCCTGCTGCCGCTGCGCTCCCGGTGCGTCCTGACCGACCGGCCGGCGTTTTACCCGGCCGATGTCCAGTCGGCCCTGGCGGCGCTGCCGGCCCCGCGCATGCTGGTCACGACCCCGATTCACTTGCGAGCCTGTCTGGCGTCCGGCATCGCGCTGCCGCGGGTCGACCTGATCGTCTCGGCCACCGCGCCCCTGCCGGTGGAACTGGCGCGGACCGCCGAGGAGCGGTTCGGCGGGGTGCTGAGGGAGATCTACGGTTTCACCGAGGCCGGATCGGTCGCTACCCGCCGGACCAGCCGCGACGATCGTTGGACGCTGTTTCGGGGCCTCGAACTGGATGGCGTCGATGGCGGGTTACGTTTGCTCGCCCCCTACTTGAAGGGTCCGGTGCCGCTGCAGGACCGCCTGGAGTCGACCGGCGGCAACCAATTCCGATGGCTGGGGCGCCTTTCGGACCACATCAACGTGGCCGGAAAGCGCGCCTCCCTCACCGCGCTGAACGCAACGCTGCAGGGCCTTCCGGGCGTCGAGGACGGCGCCTTCTTCGTGCCATCGTCCGCAGGCGACGAGGCGGCGTCGACCGCACGGCTGATCGCGTTCGCCGTCGCGCCGCGACGAACCCGCTCGGAACTGATGGCGGAACTCCGCCAACATCTCGATCCCGCATTTCTGCCACGACCCTTGTTCCTGGTCGAGGGCTTGCCGCGGCAGGAGAACGGGAAGCTATCCCGCGAGGCGCTGGAGGCCCTCGCGGAATCCTGTCGCCGTCGGCGCTGAAGGGACTCAGAGCATCCCGCCGTTGATCGAAATGACCTGGCCGCTGATATAGGCCGCCCTGTTTGAAGCCAGGAACCCGACCAGACCGGCGACTTCCTCCGGTTCGCCGGCGCGGCCCATCGGCACGCGCTGCTTGAGCGTTTCCGCGGGGAACAGCCCTTCAGTCATCGGGCTACGGATGATCCCCGGGGCGACGACGTTGACGGTGATGCCGCGGGAAGCGACCTCCAGCGACAGCGACTTGCTGGCCCCGATCAAGCCCGCTTTTGCGGCCGCGTAATTCGCCTGACCGCGGTTGCCGGCCAAGGCGGCGACCGAGGCGATGCTGATGATGCGTCCCCAGCGCGTGGCCATCATCGGCAGCAGCAGCGGCTGGGTCACATTGAAAAACCCGTCCAGCGACACGTCGACGACGGCGTGCCACTGCCGCTGTGTCATCCCTGCCAGTGGCGCGTCGTCGTGAATCCCGGCACTGTTGACCAGCACCTGGATGGGTGTTTCCTCCGCGAGCGCACCCAGCAGCGTCGCGGTCCGGACCGCATCCGTCACATCGAACAGCAGTCCGTCCGCTCGTCCTCCGGCGGCACGAATGCCATCGATGAGATGGTCGAGCGCCGCACGGTTGCGATGAGCCTGGGCGAAGACATGCCAACCCGCGGCGGCCAGTTCGCGGCAGATCGCCTCGCCGATCGCACCGCTGGCGCCGGTCACCAGCGCATGTCGTGTCGGGCTATTCATGGTGTGCCGGTCGTTTGGGAAAGAGGATGGACAGGCGGCCATCGAGCAAGGCTGCCCCCGCCGCAGCGATGGAGAAATCGTAAACCAGCCCACCGTGGTCGGCGAGTTGGCGCTCGGCCTGGATGATCAGCTCCTCCGGGACATCGTCTAGCCGCGTGCGTGCCAGCTGTAGTCGCCTGATCCCGCCCAGGTAGCCGGGTACCGCAGCAGCGCCCTGTACACTCGCCCCCAATGCGGCATGCAGCGCGATGGCCTGCGCCGCATACTCGACACCGCAGACCGCATGCAGGCGACCCGCTACGGCCAGCGGGTTGGCCGGGTCGCGGTGCGAGGTCGCGCGGCAGCGGATGTGCCCGGTATCCCATTCGAGGACTTGGTCAAGCAGGCACATCGGGCCGGCGTGCGGCAGCAGCTGCGCGAACGCACTGCACTTCATTGGGCACACGAGACGACGACGCGGAGCACACCCGGTCCGCTACAGGGCAGATGAAGCAAGGCCGATGGCTCCTGCCGCGCGATGGCCGCGAGCAAGGGCAGTGCGCGCGCCGCCGGATTGCCGGCGCGCATCTGCTCGAGTACCCGGTCGGACATCACGGTCGGACCGCACCCGTCCGAGTCGTCGAAGCCGATGCTCAGCGAGACCGGACCCTTGCCGGAGGCCAGCCGCAGCGCCACCGCGAAGGGACACGATAGGGGCCGAAAGGGCGCGATCGGGAACGGGGGTGGCTGATCGAACGCCACCAACAGCACCTCGCCCGGGCTTTCGGCCAGCAGCGCGGCCGCCTCGATCAGACCCGCGGCGAAGCTATCGTCGTAGCAGGCCAGACTGGTCGTCGGCCGGTGCGAGCCGGAGGCGATGCTCCAGTAGCCGGATGCGGCGTTGTGGACCGAGTTGTGGAACTGCGTCGGTGATACCGTGCGCTCGGGTTCCGCGAGTTGGGTGAAGATGAGATCGCAGACATCGACCTCGCCGCCCGAGGACGTGAAAACGCTGGGGATGTCCCACCGCGAGCGGTCCGGGCCGGCAGCCTCCATGGCCGCTTCCAGCGCCAGGCGGGTCACGGCGGTCGCGCGTCGTCGCTCCGGGCCGCTGAGCGGGCTGCGACCACTTGGCTGGTACTCGGCGGGAACGTAGCGCTGTTCGCCGCGCAACACCGCGCTGGCTTGCTGCCAGTCGGTCAGGCCGGGCGCGCTGATGCCGATGCCGGCCACCTGAAGCCTCATCGGCGGAACAGCAGCGAGGCGTTGCTGCCGCCAAAGCCAAAGGAATTGCAGAGCATGTAGCGTGCCGCTGACTCACGGTTGTCGAGCAGGATTTGGCATTGCAGACGAGGGTCGACTTCCTGCGTCTGCAGCGTGCCCGGCAGCAAGCCGGCATCCAGGCTCAGCGCGGCAATGATTGCATTGACCACGCCGGCGGCACCGAGCGTGTGGCCAGTCCAACCCTTGATCGAGCTGCACCCGACGCGCTCTCCCAACAACGAGGCGATGGCGCAGTCTTCGGCGGCATCGTTGGCCAGTGTTCCGGTACCGTGCAGGAGCACGTGGTCGACCGCCTCGGGACACACTCCCGCCCGCTGCAGTGCATCCTTCATGGCCAGTCGCGCGCCCGCGCCTTCCGGATGCGGAGATGACATGTGGTAGGCATCGGCGCTCTCGCCGTATCCGATGAGCTGGACGCCCTGGCCTGCGCCCCTTGCCTTTTCCAAAAGCACGAAACCGGCCGCCTCACCGATTGAAATCCCGTCGCGACCGCTGTCAGCGGGCCGGCAAGGCCTGGCCGAGGTCAATTGCAGCGCGTGGAAGCCGTGCAGCGTCGTTCCGCAGAGGGAGTCGACGCCGCCGACCACGGCCGCGTCGCAGAAGCCGGCGTCCATCAGGCGGCTGGCGCTCGCGAACGCCTTGGCGCTGGACGAACAGGCGGTCGAGATCGCTGTCGCGGGCCCGTCCAGGCCCAGGCAGCGCCGCGTGAAGTCAGCGACGGAGAAGGTGTTGTGCACCGTTCGATAGCGAAAGTCCGGCGGCAGCGCCCCCGAGGCCGCGTCGCGGCGGCGATACGCGGATTCCGATTCGAGGATGCCGGATGTGCTGGTGCCAACGATCACGGCGATGCGGTCGCGACCATAGCGCGCGGCGGCCGCGGCGACGTGTTCGGAAAAGTCGTCGCCCTCCAGAGCCATCGCGGCGAGGCGATTGTTGCGGCAGTCATAGGCGCTCAGCGGGGCCGGTAGCGGCCGGTCTTCGATGCCGGGGACGCGACCGATCCAGGTGTCCAGTTCGATCTCGGGGAAGTCGCAGGGACGCAAACCTCCCTGCCGCGAACGTAGCGCGGCCAAGGTAGTTTCGGCCTGGGATCCGATTGCGGAAACCAGCGAGTAGGCGCTGATACGGAGGGGGGTCATGAGACGCGTAAGTGTTCACGCCTGCGACTCGCGGGAGCGGGCCGGGGGGGCGAGACACGCCGTGAATCCGTCCCTGGAGGCTCGACTGCGGTTTCCCTCCCGCAGACGGTGTCTCCCTCCCGGCCCACTCCCGCCGCCAAGCAAGGGGGGTGAATGGTTAATGCGACGCGCCCGCTGTGAAACCAGTCGGGCTGCGCCGGGCGGGGTCTGGCGCGGGCATCCATTGCTGGCGATTATGCCGAAACCCGGGGCATTTGTCCCCGCCGGTCGTCTCGGCCCGCAGCCGGCCCCGCGCTTTCAGCCTGTCGGGTCAGTGCTCCGGTTCGATGCGGATCTCGGACCGGTCACCGTTCGCTTCCTCGATCCGGATCGATTCGATACGCGGGCCGCTGCCATGCACATAGACGACCCGGACGATCTCCGCGTAAGCGGCGTCGCGAGGGACCAGGGTCAGTACCCAGCGCCGCTCCGACCCACCGAGCGTCGCGATGAAGAGGCGCCTGAGGGTTTCGGCATTGCCGGTCAGGGGGGCCCGGATGCTCTCGATTGCCGCCAGCAGTGGCGGATGATCCGACAGATGAACCGTGCGCGGTGAGTCGGCGGAGCCATCCTCTATGGTCAGTCGGTCGCCATCGATCCGCAGCGTTTCCTTGCGCGGTGCCAATAGCTGCTTCTCGAGGATATCAGGTCGTCGGAAAGACAGACGCCCCGACGACCTGAGCGGCGCCGCGACGATCTTCAGGGTACGGATCTCGCTGAACCGCGCAGTGCCTTCGGTGCGAGTTGCGAGCGTGCCGAGCAGGGCGTCGAGATCCCACGTCCGGGGTGGAGCGGGGTCGGCTGCCCAGGATGCGGCGCTGAGCAACGTCAGGGCCAGAGGCAGGCGTCGGCTAGGTCTAGCCATCCCAGAAGTCATAGAAGTTGAACCAGTTGTAAGGCGATCCGCGGCACAAATCCTCGAGGCGCCGGGCGTACTGCTGGACGACCTCGGCATTCACGGGCAACGGCTCGGTGCGGAAGTCCGCGAGCAACTCGAAATGCACGGTATATTCGGCATCGCCGCTGTGCGTGCAGGCGAATAACAGCAGAGGTACCCGAAACAGTCGGGCCAGTCTCGCCGGCGCTTCCGGAAACCAGGCCGGACTGCCAAGAAATTCGCAGGCGACACGCTTCTCATCGCGCATGCTGCGGTCGCCGAGCAGCGCCACGCAGCCGCCCGCCTCCAGGAATGCGGCGACGTCGATGAAGGTGTCGGGCCGGCCCAGCGCGATGATGCCATCGCTCAGCGACGGATTGATGCGGCGAAAGAGGCTCATGATCCGGCTGGCGTTATCGGGATACATCAGCGCACGGATCGACAGCCCCTTGTCGACGACGGCCAGGGTACGCAGCAGGTCGACACTGCCGTAATGGGCGCCCACCAACAGACAGGGCTGGCCGGTCGCGATGAAGCCTTCGAGCAGTTCGAAGCCGCGGACATCAAGGCGGAACAAGGACGCGCGTCCCGCGTAAACGAACAGCCGGTCGAGGATGGTCTGCGCGAACGTGTGGTAGTGCCGGAACAGATCGCGCGTCTGCGGCGGGCGGGTCAGGACGCGTGCCAGGTACTGCCGGGATGCGGCGCGCGCAGTGTCTGAGAACACTAGGAAGTAGGCCGTGATCGGGTACAGCAACGCGCGGGCGACCGGGCGTCCGACATGCAGTGCGATCCAGACGATCGTGTTGATCCAGAACGTGTTGCTACGCTCGCGCTGCCGCAGCCAGTGCGGTGCGGTCATCGGTGTCATTCCCGCCCCCGCGACCGGCTCAGACACTCGACGCGGACGTGATGTCGCCGTGGGCGGCAACCCGCGACCCGACGCGGCATACGAAGCGATAGTGCCCGGGTCCACGCGCTTCGATCTCTATCGAGCAGCTGTCCCCAGGCCGCAGCGGCGCCAGAAACTTCACGTTCGCAAGACCCATCGGTGCAGACATGCCCTCACTTTCCTCCAGCAACTGGAAGACCCGTTCCAGCAGGGTTACCCCGGGCAGGATCGGGTCGCCCGGGAAATGACCGGGAAGTGCCGGGTGGTCCGGAGCCACGGAGAACCGGGTCAGGGCAAGGGGTAGGGACGACTCCGTCATGGGCATGCCAGGGGTGGGGCCGGAATCAAGCACGCAGCGGACAGCTGCAAACGCCGGGCTAGGCTCCCGCGCAGGGCCTCAGGCCGCGATGCGGCGTTGCTCCACCGTTTCCGCCAGATTGCGCAAGGAGGCAAAGGTGCGCACGGTTTCGGGGTCTTCGGATCGGATCTGAAAGCCATAGGACTTCTTGATGGCGACCGAAAGTTCGAGCATGTCGATCGAGTCGAGACCAAGGCCTTCACCGTACAGTGGCGCCTTCGGGTCTATCGATTCCGCGTCGACTTCGAGGCCCAGCGTCGCAACGATCAACCGGGCGAGTTCGAGTTCGAGAGGACTCATAAGGTCATAGCAAGACGAAAATTACGGCATGCGGTCCGGGACATCCCGCCACGGACGAACCGCTCAAGCCAGCAGGTCGATGATACCTTCGATTTCGACCAGGAGCGAGCGGCGGCAGATCTCGCCCTGCAGGAACAGCCGCTGGACATCCGGCCTCACCGCGCCGCTCAGCAGCGCTGAGGCCGCTGCCAGATCGGTCTCGTGCCGGAGGTAGACCGTCAAAAGTGCGCCTGAGCCGGCGTCCTGCAAACTCAGGCCCAGCGGCTGGAGCAGCGCGTCGAGGTTGCGCAAGGTCTCCTGGACCTGCTGCTCCAGCCGTCCTGCGTGCAGGCTGCGGTGCCCCCGGATGCTGGCGGTCCCGGAGACATGCAGGCATGGGCCGGCAGCGTCGGTAATCATACGGGCGCGGGAGAACGCCGGACTCCTGGGGCCATACTCGGGCGGGTAGCGATAGGCCTCGTCCTGGCGGATGTTGGACAGTGTCGATCCGGGGCTGCGGGTCGTCAGGAAGGCGACCCTCAGCCCCGGGTGTCGGGTGCCGATCGCGCAGGCGGCGGGTAGCGCCGCATCGGGGATCCGCCCCCAAGCATCCAGCGCCTCCCTGCGGCCGATCGAGAACGCCTGATAGACCTCGAGGCCGTTCGGCGCGGCATTGATGTCGGGCAGATAATGCCAGACGCGGCTGAGATGCGGGAAACCCAGCTCGGCCGACGCGCGAAGCAGAGTCTGATAAGCGTGGTAAGTGGCTGCGCCGATGTCTGGCGCCGTTGCCGTAGGGTCGGCCAGAACGCCGAACAGGCTCTCGCCGTCGTTTCGACACGTGAGGTCACCAATGTGGAGGGCTTCGGTCGGCGCTCGGCCCAACAGCACGACGCAAGCCGGATCACGGGTCAGTGGGCTTAGCGGTACGTCGCAGATGGGCCATGGAGCGGGCGCCGCGGGGTTTCGAACATCGGCATAGCGCAACACGCCGAGGATGCGATCGCGTTCTCCGGCGGCGAGGCGTTCCAGATCGCGATCGGCCAGCAGACGCCAGGTGCGTGCATCGTTCGATGCCGAGACGAGCAGCGGTTTGCGGCGCGGGCTAGCGGGAGTCTCCGGCATGGGTGGTGGATTCCGCGCGGAGTTCAGGTCCGTCCACGTTTCGGCGACGCTGACGGTAGGCCGCCAGATTGACGCGGGGTGCGGCAAGTACGTGGAGGTAATAAATGACCCTGAAGAGACCCAGTCTCGCGTGAATCGAGGTTTTCCCGAACAGATCCCCCGCCAGCAGGGACACCATGGCATCGCGGATCCGGAACATGTTCCGGGGATTCGTGACCAGATGCCGCATCGCCGGTGTCGTGATCCGGTAGATGAACCAGGAGAAGGTCTTCAGGCCTCTTTTCAGACGGCGCTGATGCGCGGCCAGGTGGGCCGCCGCGCGCGAGGGCTCGCGCAGCGCAGCGTCCACCGCGTCGGCGCCGGCAAAGGCCCCGCTCAGGGCGAAATGGACGCCGGTCGAAAATACCGGATCGATGAAGGCAAAGGCGTCGCCGACCATCAGATAGTTTCGGCCGTACATACCGGTGGACTGGTAGGAATAATTGCCGGTGGCAGTCACGTCGGAAACCAGTTCGGCCTTCGCCAGCCGCTCCTGAACCTGGGGTTGCAGGGCGATGGTAGCCATGAAGAATTCATCGACCGGCACCCGTCGGCTTTTCAGGTAGTAGGGCCAGCAGACCGCGCCGACGCTCATGATGTCGTCGCGCAACGGGATCATCCAGAACCAGCCGTGCTCGAACCAGTAAATGCTGATGTTCCCCTCGGCCCGGCCCTCGCGCCGCTGGGCGCCCCGGAAGTGCCCAAAGATCGCCGCGCTGTTGTGCTGTCTGTTACGGGTCTTGGTGGCCAGACGGGTTGCCAGAAACGTGTCGCGTCCGGTGGCGTCGACGAGAAAGCGGGATTGCCACTGGGTGGCCTGGCCCGATGGATCACGCGCAACCAGCCGGCAGCTGTCGGGAGCATCCAGCTCGACCGATTCGACGCGCCATCCCTCCTTGACGGCCACACCATGCGCGGCCGAGTTGCGCAGCAGCAGCTCGTCGAATTCCGAGCGCCGGACCTGGAAGGCGTAGGGTGGGTTCGGGTCAAGGGCTTCGGCAAACGGGAACTCGACAAAACGGCCGTGTTCGCTCGACCAGAACTCGGCGGCGTGTTTGGTGACACCGATTCGGGCCACGTCGTCGAGCACGCCCAGCTGTTCCAGCAGGGGTAGCGTTCTCGGCAACAGCGACTCCCCTATGTGGAAGCGCGGGTGGCGGTCCTTCTCGAATTGGACGACGGTCCAGCCTTTGTCGGCGAGGCGCGTAGCGACCGCCGAACCGGCTGGTCCTCCGCCGATTACGGCGACGTCGAAATTCGGCAGATGCGGTGCTGCCGCCTCGGCCGGGCGTCCGGCGGGAGCGGGACCATGATCTTCAGTGAACATGAGCGCCCTCGGATTATGGCTGCATCGAACGGCATCCGCGGCGCTCAAGACGCCGCGTGTCCACGAACCCTTCCCGTGCCCAGCTGGGCGTCACTTCGAGCATCGCGTGCACAGCGCCTCCTGAAAACCGTCATCCGTCGCCACCGACATCAGCGCGCGGTCGAGCGCGTGATCGACGGTTTCGCGGTACGCCTCCGCGCTGCCGTGATGCCCGTAATTCTGCGCGGTGCCGGTCTTCCGCTCGGACCAGCAGGTGCGTCCCCGGCCATCGACGACGGTGGCGTCGATGACGACTCGCGCATCGTAGCCAGCGTTGACGTGCACGTTTTCGTTGATGAGGACCTGATACAGGCTCAGCGTGACGACCGGGGCTCCAGCCGTGGTGGTCCGGACCCCCGCCTGCCGGAATATCTCCCGTGCTGCGGACCGAACCCAGCCTGTCGGGTCGCCGGTCAGGCTGATCGGCTGCGGTGCCACCGCTCCGCCCTCCAGTGTCCGTTTTCCCACCACGGATCCCGGCAGCCCGTTCTTCGCGACGACCGACGAGGCCACCGCGCAGCTTTTGACGAGCGAAACTTCCGACGGGTCGAGCATCGACTTGTAGGCCGGGGAGAAACTCGTCGGTGCAATCGACTTCTGCGCGCAGGACAGGATCAGCAAACCGACGCCTGCCAGCAGTGCGTTCACGCGATGATGCATGGCCTTGTCCTCCGAGGGATCCAACCGCTCGCGGGATCATAACGGAGGCGGCCAGCGCTGCGCAAAGGGGGCGAACGGCCCGGTCAGCCGCGGCTCGCCCGTTCCCGGAAAATGTCTGTCGATCACCAGTAACGGTTCACGCCTCCCCCTCGCGGGAGCGGGCGGGGAAGCCGAGACACGCCGTGAATCCGTCCCTGGAGGCTAGCCTGCGGGTTCCCGCCCGCAGACGATGTCGCCCTCCCGGCCCGCTCCCACTTCCCAGCAGAGGGTGGGTGAATGGTTACGAGTCACTATGGGGAAGCTACGGCTCGTATCACGGCTTGCTGCGATACAGGGAAGATAAGCCAGGATGACGCCTCGCGAAAGTTGCCTTGGTCGCTTAGGGGCGTTCCTCAAGAATCTCGGCGGTGCTGGAGAATGAGATGCCGGTTGTCGCCGCGGCGCCGATCATGACGGCCTCGATGTGCGGCGACGATACGGCCTCCGCACTTTCCCAGGCAATCAAAAAGCTGGCCGCCGTTCCCCCCGAGCGGTCTGCGCCGCTGATCACATAGTCGGTCGAAGCCATCGGCGCCAGCAACCGCGGTTCGTCCAGGTAGGAACGGACGAATCGCCCAGCCGTATCGAAATAGTCGACGCGAGTGATTTTTACCGGATTTCTGCGGTCGGTGTTGCGGACGGTGACTGTTGCCGACAGGTTCAGCGTATGCCGCCGATCGCCATAGGCAATCTCCGAATAAATCGGCACATAAAGCAGCTGGCTGCGCGCCAGACGCGTTCGGGTCTCGCCTGCCGCGATTGCCGGATCGAACGACAGTGCGGCCCACAGCAGTGCCAGCCCAAGCGGAGCACCTGACTGCGACCGCCAGTGCTCCTGGTTGGCGGAGCCCAACGTGCCGCACGCTGTGATGGGTAGCGGCGGCACGTGCCGGCCGATAATGCGATCCACGAACCGGATGATGGCCGCGGTCCGTGCGCTCCGTGATTCAGCTCCACCGGTAATCATCATGGGCGCCTGAATGAGATGAAGGGGATGAGCGGGCCGGGGCGTACGGACGCCCGCCGGCGACGCTGTGGAGCCCGCGCAGCCCGCCCCATTAGACAGCAAAAGGAACCGGACGAACAATGGGTGTCTGTGCCACAGGTCCGGGGGTCTTAGGAAGGTGACGCGCCGTCGCTGCCGCGGTCGCATTTCGCGGTGCACAAGGGGATGCGTCGGAGACTGACGCCTGGAAGCGACGCCGGCCTTTGTGTCAGCCTCTTGGCTTGAGCCCAATCATCCGCCCCCGAGCAGCCGAAACACGGCCTTGGCGGCAGTAGACTCCGGACATGGCTCCTCAGCGCCGCTCCGCGTGAGGCGGCGCTGAGGAGCGCGGTGTCTGAATAGGTCTCTTAGCGTCTCGCCAGCTTGAGCCGGATCCCTTGGCCGACGCGGGAGGAACAGATCAGCGAAACCGTACCACTGCCCCGACGGAGGCAGCCGATGGCGTTGCTCGTCGTGTTATCAAACACCGGGTTGGTGTAGACGGCGCTTGCGACGTATTCGTTGGACCTGAGCGTGATCGCACCCGTCGTTCTCAGGAAGACGGCATACATTTCTCCGTTGATCGGGTTTCGCGAGTAGACCACGCTGGGTGAGGCATAACTGTTGGGGCTCGTGTAGGTCAGGGACGCCGCGTTGAAGAATCGGGCGGTGAGCGGAACCTCAGCGAGGTTGTCGAAGTTCGGTATGGCTCGTAGCAGCTGCAGCGTGTTATTGAAGACGAAGGTCCCATTCGAGTAAGTCTTATCGACCCCCATTCCAACGATATAACTGAACCAGGAGCCCTGCCTGCCTGCGATACCCGCAACCTCCAGGTGTTCGCGCAAGAAATCACTGAACGGGGGGAATTCCTGGTGAGCCGTGCTCACATGAATGCGATCGGCCGGGATGAAGTTGCGGGGCGCCCCATTGGCCTGATACGAAAACGCCGGTCTACCGGTCTCCGGATCCGTGCTGTTCGCTCGCTGGTCATGCCCGCCCTGGGTACCGCGCTCGAGATAGTAAGCATCGAGCCGCAGGCTGCGGTCCGCATACCAGGCGCCGTACGTGTTGCCGGAATTACTGTTATTGATCTGGTACATATTGGCCGCGACGAAGTAGGGATAGCCCAGGGGCGATGTCGCGCTGTGCAACGCGGCCGTGATCCGCTGGAGCAGCGCTTTCTGGCCTTCCTTCCAGGTATTGTAATAGCGCCCATCCTGCCGCACGTCCCTGTTGGCGCAGCTGTTGTCGGGCGGGGTCCGGGCAATGTCGTCGAAGGTGGTGCCCGAGAAGTCGCCGTTGATGATCGCATTCGTGTAGCCTTGGGCCAATTGCTCGACGACCCAGCGATTCTGCAGGTTGGCGAAGGCCCAGATTCCGCCGGGCGCGCTTTCCAAGGCATAAAAGGCAGTTTCGAACTGCGCCCTCGTTGCAGTAGGTGACAGTACCACACTGCCCGCACGACGGCTGCAGCCAAAGACCGACAAGAGCTCCATGTCGGCCCGACTCATAGAGATGAAATTGCCGACCGTGGCTCCCGGCCGTATGAAATTACCACCGTAACCATTCTCGGCTTCCGGCCGATAGCGGAGCCGGTTGGTGGAGAAGTCGAATATAACCGGGTAGAAGGCACCGTTAAAGTCTTTCGAAACGCCCAGATGGTCGAATGCTGGATCCTCCGCCCGCCCTCGGTTTACCGTGCTGTAACCCATAGCCACCGCATGTCTTTCGGCGCGCGCCCAAGTCGGGCTGGAAAGCTGACGGGGCGAATAATTCCGGCTCCAGTTGTGTATGTGGTGATGTAGGATGTCCTGTGGGGCCGTATGTCCGGCGTCGGCAAACAGTGTCGCGAGTGTCATACCGATGGCGAGGGAGGCAGTGCGTCGCATCATGGTCTTACCTTTCTATCAGAGGAGTCTGGGTTATTAGCCGAGTTATTGGCCAAGTGGCCGCGGATGACTTTATCCAGCGGCAATAATGTTCTCGGATTTACCTAACGGCTCTGCCGGGCCCGTTAGAACTCACTGCGCGCGATTGGGGCGGATGCCCTGCCGCTTTGTGTTTCGCTCTTGGCTCTTTCGGCTTCAACCTTGAAGCAGCGAGTTGATGTGACTGAGGTCAAGCACGAGTCGTACCAGAAAACAAGATCCGCCTGTTTCCCAGGGTTTCCAGGTGCCACATGACGGACTGGGGGGAGAAAGCTCCCCGAAAGTGTCGGGTAGCGGCGACAGTGGCCCGGGCGGCCTGTCCGATTTGGGCGACACCCTTGATCGAGTCGGATGGGCAGACGACGGCAGATCCGGTCGCATCGAGCAGGTGGATGGCCGGTTGCGTGGGCCGTCAGCGGGTGCGGGACGATGGCGGGCGGCCGATACCACCGCGGCTGCAGTGCGGCCAAAGACCGCCGCGAGGCTGAAACGCACGATCTGGTGTGTCGTGGGATGAGGACCTGCGGGAGAGCGCCGATCTGCAGCCGCCGGCAACTCATGCCCCGGTTGCTCGGGTGCATCAAGTCGGGCCAAGGCCCCATTCCGATATAGGGCAGAAATCCGTTTACCTAGGAGAATCTCCCTTCACAAACCGAGGTACCAGCCGATCCGAAAACCCGGTCATTACCGATTTCCATTTGTTCTGTATGGCAATATTCTGAGTGTGGGGAAGTCCACGGCCTACGCCAAGCGGCAGTACGATGCGGCTCGACCTCAGATTAATGCTCGTGATGAAGCTTGGTGACTGTTCTTTCAGCCGATCGAGGGTGTGACGCAGCCCGGGCTTCGCGAGCCATGATCGGGAGGGGGCAGATCATGACCCCCTTGCTTAAGCCAGAGCCGAGATCGAGTGAACGCAATTATGAGGACCATCGTCATGTCAGCCACGCTTGTGCTGGTGACGAGCGGCAGTCGAGGGGCGAGGGCCTGTGAAGAAGCGGGTCAGGTCGCCAGTGTCGAGGGCGAAGTGAGCATACAGCGCGTCGGTGACCCGAAGCCGCGCAATGCTGCGGTTCAGGAATCGCTCTGTGTCGGTGATTCGATCGCCGTCGGCGGTTCGAGTCGCGCTGCGCTGAAGCTCATCAACAACGCCGTGCTGCGCCTCGACCAGAATACTTCCCTGCGATTGGCCGCGGTCAGCGCCAATTCTCAGGATTTCACCTGGCTCGACGTGGCCCAGGGCCTGGTGCAGTCGTTTAGCCGCCAGCCACAGCGCATGCGCATCGACACGAAAGCGCTGCGCGCCATGATCCACGGCACCGAATTCGTGATCCGTGCTTCCGATCGTGACGCCGAGGTCACCGTCATGGAAGGCGAGGTGGCGGTGTCGAACGGAGCCGGAGAAGTCAAGGCCACGGCAGGCCAGGCAGCCTATGCCGAAAAAGGCAAGGCTCCCGTTCTGCGCACGGTCGTGCGTCCGCGCGATGCGGCGAGCTGGTCGCTGTTCTATCCACCGCTGTTGTCCTCGCTCAGCAACGCGCTGGGTTCCGACGCCCATTTGCCGCTGGTACGCGAGGCCCTGGCGGCGATGCAGCGCGGCGATGCGGCCCGTGCACTGCGCTTGCTGGACAGCGTCCCGGCCGCTCAGCGCGGACCGGCGGAGGCGCAGATTCGGGCGGCTGCGCTGCTCGGCGCGGGCCGCAGTGCGGAAGCGGAAGCCGCGCTGAATCAGGTGCTGCAACGCAATCCGCAGGATGGACTCGTCTACGCGCAGCGCGCGGTGATCTCGGTCGCGCAGAACCGGCGCCAACAGGCGCTGGCGGACGCACAGAGGGCGGTGCAGCTCAGTCCGACGGCGGCAGCCCGGATCGCTCTTTCGTACGCGCAGCAGGCCAATTTCCAGATCGAGGCCGCACGCGACACGATGCTGACCGCGGTGCGGCAGCATCCGGGCGATATGCTGGCCTGGGCCCGCCTGGGTGAGCTGTGGCTGATGCTCGGGGAACGGAAGCGTGCCGTCGAAGCCGCTGAAAGGGCCGTCGCGATATCGCCCGATTCGGTTCACGCGCAACTCGTGCTGGGTTATGCCGCGCTGGCGGAATACCAGACCAAGCGCGCGATCGAGATCTTCGAGCGCTCCGTGCAACTGGCCTCGGCCGATCCGATGGCGCACTTTGGTCTCGGCCTAGCCCGGATCTCCAACGGCGATCTGGCTGAGGGACGGCGCGAACTCGAGGTCGCCGTCAGCCTCGACTCGAACAGCGCGCTGCTGCGGTCCTACCTCGGCAAGGCGTACTACGAAGAGAAGCGCCATCCGCTGGACGAGCAGCAGTTCGAGATCGCCAAGCAGCTCGATCCGAACGATCCGACGGCCTGGCTGTATTCCGGCATCATGAAACAGTCGGTCAACCGGCCGATCGAAGCGATGCAGGACCTGGAACAGGCGAAGGCGCTGAACCGGAACCGCTCGGTCTATCGCAGTCGCGAATTGCTGGATTCCGACCGCGCGGCCGAGACGACGAGCCTGGCGCGTGCGCTGAACGATCTCGGCTTCTGGGAACTGGGCGTCGTCGAGTCCGGCTATTCGCTGGCGATGGACCCGAGCAGTCCCGGAGCGCACCGCTACCTGTCGGACACCTACCGCAACCAGCACCTCGCGCAGATCTCGCGCGTCAGCGAGTTGCTGCAGGCCCAGTTGCTGCAGGACGTCAACATCAACCCGATCCAGCCGGGCCTCGCCGAAACCAGCCTGTACATCATCAATGCAGGCGGCGCGGCCACGCCGGGATTCAACGAATTCACGCCGCTGTTCGAGCGCAACATGACGCAGCTCAACGCGACTGGCTTCGGCGGCACCCAGGACACCTACGGCGGTGAAGGCATCCTGACCGGCATCTACGACCGCCTGTCGCTGAGTGTCGGTGCACAGCACCTGAACACCAGCGGCTGGCGGCCGAACAACGGCCAGCAGCAGGCCGTCTACAACGGCTTCGCGCAGTATGCGCTGACGCCCGAGCTGAACGTGCAGGGCGAATACCGCCGGACCGAGCTGGACACCGGCGATCTCGCGTTCAATTTCGACCCGGCCAGCTACTCGACCAACAAGAGTACGAGCCGGCTGTACGAGATGGGGCGCTTCGGTCTGCGCTATGCCCCCGCGCCGCATTCGACCTTTCTGGTCTCGTATATCCATAACGCGGCGAATAACCGTTTTAGTGATTCCGGGCTGCCCGTCGCACCAGACATCACCTTCGGTTACCGGGACAAGGCGAACCAAACCGGGAACCAGATCGAAAGCCAGTACATCTATCGCCGCGATTGGCTGAACCTGATTGCCGGCGCGGCCTATAGCACGGTCGACTCGAACGAGCCTTCGTACAACGAGTTCATCGACTCAAGGACGAGTCGGGTGCTCGCCAGCCAGGCGGTGCAGCTGGGTTCCCACACCCATCAGCCGCACGGCTACCTGTATGGCAATGTCAACTGGCCGACGTCGATGACCTGGACGCTGGGCTTCAGCATGGACGGGTTGAACACGCAGTACGCCGACAAGCTTGGGTATGACCGCACCAGCTTCAACCCCAAGTTCGGTGTTCAGTGGCAGGCGACACCTTCCCTGCTGTTGCGTGCGGCGGCCTTCAAGACCGTCAAGCCGCTGCTGGCCAATAACCGAACCATCGAACCGACCCAGGTCGCCGGTTTCAACCAGCTCTACGACGATCACAACAGCACGCGCTCGACCAAATACGCCGCCGGTTTGAACTGGCAGCTCCACAGGGACTTGTACCTTGGTGCCGAGACCGGCTGGCGCTATCTGGACGAGCCCTACATCGATAATGAGAAAGTGCTGTCGCTGGGGCAGAACGAAATGCGGCAACTGCTCTATCTGTACTGGACGCCGACCGAGCAATGGGCGCTGAAAACCCTGTTCCAGTACGAGCGCTACCGCAGCGACCCATTTTCGGATCCGGATCTGCCGAGCGAGGTCGGCGCCTTTTCGGCGCCGACGACGCTGAGCTTCTTTCACGAAAGCGGCTTCTTCGCGGCGGTCGCCGGCACCTTCGTGTCTCAGGCCGTTCATCGGCGCGAGAACGCCACGTTGGCCCAGGGCAGTGACAGCTTCTATCTGGTCGACCTAGCGGTCGGCTACCGCTTCCCGAAGCGGCTCGGCATCCTGAATCTGGGTGTCAGCAACTTGTTCGACACGTCATTCCGTTACCAGGACGACAACTACCGGCGCGCGCTGGACGTCAACACGGTCGCGCCGTATTACCCGGAACGCGCCTTCCAGGCGAAGTTCACCTTGATCTTTTAGGCTTGGGGAGCACAAAGCCCATGGTGTGAAGTAGATCACAGTTTGCAACGTTTCCCGGAAGCTGGGGGGGGCCGGCAGCCGAACCCTTACCGATTACGGAGAAACCGTCATGAACGCATATCGCACCTTTTTTCTGGGTCTGTTGGCCATGCTCGCCGTCGCGAGCGCCGCACAGGCCGCCGACAGCGCTGCCAGCACCACCGTGCTGGCCAGCCGCTCGAGTTGTGACTCCCTGACCGTCTATCCGATGGTCGATGGCGTCGCCGACGTGAAGACGCCCATTCCGCTGTTCGAGGCGCGCGATGAACTGTTGACCGGTTCTGCGACCGGGCCCGATGGTCAGCAATTCGCCTACCTGACCAGCGCCAACAGTAAAGCGATCGTCACGTGGTGGACTCAGGTGGGCGGGCAACCCACGGTCGCCGCCCTGATCGGAGGGACCAAGGGTGAGCAGATTTACTTGTACAACAGTGAGATAAAGTCGGGCGTCACGGCCGACAACAATCTGGCCGTGGACGGGAAACTGACGCAGGTTGCCTTCTGTTACGAGGGCGATGCCGCTGCGGCGAAGGACCTTGCAAACCCGGTCACGCTGTCGGCAGTGAGCCTGGATAGCCTGACCGTTGAGCCATCCCTGAACCTCGCCTATGCGACGACGGCGGTCGGCCGTTGCGTCTGCCGAACGACGTCGACAGGCACACGCGTTTGCTTCCCGACCGGTTGCGCTCGCTAGCTATCACTGGCTCCAAGCACAACAAGCCGCCGCCATGGCCACCGAATTCGAGCGTTGCGGTGCTGCTGCGCCGGACACGCCAGCCGAGCCCCCGGAACGCGGGGGCCAGCTCGTGCCCGGCCCGCGGCCCGCGCCGTGGAATCCGTTCGGGGCGCTGGTGCGCGCCATTCGGCGGGTGGCGGTGTCTTTGGTGTCACTGCGCTTCGCAGTGCCAGGGTTGTTCATCGCGCTCGCGGCGATTCTCTCGCAGTACACCATCAAGCGCGACCAGCGTTCCGCCGAGGATGTCGTGCGGGGTTATGCAGTCGCTCAGATGATGGACCGCATGTATGCGCTGCAGGCCCAGATCGGGATGGCAGCCCAGTCGCGGCGCAACGACCGGTTCGAGTTTACCCTTCCCCGGCTCGACGGCGGCAGCGAGTCGGAGGAAACGCTGATCGCCGACACCCGCTCCCTGATCCTGTCCGCCACCGGTTCCGGTGCCGTCGGCCGCTCGCTGCATGAGATCCTGCCGCGCGGTGTTGCGGCCTGGAATGGTGAGCCGCTGCACGAGGTCGTGGAGCGGGTGCGGCGGTCCGAGGCCGGAGAAGTCCACGTGGCCGGCGCCGGACGGCTCATTTTCGGTTTTTGTCCGGCGTTCTTCGGTCCGCATCGGGCCGGCGTGGTGGAGCCGGACCGGACTGGCGTCGTCATCATGCGGCGCGACTTATCGCGGGATCTGAGCGCGGCTCGCGCCTCGGTGTTCAATCACACCATGGAGTCGGTCCAGTTGATTCTGGCGTCGGCTGCGGTCGTCGGACTGCTGATTCATCTCGGTCTGACGCTCCGGCTCAACCGCGTCGTCCGGGCCACCGAACGCTTCACGGCCGGGGATCTCGATCGGCGGGTCCGCATCGGCGGACTGGACGAGGTAGCCCAGCTGGGTCGAGCCTTCAACCGGATGGCCGAGCACGTGGCGGACACCCAGCGTAGCCTGGAGCATAGAGTCGAAGTGCGCACGCTGGATCTGGCTCGGCTCGTTCGAAACCTGAAGCTGGAAGTTGCCGAGCGGCAGCGTGTCGAGCAGGCGCTGACCGACGAGAAGGAATTGATGCGGGTGACGCTGGCCTCCATCGGTGAGGCCGTTTTGACCACCGACCCGTCAGGTTGTGTTACCTACGTCAACCCCGCTGCCGCGCTCCTGCTGGGCGATCACAGTGAGTCCCTGGTCGGCCAGCCCATGCGCCAGGTCATGCGCGTAACCGGCGATCAGACCGCCGAAGCCCAGCCTAAGCGGCTGCGGTGCTTCGTGACAGGCAGCGCCGACGAAATCCAGAGCGGCAGCGCATCGCTGCTGCGCGGGGGTGCACGGCCGCTGCCGATCGATTACTGTGTCGCGCCAATACGTGAGGGCTCCGGTTTGCATGTCGGCACGGTGTGGGTGCTGCGGGATGACACCGAGGCGCAGAACGCGGCGCGACGCCTGAGCTATCAGGCGTCGCACGATGCGCTGACCGGCCTCGTCAACCGCGCCGAGTTCGAGCGTCGCCTCGGCAACCTCTTGAAGGTCGGTCCGGATGACCGGACCCATTGCGCGCTGTATATCGATTTGGATCAGTTCAAGATCGTCAACGACACTTGCGGTCACGCCGCCGGCGATGAGCTGCTGCGCCAGATCAAGGACGTGCTGATGTGCCACGTGCGCCAGCACGACACCTTCGCGCGGCTGGGTGGCGACGAGTTCGGCGTCCTGCTCGAAGCCTGTAGCATCGACCAGGCGCTAAGGGTCGCCGATCTGATTCGGCTCGCAGTCCAGGAATTCCGCTTCTCGTGGGGCGAGCACACCTTCTCGATTGGGGCCAGTATCGGCCTCGTGTCGATCGACCCGAAAACCGACACGGTTGCGAGCGTGTTCCAGGCGGCCGACACGGCGTGCTATGCGGCCAAGGAGCAGGGGCGCAACCGGGTCCAGGTGTTCAGCCAGGACGACTGCGCGTTGGTCCAGCGCCATGGCGAGATGCTGTGGGTGCCGCGTATCCAGGAGGCCTTGTCCAACGACCGCTTCGTGTTGTACTACCAGCCTATCGTCCCGCTGTCGGGTGGCCTCGAACGACACGGCGAAATCCTGCTCAGGATGCGCGACCGTGACGGCAAGCTGGTCATGCCGTCGGCTTTCATCCCCAGCGCCGAGCGCTACAAACAGATGCAGGACATCGATCGCTGGGTTATTCGCAACGCCTTCCGCAGTCTGGCCCAGTGGAATGAGCGTAATGCCGAGCCGCTGTCGCTGTCCGTGAATGTTTCAGGGCAGTCGCTCAGCGATGAAGGATTTCTCTCCTTCGTGGAGCGCGAACTCATCGAGTGGAATGTGCCGCTGGATTCCGTCTGCTTCGAGATTACGGAAACGGCGGTGGTCTCGAACCTCACCCATGCCAAGCAGTTCTTCACGCGGCTGAAATCACGCGGCGCGCGCTTCGCACTCGACGATTTCGGCAGCGGCCTTAGCTCGTTCTCGTATCTGAAAAACCTGCCCGTCGACTACCTGAAGATCGACGGCAGTTTCGTCAAGGACATGGCCACGGACCCGATCGATCGCGCGATGGTCGAGGCCATTCACCGCGTGGGCAACGTTATGGGGCTCGAGACCATCGCGGAATTCGTCGAGGACGACGAGATCGCGCAAGAGCTGACCGAGATTGGTGTGAACTACGGTCAGGGTTATGGCCTCGGCAAACCTCGACCGCTCGCGGACCTTTTCGTCAGCGGATACCTGACTGACGCGCCGGCATCTCGCTTGGCGCTTTGATCCGGGGCGACAGAGCTTCGTCCCTGCCGGGCCAGCCCGGCGGAGGGGGCAGTCGGATCCTGATAGGTTTTGGACCCCGCGCGCGTCAGGAACCAGCCGGTGCGGATGCCTTTGGTTAGCTGCACGCCGGAGTCACGGAGCACCTCGGCGTAACGGGAAGCCACTTCCCGCCGTCGGTTGAGTCGCACCCAACCCACCTTCCCAACGTCCCCTAGGCCTCACGCCCGTTCGGCGAGGCCAGTCAATTCCGGTTCCCCAGCCGGGCGAATGCGGGGTATTTCCCCGGTCTTATTCGCCAACCCCGTGCCAACGGGCAGGCTCACCCCCTCGCTTCAAAGACCGAGACCAGCGTCTGTGACGAAACTCCGGCCTTCCCGGCCGGAATAACACGGCTCGGCTTCGCGCCGGTCATGCCCTCGCTCCCTGTCCTGCCCGCGCAACCGGGAAGCCACGGCCTTGGCCCGTGACGGCCAAGCGTCGCGCGGCTTGACGGCAACGTCGCCCCGGCCGTGGGCGATCGCTCCGGTGCTCTCCCGCCCCAAGCCCCTCGCCCACGCACCGTCCGGAATTGTGACCTGAATCACCGTTTTCCCGCCAAGCCCGGACAGGGCCCTTACTAGAGTTTGGTCACGCTCAGTTCAACTCGGGTTTCTCACCGCAGCGAATACTCCGACCCAAAACGAACTGAAACCACTTCTCTGCATAAGACCAAAATCCAAGGGTGAGTCTCATGAATACCAAAACCGCCGCCGCTGTCGCCTCCCTCCTCGTCGCAGCAGCCCCCATCGCCTCCGCCGTGACCTTGTCCGCCACGAACCTGGCTTTCCCCGATCAGCAGATTTTCACCACCAGCACCTCGAAAACCCTCACGCTGAAAAATACCAGCACCAAAACGGAAAG